>JAUPLT010000360.1 GCA_030836785.1 Actinomycetota bacterium
GTAGGAGAACAGCACCAACTTCTTGGAGCCGTCGTCGAACTCCTTGAGGTCGAGCACATCCCCGACCCGAAGGTCGCTGTCCGGAAAGGCCGCCTTGGCCTGTTCGATCATCACCGGCACGTAGTCGATCCCACGTAGTCATCGGTCAGCAGACGCAACAGTGATGTCGTGCGGCCCGTACCGACCCCGACGTCGAGAACCGGCTTGCCGCGGACCTCCGTTGCGATCGACATCAGGACCCGCATCTCGCCCTTTTCGTTCCAGCCCTGGAAGGCGTCATAATCCTCGACGAACCGGTCCTGGCTATAGGTGTCGGCGTTCGAGTGATCGATGCCCGCGGACGTGTCTCCCATGTGCCTGCCCCCTCAACTTTGATGTGGCCCTGCGCTGGTTTCGAGGCGAGCGTACCGTCAGTGGACCCTGGCGCGAACGGACGTCGAGATTTCCCTGTCGCAATGTGCGCCACGGTTCGGACGAACTAATCTGACCCGGACGAGCACGGAAGTCGGCTCGCGTCGGCCACACGATCGCACAGCTGAGGGAGAGTCGAGGCTGATGATCGAGACATTCCCAGGTCGGCCCGCCCGCCGGTCCAGGCATCGTCGCGAGGCCGCACTCCCTCGGCCGATCATCGGGTTGTTGGCCTGGCAGGTCGCCTCGCTGGGTGGCCAGACCCTGGCTGTCGTCCTGGCCCGGCTGGACCATCGCCTGCCCGCCGAATTGATGTCCAACCTCAGCCTGGCGGCCGCGTACAGCAGCGCCCTGTGGGTGCTGACCGCCGCCCGCCTCGACCGGACGACGCGCAACGCGGCGGTGATCTGTCTGGGGCTGACGCCGACGCTGATGTGGCGGGCCAGCAATCCGCTGCTGTTCACCGGCTTCGATGAACAGCTGCACATGCGCACCCTCGGTGACATCATCTCCTCGCACGGGTTGTTCCAGGCCAATCCGCTGCTGGAGGTAAGTCCTCGATATCCCGGTCTGGAAGCGACGACGGTGCTGCTGCACCAGTTCGGAATCCCGACCATGGCGGCGGCATATGTCGTCATCATCTTGTCCCGGCTGGTTTTGGTGACGGTTCTGTGCGACGCGGTCGAACAGTCGACAGGCAGTTCCCGGGCCGGCGGTCTGGCCGTTGCCGTCTACGCCATCTCGCCGCAGTTCGTCTTCTTCAACTCCCAGTACGCCTACCAGACCGTCGCGATCCCGCTGGCGTTGGCGGCGCTGAATCTGATCGTTCGGGCCCGGCTCAGCGACAAACCGCTGCCGTTGCTCGGCGGTGCCACGGTGTGTCTGTTCGCATTGGCCGTGACCCATCATGTGACGAGCTTCCTCACCGCATTCTTCCTCTTCTTGTGGAGCCTCGCCGAGCGGGGTCAGATGCGGCTGTGGGTGGCGTACGGGGCGTGCGCGGCCATCGCGTCGACGATCGTCTGGGCGATCGTGCAGCGCAAACTGCTGACCGACTACTTCAAGCCCATCATCGACGATGTGGCCGCGCAGTTCCGTGGCGGTGAGCGTCGGGAGCTCTTCAAGGACTCGGCCGGCACCGCGGCCCGATCGCTGGACCAGTACCTGCTGATCTATTACGCGGCGATCCTGAGCCTGCTGGTGGCGGCGCTGCTGCTGCTCTATATCCGGTGGTGGCGCCGTGGTGAGCATTATCGCGGCGGCCTGCATCTCATCGTCGTGGGTATTGCCGGGAGCATCCCCGTTCTCCTCGCCGCGCGGGTGCTGCCCAAGGGGGGTGAGTTGTTCGATCGCTCGAGCAGCTTCCTGTTCATCGCCCTGGGATACCTGTTCGCGAGCTACGCCATGAGGTTGTGGTGGCGCGCGGACCAACCGCGACCGAGAGGTGAGGAGCTCCGGCGTCTGGACGTGGTGCGGGGCGTGGCAATGGTGCTGTCGGCGCTGGCATTCCTGGGCGGGTACGTGCTGGGCAGCGGACCGAGCTGGCAGCGGTTACCGGGGAGCTATCTGGTGGCGGCGGACGCCCGATCGATGGATTCCGAGACCCTGGCCGCCGTCAAGTGGGCCCGCGATGCGCTTCCGGCGGGGAGCCGGATCGGCGCCGACGGAGTCAGTTCCGCCCTCTTCGCGTCGCAGGCCGGGGTCTGGCCGGTGATGAAGGGGGCCGGGGTCGACGTCCCGGCCTTGTTCGTCGCGCGGGGCTGGGGTACCGAGCAGACCGATATGGCGGCCGCCATGCAGGTGCGCTACCTGTACGTCGACAGTCGGCTGGCCGACGAACTGCCGCACTATGGCTCATACTTCTTCAACGGGGAGACCGGCAACGGCCAACAGCTCACCCCGCGACAGCTGAACAAGTTCGATCGGGTGCCCGGGATCAAGCTGCTCTACCGGCACGGACCGGTGGCGATCTACGACCTGGAGGAACTGGGGATTCCAGAGCTGCGCAGCGGCTGGTTCGAACCGACGCCGGAGGTCCGTCTGACCACGCAGCTTGCCGTCGGACTGGCGGTCGGGGTGCTGTTGGGCTTTGTGGTCCGCAGTCCGGTGGGGCGCCGGGCCAGGCGGCAGTGGATCGTTTCGTGCCGCGCCTGGGGCCCGTCCCTGACGGTGGCGGTGGTGCTGGCCGGCACCTGTCTGATCTCGATTGCGCTTCTGCTGGGGGGTGTGTGGTTGACACCGCTGACCGTTCTGACCGCCGCCGGCGTCGTCGTTCTCACCAATTTCGAAGCAACCGTCTCCCTGCTGCGCCGGGCCGCCGGCCGGGTGTCGGGCCGCGAGGTCCGGACTGCCGCGCTGGTGGCGGTGCCGTTGCTGCTGATCATCGCGGTCGCGATCTGGGATGCCGCGATGGAGATTGACGTCAAGGTCAATCGGATACTCAACGACCCTGCCGCAGTGCATATTTCGCCGAACAGCCCTGACGAGTGAGTGCCGGGAGGGATTCTTCGATGATGGTCAGCAGCGCGGCAGTCAATGCACCGGAACCCGTCGGCGCCCCGACCTGCGCCGTCGTCATCTGCTGCTATACCGAGCAGCGCTGGGACGACACCCTGCGCGCAGTTCACTCGGTGCAGGCGCAGCAGCCGCCGCCGCACGAGCTGATCGTCATCGTCGACCACAATCCCGAACTGCAGGCTCGGCTGGCCGCTGCGCTCCCGGGTGTGGTGGTGGCCGCCAATCACAACGAGCAGGGACTCTCGGGTGCGCGGAACACCGGGGTCGAGCTCGCCACCGCCGAGGTGGTCGTCTTCCTCGACGATGACGCGGCCGCCCGTCCCGGCTGGCTGACCGGTCTGGCCGGGCACTATAGCGATCACAACGTGCTTGGCGTCGGTGGCGGAATCGAACCGGAGTGGACGGACGGGCGTCCGCGCTGGTTCCCCCCCGAGTTCGACTGGGTCGTCGGCTGCGATTACACCGGGCAGCGAACCGGGGTCGTGCGGAACCTGATCGGGGCCAACGCGTCGTTTCGGCGGGAGTTGTTCGACGACGGCGGGTTCACCTCCGGGATCGGCCGATCGTCCAGTGTCCGTCGCCCGGTCGGAGGTGAGGAGACGGAGTTCTGCATCCGGTCGGCACAAGCCCGGCCCGGCGGTTTCTTCGTCCATGACCGTGACGCCGAAGTGATCCACCGCGTTGCGGCCGAACGGCAGACCTTCGCCTACTTCCGGAACCGGTGCTACTCCGAAGGGCTGTCCAAGGCGCTGGTGACCCGCAGCGTCGGGACCGACGACGGGTTGGCCTCGGAGTGGAGCTACTCGACGGTGACCCTGCCCCGGGGTGTGCTGCACGGGATCGGCCGTGCGCTGCGCGGGGACGGCAGTGGGCTGCTCACCGCGGGGGCGATCGTGATCGGGTTGGCGTACACCACGGCCGGGTATGTCGTCGGCGCGGTGTCCGGGGCGTGGGCGCGCCGCCGGGGTGTGGGATGAGCCGGGTGTTGCGGGTCGCGATGGTGGCCGCGCGCGCACTGCCTTTCATGGGCGGTATCGAGACCCACGTCCACGAGGTGTCCCGTCGACTGGCCGCGTCCGGCGTCGACGTCACGGTGCTGACCACCGACGTCACCGGAGAATTGCCCACATCGGAGACGGTGTCGGGTTATCGGATCCTGCGCTGGCCGGCCTACCCCCGATCCCGGGACTATTACCTCGCACCGGGACTGGTCCGGCATCTGCTCGACGCCCGCGACGCCTACGACGTCGTCCATGTTCAGGGTGTGCATACCCTCGTCGCACCCGCCGCACTGGCGGCCGCCCGCCGCACCCGCACTCCCGCCGTGCTGACCTTCCACACCGGCGGGAGTTCGTCCGGTCTGCGGGAGCGGTTGCGCCCCCTGCAGTTCGCAGTGATCGGCCCGCTGATGCGGTCGGCCGCCGCCCTGGTCGCGGTGTGCGAGTTCGAGCGACGGATGTTCGCCCGCATCCTCGGAATCCCCGCCGACACGATCCGGTTGATTCGCAACGGGTCCGAGCCGCTGCCGGTCGATCCGGCCGCACCCGGAATAGCCGGTGCGCCACTGCTGGTTTCGGTCGGCCGGCTCGAGGAGTACAAGGGGCACCACCGGGTTCTGCAGGCGATGCCCCGGATCCTCGAGTCGGCGCCGGACGCGACCCTGGTCCTGATTGGAAGCGGTCCCTTCGAGGGGCGGCTGCGGGCGATGGTCGCCGAACTCGGCATCGCCGACCACGTGGTCTTTCGTAGCTTCGGCCCCGAGGAGCGGGGCAGTATGGGCAAGGTGGTGTCCGAGGCGGACGTGATGTGCCTGCTCAGCGATTACGAGGCGCATCCGGTCGCGGTGATGGAAGCGCTCGGCACCGGCACACCGGCGTTGCTCGCCGACACGTCGGGCCTGACCGAGCTGGGCGAATCTGGGCTGGCCACAACGATTCCGGTGGACGCCCCGCCCGACCGGGTGGCCGCCGCCGTGCTGACCCTCGCCGCGGCGCCGCGCACCGCACCACCGGTGTTGCAGACCTGGGATGATTGCGCCCGGCAACTCCAGGAGCTCTACGGGGAGGTGGCGCGGTGAGGATTCTGCTACTGGCCCAGTTCCTTCCGCCGGTTGCCGGCGGCGAGGAGCGGCACGTCTGGAACCTCGCCCGAACGTTGGCCGCGCGCTCGCATGAGGTGACGCTGCTCGGGTTCGCGACCGGCGAGAGCCCGGCCGGCACCACCGTCGTCGACGGTCTCCGGGTGGTCCGGGTACGTACCGCCGCATCGCGGCTACCCGTGCTGTACAGCGACCCGTCCCGCCCGCACGCGTTGCCACTGCCCGATCCCCAGGTCAGCCGCGCCATCGCCGAGGAATTCGCCGGCGGCCGCTACGACATCGCGCACGCGCACAACTGGATCGTCAACAGCGCCTTGGGTCCGGCCGCGAAAGCCGGTGTGCCGCTGGTGATGACATTGCACGACTACAGCCATGTCTGCGCGACGAAGCGCCTGATGGAACATGGGCGGTCCCGTTGCCCCGGGCCCGGTCTGCGCCGGTGCCTCTCCTGCGCGTCCGAGCATTACGGGTCCGTCAACGGCGCGGTCACCGTCATCGCCAATGCGGCCGCAGCCCATCGGCGGGCGCGGCGACTCACCGATGTGGCGGCGGTGAGCAGTGCGGTCGCCGACGCCGTCGCGATCCCGGCCGGGCACTGGCTGCACAGCGCGGGTCTGGCGGCGCGGGTCATTCCCAACTTCATCCCCGACGACATCATCCTCGAGGAGATCCCGCCCACCGGACCTGACGCCCCGCTGCTCTTCGCCGGGGACCTGACCGCCGACAAGGGTGTTCAGGTCCTGCTCGACGCCTATGAGCGGCTTGACTCCCCGCCGGAATTGGTGCTGGCCGGGCGCAGTCCGGGGCCCGATGCGTGGCGGTTTCCGCCCGGGGCCCGGTGGACCGGCCAGCTTCCCCATGCGGATGTGGTCGAACTGTTCCGGTCCGCCCGGGTGGTGGTGGTGCCCTCGGTGTGGTCGGATCCCTGCCCCACCGTCGTCCTGGAGGCGATGGCCGCCGGCCGGCCGGTGGTCGGGGCGGCCTCCGGTGGAATCGTCGACATGGTGGTCGACGGGCGGACGGGTCTGCTGGTGCCGCCGGGGGATCCGGTCGCGCTGGCCGAGGCCCTGGCGACACTGCTGCGGCAACCGGATGTCGCGCGGGAATTCGGCCGCGCCGGGCGCGACCGCGCCCGTGATTTCACCGTCACCGCGGTAGCGCCCCGCCTCGAGCAGATGTACGCCGACGCCATCGCGTCGAAGGCCGGCCGATGACGGCAGCGGACGCAACCGGGGGCGCCGGGGATGCCGGCGAAGTCGGGGAAGTCAGCGAAAGTCCCGACGCCGGAAGCCGGAGCAAACTTCGCTTTGTTTTGCGCAGTGCGGCCGGCCTGGCAACCAGCACGGTTGCCACCGCGGGTATCGGGTTCATCTACTGGGCGGTGGCGGCGCGATCGTTTCCGGCCGCGTCGGTGGGCGAATCCTCCACCGCCATCTCGGCGGTGAGCCTGCTCGCGCCGCTGTCGATATTCGGCGTCGGGACGCTGATGATGGTGCGACTCCCGGCGATGCAGCAGGGCCGCAGTTCGCTGGTATCGACGGCCACTCTGGCCGCCAGCCTCAATGCCGCGCTCATATCGCTGGTGTGCGCGCTGGTGTTGCCCGGTTCCTTCCTGGGACTGCCGGGGGCGGGCCATGGCCCCATCGCGACCTTCGTCTTCATCGCACTCGTCGTATCGCAGACCGTCTGCCTCGTCGTCGACCAGGCATTCCTGGCTGTCGCGGGCAGCGGAATACAGCTGATCCGCAATCTGATCCAGGCCGTTGCCAAGCTGGTTCTGCTGGCTGTCCTGGCGCTGACAATGGTCCGGTTCGGCTCGCTGGCCATCGTCATCAGCTGGCTGCTGGCCAATGTGATCTCTGTGGTGGTCGTCGTCATCATGCTGGGCCGCAGGTACCGGGTATCGCTGCGCCGCGCCATACCCCGGCTGTCGGCGCTGCGTGGGACCCGTTTCGCGGCCGTCAAACATCACGGGCTCAATACCGCGCTGTTCGTGCCGTACTTCGCCATGCCCATCGTCGCCAACGTGATGCTGGGTTCCGAGCAGGCCGCATACCTGTACGCGACCTGGTCGCTGGCCGGTTTCGTGTTCTTCATGCCGATGGCGCTGGTGTGGGCGTTGTTCGCGTCCGGCGTCCGGGACTCCCGGACTTTTGTCATGGAGTTCCGGTTCACGCTGCGGTTCGCGCTGCTGATCTGCACCGCGGCGGTCGTGCTGATCATCGTCTTCGGCAAACTCGCACTGGGCATCTTCGGTGCGGCGTATGCGGAAAACGGGTATGTGGTGTTGATGGTGCTCGCCCTCGGCGGTCTGGGCGCCATCATCAGGGATCATCACGTCACGCTCGCTCGGGTCATCGGTAACGAGGGCCGGGAGTCGGCGCTGATCGCGGCGCTGGGCGCACTGGAGATCGTCGGCGCTGCCGTGGGTGCGCACGTTGGCGGACTGATCGGCCTGAGCCTAGGCTGGCTCGCGGCGATTGCTGTGGAGGTTCTGGTGTGCGGTCCGCTGGTATGGCGGACCTACCGCGGCCGGGTGGCGGTGCCCGCTCATGTCATGGCAGGTCTCGAAACCGGCGAGGGGGTGTAGTGCGGATGCGTGTTCGGGCGGCGAAAGTTGTTGCCGTGGTGATGATTCAGGCACTCCTGGTCCCCATCAGCGGCTGCGGAGCGGACGGTGCGGCCGCGGGTCCGGTGGTCGCCGACGCGTTCACCATCGACTTCGACGGGCCGGCGGGGGCGCCGCCGAATCCCGAGCACTGGGTCATCGACGTCGGCCCTTCGGAGATACACGGCTGGGAGCGGGGCAGCCTCCAGACCTACACCGACGCTCCACAGAACGTCCGGCTCGACGGCCACGGGAACCTGGTGATCACCGCCCGTGATGACGGCGGGCACTTCACCTCGGGCCGGGTGGTGACCCGGGGAAAGCTGGAGTTCGGGTTCGGCACTCTCTCCGCGCGCATCAAACTGCCTTCCGGACAGGGCATTTGGCCGGCTTTCTGGATGCTGGGCTCCAATATCGACGAGATCGGCTGGCCGGAATGCGGTGAGATCGACATCATCGAACTCATCAATGAGCCGACGACGTATCACGTGGCACTGCACGGTCCCGGCGCCGACCCCGAGGCGAAGGGTCAGATAGCCGATCTGACCAAGGATTTCCATGAGTACTGGGTCACCCGCGCTGAGCGCAGTGTCACCATCGGGATCGATGACATCGCACTGAAGACCTTCACCCCTGATGACCTGCCGCCGGATGCGCCCTGGGTCTTCGACGGACCGATGTTCGCACTGCTCAATGTCGCGGTGGGTGGCACCTGGCCGGGACCGCCGGACGAAACGACGCGATTTCCGGCAACGATGACAGTCGATTGGTTGCGGTTCGTGCCACTGGGATGATCTCCAGCTAAGTTGAACAAGTGTCCAATTCCGGAGGAATGCCGGCTGAAGCGAGGGTGAGCATGCGTCGAGTGGGAGCGCTGGCCGGGGTGATCGCAGCGCTGCTGTGGACGTCACCGGTGAGCGCGGCCGACCCCGATCCCGATCCTGCTCCCAGCGGAGGCGCCGGGATCACCAATCCGGTGCTCGCAATGCCGGACATGGGTGTGTCCGGCACGATCGCGTTCACCGTGAACCGGTTCAACGCCGCCAAGTCGGTGAGTTTCCCGGTGATGCGCGGTCTGGTGCCCGAGGAGTTGCGGGCCAGAATCGAACTCCCGGTGTTCCTGCGCTTCGGCACCCTGACCGTCAGCCAGGACGGTCGCCAGATCAGCCGGGTGGGTCTGCCTCTGGAGGGTGACGCAGACCTGGTGATCCCGTTGAAGGGTATTCAACTCTCCGGCGAGTGGGTCACCTTGAACCTCGCCCTCACCGTCGTCCCGGCTTGGGATTACTGCTGGGACGATTACGCGCCGGTGCGCCTGACCAACGCCGCTGTCGTCTTCTCCGGCTCCGAGGCTCCTCCCAGCACGGTGGCGGACTTCCTGCCCGCGGTGCTCCGGTCGGTGACCATCGGTATTCCGTCGGGCCCCTCGATGGCTGAGTCGAACGCGGCGGTCCAGGTCGCGACCGCCGTCGCGCAACGTAACGGGCAGAAGCCGAATGTGGTGGTCAGCCGGCTGCCGGACGGGGCCACCGCCTTCCCGGCGGCCTCGGCGCCGGGCGAGCGGCAGATCATCATCAAGGAGGGTGGCAACAAGGGCCTTGCGCTGCAGGGCGACGGTGTCCCGTCACTGTTGATCTCCGGAACTGGGGAGGAGCTCGTCGAGCAGGCGCGGCTGCTCAGCGACCCGTCACTGCGCCTCGCCGTGAGCACGACGGCGGTCGCGGGTCCGTTGTTCGAGCCGGAACTGGCCAACGACAACACCACCGTCGCCGAACTGGACCAGAACGAGCTCGCCGACGACTCGCTGTGGCCCAAGGTCAGAGTCCAGTTGGACCAGACTCGCTTCGGTCACCCGCTGGCCGATGTCCGGTTACATCTGGTCGGGTCGTACACACCGCTGCCCGAGAACTTCGGCGGCGAGGCGACCGTCTCGGTCGCCGGGGAGGTCCTCGATCGGTGGGCGGCCACCGGTGACGGTGTCATCGACCGCACCCTCACGATTCCGAACCGCCTGCTCAGACGCTCGATGACTGTCGAGGTGGCCGTCAGCGCCACCGGAAACCCGGGCCACTGCGGTGAGCACCTGCCGATTGGTGTGGTCATCGACGGCAGCTCGGCGGTGCAGGTGGGCACCGCCAATCCGCCGGTGCCACAAGGTTTCCAGTCCTTCCCGCAGGCACTCATGCCGAGCCTGGAAATCGGCATCGGGCAGGACGCCTTCGCCGATACCGCACGCGCCGCGCAGATCGCGGTGGGCCTGCAGCGGCTGAGTTCGGTGCAGTTGATGACCGAGGTCACCTCCGTTCAGAATGCGCTCGAGAGCGGCCGTTCGGCGATCCTGATCGCATCTGACGGCTGGTCGGATCCTTCGCTCACACTGCCGTTCAGTGTGGACGGCGGAAAGATCACCGTCCCGGGTGTCGATCCCGAAGGTGATCCTCTCTCGATGGACCTGGAGCCGGAGACGAAATTCGGCTCCCTACAGACGATCTTCGACGGAAAGCGCGCGCTGCTGATCGCGACCTCGAACGGCGCGCCGTGGCAACTGGACGCGTTGCTGAATTGGCTGGACGGGTCGGGGCGGTGGTCGGGACTCAACGGCCGGGCGGTCATCGCCGTCCCTGACGGCCCGCCGCTGACCGTCCCGAACAACCCGATCGCGGATTCCGCACAGGCCAGTGCGGCGGCGCAGGGCGATCAGGAGGGCTGGTTCTGGTGGGTGGCCGGCGGTATCGCGGCGGTCGCCGCAGCCGGGGCAGTGCTCATACTGCTCAGGGCTCGCCGGACGTATGGTTCTGGGGAGTCCTAGCCGGCACCGGGATGGTTTTGACATCGCTCGGCCCGATGCCTGCGTGAGTGCGGAGGTCCAGTGGTAGCACGGTTGTCTCCATCAGACGCGACGTTCTATCAGCGGGAGAACACCGCCACCCCGATGTACGTGGGTTCCCTGGCGATTCTGCGTCGGCCCCGTGGCGGGCTGAGCTACGAGCGGTTGCTGGAGACGGTCGAACGCCAGCTACCGCAGATCCCTCGCTACCGCCAGAAGGTCCGCGAGGTCTCGCTGGGGATCGCCCGGCCGGTCTGGGTCGACGACCCCGACTTCGACATCACGTATCACGTGCGCCGTTCAGCACTACCGGCGCCCGGCAGCGACAGCCAACTGCACGAGCTGATCTCCCGGCTGGCCGGCCGCCCGCTGGACCGCAGCCGCCCGCTGTGGGAGATGTATCTCATCGAGGGCCTGGCCAACAACCGGCTCGCCTTGTTCATCAAGTCCCACCAGGCGCTGGTCAACGGGATGTCTGCCTGTGAGATCGGGCACGTCATCGCCGACCGCAGCCGCCGTCCGGCGGCCGCTGCGGAGGACATCTGGCTGCCGACCCGGGAACCCACCGCCGGACGGCTGGTGGTCGAGGCGATAGGGGACTGGCTGGCCCGGCCCGGACAGCAGCTGATGGCGCTGCGCTCGACGGTGGCCGGGGTGGCCGCCAACAACGGCGAGCTCGCCGAGTTGGCCGCCCGGGTCGCCGGCACGGCCCGCACTTTGGTGCGGGGCAGCGCTCCCAACAGCCCGCTGAACACCAAAGTGTCGCGGCAGCGGCGCTTCACCGTCGCCTCCGCGCGGTTGGCGGACTACCGGATGATCCGCGCCCGCTACGACTGCGATGTCAATGACGTGGTCCTGACGGTGATCGCCGGGGCGCTACGCAACTGGCTGCTGTCCCGCGGCGAGCCGGTCACCGCCAGCGCCGCGATGCGGGCGATGGCTCCCACCTCCGTCTACCCCGATGCCGAACTACCGTCCGGGCCCGGCCAGGCGATCAGCGAGGTGGCACCGTTCCTGATCGACCTCCCAGTCGGGGAGTCCAATCCGGTGGTCCGGCTGTCCCAGATCGCCCATGCCACCGAGTCGTATTCGGCGGCGGCCAGCCTGGTGGACGCCCGCACCATCGTCACGCTGTCCGGATTCCCGCCACCCACCCTGCACGCCATGGGCACCCGGGTGGCGACCCAGTTCCCGGCCCGGCAGTTCAATCTGCTGATCACCAACGTGCCCGGGCCGCAGGCACAGATGTACGTCGCGGGCGCCAAACTGCTGGAGACCTACGCGGTGCCGCCGTTGATGCACGATCAGGTGCTCGCGATCGGGGTGACCTCGTACTGCGGGATGCTGTACTTCGGAATCAACGCCGACCGGGACGCGATGAGCGATGTGGAGGTCTTTCCGGAACTCCTCGCGCAGTCCCTCGAGGAATTGATCGACGCGGCGCAGTGAGCGCCGCCGATCAGTTCAACTGGACTGGTCAGTTCAGCCAGACCGATCAGTTGAGCCAGACCGATCAGTTGAGCCAGACCATCGGCGCCTCGAAGACCCGCAGTCCCATCTTGTGGATGTAGAGGCCCATGAAGCGTTCGGCGATGTAGCCCGGGTAGCGGTGCGGCGCGTATCGGACCTCCGGCATGTCCTCGATTTCGCCGAGTTCCTCGTAGACATGATCGACCACCCGGAAAAGCGACTTGGCGAACTGA
>JAUPLT010000361.1 GCA_030836785.1 Actinomycetota bacterium
CAGGATCGCCTCGGCTGACTGCCCGTCCAGGCCCGCGGCCAGGATGGCGGCGAACCCGCGGGTGGTCGGTGCCTCGGCCGGCGCGCTGAAGTACAGCCGCACCCGCTGCGGGTCGGCGGCATCGACATGCAGGAACAGCGGGGACTGGCATTCCGGCACCGGTTCCATCGCCGCCTCCTCCAGATCGGCGGGCAGGTCCGGCAGTTCGCCGGAGAACTCCAACAGCAGGGCCAGCTTGTCCTGGCCGGACACCTCGGCGAACTCACCGACCACTTCGGCCAGCGGCGCGGGCATGCTCATCGGCGAGTGGGTGCCGGACCGGGCGCCTCGCCGTCCACGATCGGCGCCCGGACGGTGTTGCCCCACTCAGTCCACGAACCGTCGTAGTTGCGCACACCCTCGATGCCGAGCAGATGGGTGAGCACGAACCAGGTGTGGCTGGAGCGCTCGCCGATGCGGCAGTAGGCGATGGTCTCCCGTCCGGTTCCCTCGCCGGGCTTCACGAAGCTGTAGATCTCGTCGAGTTCGGCCCGGCTGCGGAACCGGCCGCGTTCGTCGGCGGCCTTCGACCACGGCACCGACATCGCGGTCGGAATGTGCCCGCCGCGCAGCGCCCCCTCCTCCGGATAGTCGGGCATGTGGGTCCGCTCCCCGGTGTACTCCTGCGGTGAGCGGACGTCGATCAGGGTGGCGGGGCGGTCCGGGGATCCCAGCGCGGTCAGCACATCCTCCCGGTAGGCCCGGATGGGCGCGTCATTGCGGGCGACGACGGGGTAGCCGGTGGTCCGCCGGGTCGGCACCTCCAGGGTGGTGTCGCGGCCCTCGGCCAGCCACACGTCCCGGCCGCCGTCGAGCAGTCGCACATCCGGATGGCCGAACAGGGTGAACACCCACAGCGCGTAGGCCGCCCACCAGTTGCTTTTATCGCCGTAGATCACCACGGTGTCGTCGCGGGCGATGCCTTTGCGATCCATCAGGGCGGCGAACTGCGCGCCGTCGATGTAGTCGCGCACAAGCGGGTCGTTGAGGTCGGTGTGCCAGTCGACTTTCACCGCGCCCGGGATGTGGCCGACGTCGTAGAGCAGCACGTCCTCATCGGACTCGACGACGACCAGACCGGGGGAGCCGAGGTGCTCGGCGAGCCAGTCGGAGGTAACCAGGCGTTCGGGGTGGGCGTAGTCCTGCAGCGCGGGGCTGGGATCGGGTGGCAGCGGCACGTCGCCAGACTAAGTCGACCGGGGGTTCGCCGCCCACAGTTCGCCGATGGCCAGTCCGGCCGATTCGAACAGTCGGCGCATCACCGCCAGGCCAAGGCCGACCACCGCCGACGGATCGCCGTCGACTCCGTCGAGGAACCAGCCGCCGAGGCCGTCGATGGTGAACGCGCCGGCCACGCCGAGCGGTTCGCCGCTGGCGATGTAGGCCTCCAATTCGTCTGCGGTGGGGGTGCCGAACCGGACCGTGGTGACGGAGGTCTCGGTGCGGGTGAATACTGGCGCGCTGTCGAGTGTCCGGATGACGCAGTGTCCGGTGTGGAGTTCACCGGCCCGGCCCGCCATCGAATTCCATTGCTGCCGGGCACTTTCCGGTGTCCCCGGCTTACCGCGAAGTTCACCGTTGACATACAGCATGGAGTCCGCCCCGATGACGACGCAGTCCGTGGCCACTGCAGGGTGCCGGGCCGTCACCTCCCGGCTGACCGCTTCCGCCTTGGCCTGCGCCAGTGCGCCCACCACGGTGTCCGGAGCGGCACCCGCCCCGAGGGCGGCGGCCACCGCGTCCTCGTCGACACCGGAGACGACGACCAACGGGTCGATCCCCGCGTTGCGCAGCACCGTGAGCCGGCCGGTGGAGGCCGACCCGAGCACGACTCGGGTCATGGCATAAACCTATCGCCGCACGTGGGTGCGGTCCCTCAGGGTCACCGACTGCCAACTGGAGAACGGGTATCGCAGCTTGTCCACCGGGTGGCCCCAGCGATTGAGTTCCTGTGGGCCGAGAGCGGACCCGCCGCCGGCGGCGGCCAGCACGGCTACCACCGCGGCCAGTTCTGCATCGGTGGGGGCTCCCTTGAGTATTCGTATCTCCGGGGCGCCGTGGGCCGGTTCGTCGAGCGTCAGCTGGTGCGGATCGCTCACCTCGGTGATGTCTTCATGTCTCATAGCCGGCTCCTAGAGGGGGATGTTTCCGTGCTTCTTGGGCGGCGTCTGGACGATTTTGCGCTCCAGCAGTCGCAGCGCGCCGGCGATGTAGCCCCGGGTGTGCGACGGCGGGATGACCGCGTCGACGTACCCGCGCTCGGCGGCGACGTACGGGTTGACCAGGGTGTCCTCGTAGTCCTGTTGAAGCTGGACCCGCAAGGCCTCGACGTCGTCACCCGCGGCAGCCGCGTCCTTGAGTTGCTTGCGGTACACGAACTGCACGGCGCCACCGGCGCCCATCACCGCGATCTGGGCGGTCGGCCAGGCCAGGTTGACGTCGCAGCCCATGTCCTTGGAGCCCATCACGCAGTAGGCGCCGCCATAGGCCTTTCGGGTGATCACGGTGATCTTGGCGACGGTGGCCTCGCCGTAGGCGTACAGCAGCTTGGCGCCGCGGCGGATGATCCCGTTGAACTCCTGTTCGGTGCCGGGCAGGAAGCCCGGGACGTCGACCAGCATCACGATCGGGATGTTGAAGCAGTCGCAGGTCCGGACGAACCGGGCGGCCTTCTCCGAGGCGTTGATGTCCAGGCAGCCGGCGAACTGGGTGGGCTGGTTGGCCACGATCCCCACCGCGCGGCCGTCCACCCGGCCGAAGCCGACGATGATGTTCTGCGCGTAACCGGCCTGGACCTCGAGGAACTCGTCGTCATCGAGGATCCGGGTGATCACCTCGTGCATGTCGTACGGCTGGTTCGGCGAGTCCGGGATCAGGGTGTCCAGTTCGAGGTCCTCGTCGGTGAGGTTGTCCTCGATGGCGCCCGGATGGGGCGGCGCGGGATAGCGCGGCGGCTCGGCGTAGTTGTTCGGCGGCAGATAGCTCAGCAGGTCGCGGACGTAGTCGAAGGCGTCCTGCTCACCTGAGGCGACGTAGTGCAGGGTTCCCGACTTGGCCATGTGGGTGTGCGCGCCGCCGAGTTCCTCCATGGTGACGTCCTCGCCGGTGACGGTCTTGATCACGTCGGGTCCGGTGATGAACATCTGGCTGGTCTGGTCGACCATGATGACGAAGTCGGTCAGCGCGGGGGAGTAGACGTGCCCGCCGGCGGCGGCACCCATGATCAGCGAGATCTGCGGGATGACGCCGGAGGCGAGGATGTTGTTGCGGAAGATCCGGCTGTACAGGCCGAGGGAGACCACGCCCTCCTGGATGCGGGCGCCGGCGCCGTCGTTGATGCCGATCAGCGGCCGGCCGGTCTTGATGGCCAGTTCCTGGACCTTGACGATCTTCTCGCCGTAGACCTCCCCGAGGCTGCCGCCGAACACGGTGGCGTCCTGGCTGAAGATGCACACCTCGCGGCCGTCGATGGTGCCGTAGCCGGTCACCACGCCGTCACCGACCGGGCGGTTCTCCTGCAGGTTGAAGGTCGTCGAGCGGTGCCGGGCGAGGGCGTCGAGTTCGACGAAGGAGTCCTCGTCGAGGAGTGCGAGGATGCGCTCGCGGGCGGTCAGCTTGCCCTTGGCGTGGGTCTTTTCGACGGCGGCCTCGCCAACCGGGTGCAGCGTCTCCTCAGCGCGCTTGCGCAGATCGGCGAGCTTTCCGGCCGTCGTGTGTATATCCCCCGTGTGGATATCCGCGTGGGTGTCGGACTCGGTCGTCGTCATGGATGACGATGTTAGCCGTCGCCACCGCCGGGCTGACCAGCCCGCCCAATCGTCAGGCCGCCCGTCGTCAGGGGCCTTATAGTTCCCATCGCGGTCGCGCGGACGTCATGACGATCTCGTCGTTCACCATCGCGGTCACCGCGGGTCACTGAGTTCGGGGGAAGGAATCATGGGCTATCCCGACAACGTGCTGGCCGAGGGCGAACAGGTGGTGCTGCACCGGCACCCGCACTGGAAGCGCCTCATCGGCCCGGTGCTGGCGCTGCTGGCGTTGACCGCGCTGGCCGCGTTCGGGGCGGCGGTGGTCAGCCGGACCGGCTGGGACCCCACCGCGCGGCGGGTGGTCACGGCGGTGATCGGCGCACTGTGGCTGTTACTCGTGGGGTGGTTGACGGTGCGGCCATTCCTGGCCTGGCGGTCCACCCACTTCGTCATCACCGACCGGCGGGTGATGTATCGGCACGGGGTGCTGACCCGGGCCGGGATCGACATCCCGCTGGCGCGCATCAACAGCGTGGAGTTCAGGCACGGGCTGGTCGACCGGATGGTGCGCACCGGCACCCTGATCATCGAGTCGGCGTCCCAGGATCCGCTGGAGTTCAACGACATCCCGCAGGTCGAGCAGGTGCACTCACTGCTCTATCACGAGGTTTTCGACACCACCGAGCAGGAGCGCTAGCGGGCGGATCAGGCGGCAGGCTTGGTGCGACGCCGGCGGCGGCGGATCGCCACCTCGTCATGGTGGAGGTCCTCGAGCACCTCGGCGATACCGCCTGCGGTGAGCGTCGACTCGAGGGCCTTGTCGAGGTCGGCCCTCTCGAGGGTGTTGTCGCCGCCGACATGGTCGGGGAAGACCCAGCGCCGCATGGCCCAGAACCGGAAGGCCATCTGCAGCAGGTTGCCGATGATGTAGGCGGAGACGAAGTCGGCGACGTTCTCCACCGTCAACGAGACCTCGGGTACGCGTAGTCCCAGGACGTAGCTGGAGAACCACAGGGGTGCCATGCTCAGCACCACGCCGACGCCGCTGAAGGCGAAGAACAGCAAAGCCTCATGGTGGCGCTCGCGTCCGCCCCGGTCCCGGAAGCTCCATTCGCGGTTGAGGATGTAAGACGCGATCACCGCGACGATTCCGGCGATCACCTTGGCCGTCACCGGCTTGGGTTCCAGGATGGTCAGCTTGAGGGTGTAGAAAATCGCCGAGTCGATGATGAATGTGGTGGCACCGACGATCGCGAACTTGATCAGCTCATGATGCCGCTCAGCAAACGGCCGCAACGGCCGCGGCAGCCGGTCGATGGTGGCATCAGCAAAAGACACAAGGGGAGAGTCTACGGAAAAAGCAGGCAGGTTGCGTAGCTGCGCTGGTCACCCCGGTCCGCTGACCCACTGATCACCGTGCCCGTGACACCATAGGCGCCGTGCCGGGAACACCTGTGGTGGCAATGGTGGGCGGCGGGCAGTTGGCCCGCATGACCCATCAGTCCGCAATTGCGCTGGGGATGAGCCTGCGAGTGCTGGCGGTCAGTCCCGAGGATCCCGCGGCCCAGGTGGCTCCCGACGTGGTCCTGGGCTCGCATACCGATCTCGAGGCGTTGCGGACCGCCGCAGTCGGGGCCGCCGCGGTGACCTTCGATCATGAGCACGTTCCTACTGAACTGCTGCACGCCCTGGTCGCCGATGGAGTACCGGTGTTACCCGGGCCGGGTGCCCTGGTCTACGCGCAGGACAAACTGGCGATGCGGCGCCGGTTGGCTGAACTCGGCGCCCCGGTGCCGCGGTTCACCGCGGTCGAAACGGTCGACGACGTCGACGCCTTCGCCGCGTCCGTCGGCGGTGCGGTCGTGGTCAAGACCGTCCGCGGCGGATACGACGGCCGGGGGGTGGTCTTGGCCGACGATCCCGCCGCCGCGCGCGAGGCGGTGGCCGGGTACCTGCGCGACGGCGTTCCGGTGCTGCTCGAGGAGCGGGTGGCCATGCGCCGCGAGCTGTCCGCGCTGGTGGCGCGATCCCCGCTGGGGCAGGGGGCGGCCTGGCCGGTGGTGGAGACCGTTCAGCGGCAGGGCATTTGCGTGACGGTGCTGGCGCCTGCACCCGGCCTTGCGCCCGGCGTCGCTGCCGAGGCCGAGCAGTTGGGGCTGCGGATCGCCGAGGAACTCGGGGTGGTCGGCGTGCTGGCCGTGGAGCTATTCGAGACCACCGGGGGTGCGCTGATGGTCAACGAGTTGGCCATGCGGCCGCACAACTCCGGGCACTGGACCCAGAACGGGTCGGTTACCAGCCAGTTCGAACAGCACCTGCGGGCGGTGTTGGACTACCCGCTGGGCGACACCCGGCCGCTGGCCCCGGTGTCGGTGATGGCCAACGTGCTGGGCGCCCCGCACGCGGCGGCGATGAGTATGGATGAGCGGGTGCACCATCTTTTCGGCCGGATTCCCGACGCGCACGTCCACCTTTACGGCAAGGCCGAGCGGCCGGGGCGCAAGATCGGGCACGTGAACGTGCTCGGCGACGACATCGAGGCGGTGCGGGAGCGGGCGGAGCGGGCAGCGCACTGGTTGTCGCACGGAATCTGGACAGACGGATGGGACGGACACGGACATGGCTGAGCAGTCACCCCGGGTGGGCGTGATCATGGGCAGCGACAGCGACTGGCCGGTGATGGTCGACGCCGCTGAGGCACTGGTCGAGTTTGACGTGCGCTTCGAGGTCGGCGTGGTCTCCGCGCACCGCACCCCGGGCCGGATGCTGGAATACGCCCAGTCGGCGGCAGACCGCGGGATCGAGGTGATCATCGCCGGGGCCGGCGGGGCGGCGCACCTGCCCGGGATGGTGGCCGCTGCCACCCCGCTGCCGGTGATCGGGGTGCCGGTTCCACTGGCCCGCCTGGACGGCCTGGACTCCCTGCTCTCGATCGTGCAGATGCCCGCCGGGGTGCCGGTGGCGACGGTGTCGATCGGCGGTGCCCGCAACGCCGGACTGCTGGCGGTGCGGATCCTGGGCTCGTCGGACCCGGCGCTGCGGGCACGGATGGAGACGTTCCAGGC
>JAUPLT010000362.1 GCA_030836785.1 Actinomycetota bacterium
CACTACCACCAAGCACTGGGCGCGGTTTTCGCCGTTGGTGTCCAGCGCGTTGGGCAACCGCAGCGGCATCCTCATCGGCCGTAACCTGGCGACCCGCCGAGCATCCCCGGTGCTGCTCGACCTCGAGGGCGTGGCACGCCGGCGCGGCGCTCCGGGGCTGCTGCTGTTCGGCCCGCCCGGTGGCGGAAAATCACAGTGCGCCAAACGGATTGTCGACGCGCTGATCAAACGGGGGTCGCAGACCTCGATCACCGATCCGGGCACGATGCGGGAGTGGTCGAGCGCCTTGGCCCACCACGGGGACAGGGTGGCCGTTCTTGATCCCGCACGCGGCGCGGTGTCGATGGACGGCCTGCGGATCTTCCGCCGCGACATCGCGGTGGAACGCACGCTGGATCATCTGCTGCCGATGATGGGTGTGGACACCGACGGGCTGGTGGCCCGGCAGCTACGCGGATTGCTGCGCCCCGATGAGCGGGTCGCCGAAAGTATGGGCGCTTTGGTGCGGTATTTGAACTCGCTGACCGGGCGTGCGGCCAGCGAGTACGAGGAACTGACAGCGCGGCTGGACATGTGGGCCAACGTCGATTACCTGCGCTGCATGTTCGACGAATCGCTGCCGGTGCCGCCGATCGCGGACAAGGACGCCGTGGTGTGGCTGACCGCGGACCTGGAACTGCCCTCGACCACCCAAACCGACGAACTGCACCTGTACCGGCGCCAAACCGCCAGAGCGCGTGCAGGGTTCGCCATCTACGGCATGATCGCGGCGCTGACCCGCGAAACCTACACCGGGCCGAACCGCCGGCCCGACAGCTTCGGCTGGTTCGTCGCCGAGGAGGCCCGCTCCTATTTCGCTTCGCCGGTCGGCAAAGACGACGCGTTGCGCATCGTCACCCAGGGCCGCAAGGAACGCTACGGGCTGATCGCGATCTCCCAGCACGTCGAGCACTTCGCCGGGATCAGCACCCAGGATCTGCCTAACCGCATCGTCACACCGTTCAAACCGTCGGAGCGGCAGTACGCGGTCGAGGCGTACCGCAAGATCGGCATCGACCCCGACGAGTATCCCGAGGTGCTCGACCTGCGCACCGTCGAGGGGCACGGGTACGCCTATTTCCTCGACGAATTCGGGCGGGCGGGCCTGGTGGACCTGCTGCATCCGGTGCAACACGAATTGGTGTCCGCGTTCGACACCCGCAACCTGGGGGTTGACCCGCCGCCCGGTGTGGGGTCTGCGTGCTGACGGGGCGGCTGGCGGCGTGGCTGTATTGCCATCCACGGGTGCGCCGGGCCTGGGTCATCGCCCAGACACTGTGGCTGGGCGCGATGATGGCCCTGCTGACCGCTCCCGCCGCCACCGCGTCAGGTCTCGGAACGGCCCTGGACTTCAGCGGGTTGCGGGACAGCCGGGGCATTCCCATCGGCGCCTATTTTTTCTCCACGGTGGACGTGATCGAGGCCATGCGCCATCAGGGCACCGACATGAGCATCACCGACCCGGCCACCTGGATTCCGTCCCTGGCCGACAACGTCACCGTGGCCCTGACCTATTCGCAGGTCGCCGCCGCACTCGGAGCCTGCACCGGCTTCCTGCTGTTCATCTGCTCCATGGGCATCTGGGTCATCAAATTCGCGCTGGGCACCACCTGGCTGTTGTGGTTGGCGGCGGTCGCCGCCCCGATCGTGGCCAACATCACCGCCGTCCTCAACCATTTGCATGTGGTGCCGACCGCGCTGATGATCTGCCTGCTCATCGGCGGTGTCATCGCGCTGACGAAAGGCGTGGGACGCGGAATCGGCATCATGGCAAGCGGTTTCGTGGTGATACTGCTCGCCGCGTGGCTATTGCGTGACCCGGTCACCGAACTGACCAGCCCTGAGGGTGTGCTGGGCATGGGCCGCTGGCTCGGATTCACCGTGGCGATGGGCGTGGCCAATAACGGCCCCATCGTGACCGATGGGTCGACCATCAACGACGCCCAGCTCAACCAACTCACCGGGTGGATGGTCGATGTGCTGGCCCGCCACAGCCTGCAAATGATCAACTTTGGCGAGGTCATCGACACGCGGCCGGGATGCGCCGCCGCCTGGGATGCGGCGCTGATGAGCAACCGCACCGCCCAAGGCCCCGCGTTGGCCATCAAGAACTGCGGAGCAATGGACGCTTACACCCACGCCCAGCACCTCAGCGGCGAATCGGTCGGACTGTTTTTCCTGCTGAACCTCGTGGTGATGGCGGCACTGCTGGCGCTGTGCTACATCGGCGCGGAGGTGCTGCGCGTCGGGTTCAAAGCGTTCTGGAATGTGTTGGTCCTGGTACCCGCCGCCGCCGTCGCTGTCGCTCCCGGCCCGCAACGGCAGTTCGCCAAAAAGGCCGCGCTGCGCGCGGTCGTGCACGGCCTGGAAATGATGTTCGCCACCGCGGGCCTGGGTGTGCTGTTGATCCTCATGCGCCACGTGATGCAGGGCAATTTCGCAGGCGGCGTCCAGGTGACCTCACCGCTGCTGAAACTGCTGATGCTGGTTCTACTGTCCTGGGCGGCGTCGCTGGCGTTCCGAAAAATGTTGCACGCCTTCGGCGATGGGGGATTGCCCACGCCGCTGTCGATGGCCAAAGGTGTGGTCAAGATGGGCAGGGGCGGTCTGGGGCCGCTGGCCCAGATGCAGCAAATGCGCAACGGGGCGCGCCGGATGGGCCAGGAGTTCGGCCCGAGTGACTCCGCGCACCTGCCCAG
>JAUPLT010000363.1 GCA_030836785.1 Actinomycetota bacterium
ACGGGAACTCCAGTTGGATCTCGGCACCGTGAAGGTGGTCGGCGGAGGCCACCACGCAGCCGTGCTCGATCGTGCATTCAGCACCAAGCTGACGAAGTCCGGATTGATGCATGTCCAGCGGCCGGGATCCGATCGCATCTCCACCGGGCAGAGCCACCCTGGCGCGTTTGCACCTGCCTACCAACGGGCCCAGCACGCACACCGAGGCGCGGAACTGCCGAACGGCGGCGAAATCCGCCTCGTACTTCGGCTCGTCCGGCGAGGTGATGCGCACCGTCGACCCGTCAAGCTCGACGTTGGCCCCGAGTCCGCGCAGCACTTCCGCCATCAGCGGCACATCGAGAATGTCCGGGCAGTTGGTGATAGTGGTCGTTCCCTCGGCCAGCAGGCTGGCCGCCATCAGTTTGAGCACACTGTTCTTCGCCCCGGTGACAGCGACTTCGCCCGCCAACCGGTTCCCTCCGGTCACCAGGAAACGCTCGCCCACGGGTCGATAGCTTAATGCCAGCTCCCGCGGCGTAGCGTTGCCGATCATGGCAGTGCACCTGACCCGCATCTATACCCGCACAGGAGATGACGGAACGTCCGGGCTCAGCGACTTCTCCCGGGTGCCGAAGAGCGATCCGCGGCTGATCGCCTACGCCGACTGCGACGAGGCCAACGCGGCGATCGGCGTCGCCGTCGCACTCGGCGGGGCCGGGGCGGATCTGCGCGACGTTCTCATCACCATTCAAAACGACCTGTTCGACGCCGGGGCCGATCTGGCGACCCCCATCGTCGAGAATCCGGAGTATCCCCCGCTTCGCATCACCGAGTCCTACATCGAACGACTGGAGGCTTGGTGCGATGAGTTCAACGCGCCTCTGCCCGCACTCAATTCGTTCATCCTGCCCGGCGGGACACCGCTTGCGGCGTTGCTGCAGGTCGCGCGCACCGTGACCCGACGTGCCGAACGTTCCGCCTGGACCGCGGTAAATGCCCATCCCGACACGGTGAGTCCGCTTCCCGCCCGCTACCTGAACAGACTGTCCGATCTCCTGTTCATCCTGTGCCGAGTGGCCAACCCGGACGGCGACGTGCTGTGGCGACCCGGTGGTGGTCGCCCGAGCAGCGATACGTCGGGGGACACATCCCAGGGTGGATCGCAGCAGGAATCGCAGCCCTAGCCTCACACCGCCCGACGGCGCGCCCGCGGAGACGGCCGCGATTCCACCCAGGACAGGAATGCCGTCAGTGCGCCGCGGTCGAGAGCCATCTCGTAGCACCGCTGACGATCGGTGCTGGCGTCGACCAATTCGAGCACGACAGTCGCATCAGTCATGATGTCGAATTCGTCGCCGCGAGGCGCACGTCGCGCGACGATCTCCAGACCGCGCCGGCCCAACCGGCGGTCGGGCCACGGTCGCAAACTGGACAGCCGATAGAAGCTCGCCTCATCGCCGTGGTAGCGAATCACGCCGTGCCGCCAACCATGGCCGGCGACCGCCGGCGTATCCCGCAGGATCGCGGCGGTGCCGCCCTGGCGCATCTTCCAGAGCCGATAGCCCAGCAGCAGGACGGCGAGCAGCAAGACCACGACGGCGAGCAGCAAGACAATGAGCAGCGCATCGGTGATGATCATCGAGGCGCTCATCGAACCCGGTATCTAGTCGAGTTGGCCGAGCGCTCGCAGCCGCGCCCGCCCCCGGGCCGCGGTCTGCGGATCCTCCGAAGCCGCATCCGCTTTCGCCGCGTCCGCATCGATCTCGGATGCGAACGCCGCCGACTCGGCGAGGATCGTCACGCCGGCCTCGGTGACGGACAGATAGCCACCATCAACGGCGATGCGAAGGTCATCCTCGCCCTCCCGTTCGACACGCACCATGGCATCAGAAACAAGCTGCGCCACCAACGGAATATGTTGCGGCAGGATGCCGATCTCACCGGACGTGGTCCGAGTGAACAGGAACGTCCCCTTACCCGACCAGATCTTGCGCTCGACGGCGACGATATCGATGTCCAATTCCGCCATCTCACACCACCTTCCGGCTCAGTTGCCCGTTGGTCGGGGTCACAGCTTGACGCCGAGACTCTCGGCCTTCTTCGCGAGGTCGTCCAAGCCGCCGATGAGGAAGAACGCCTGCTCGGGCAGGTGATCGAAGTCGCCCTTGCAGAGCTTGTCGAACGCCTCAACCGTTTCCTTCAGCGGGACCGTCGATCCCGGTTGCCCGGTGAACTGCTCGGCAGCCATCATGTTCTGGCTCAGGAACCGCTCGATGCGACGGGCACGGTAGACCAGTTGCTTGTCCTCCTCGGAGAGTTCGTCGATACCGAGGATGGCGATGATGTCCTGAAGGTCCTTGTAGCGCTGCAGGATCCGGATGACTTCCTGCGCAACCCGGTAGTGCTCGTCACCGACCACGCTCGGGTGCAGGATCGTCGAGCTCGACGCCAGCGGGTCCACCGCCGGGAAGATGCCCTTCGAGAAGACCGCACGCGAGAGCTCCGTGGTGGCGTCCAAGTGCGCGAAGGTGGTGGCCGGCGCCGGGTCGGTGTAGTCGTCGGCGGGCACGTAGACGGCCTGCATCGAGGTGATGGAACGACCGCGGGTGGAGGTAATGCGCTCCTGCAGCTCGCCCATCTCGTCGGCCAGCGTGGGCTGGTACCCCACCGCCGACGGCATCCGGCCGAGCAGCGTCGAAACCTCGGAACCGGCCTGGGTGAACCGGAAGATGTTGTCGATGAACAGCAGCACGTCCTGGTTCATCTCGTCGCGGAAGTACTCGGCCATGGTCAGCGCCGACAGCGCCACCCGCATACGGGTGCCCGGCGGCTCATCCATCTGACCGAACACCAACGCGGTGTCCTTGAGCACGTTGGCATCGGCGAGCTCGACCCAGAGGTCGTTGCCCTCGCGAGTACGCTCACCCACGCCGGCGAACACCGAGGTGCCACCGAAGTTACGGGCGATGCGGTTGATCATCTCCTGGATGAGAACCGTCTTGCCGACGCCGGCACCGCCGAACAGGGCGATCTTGCCGCCGCGGACGTACGGGGTGAGCAGGTCGACAACCTTCAGACCGGTCTCGAGCATCTCCGTGCGCGGCTCGAGTTCGTCGAATGGCGGCGGCTTGCGGTGGATCGACCAGTGCTCGAAATCCTTGCCGTAGCCCGGCTCATCGAGGCAGTGCCCCAACGCGTTGAACACGTGACCCTTAACCCCGTCACCGACCGGCACCGAGATCGAGGCACCGGTGTCGGTAACCTCGCTTCCGCGCACCAGCCCGTCGGTCGGCTGCATCGAGATCGTCCGCACCAGGTTGTCACCAAGGTGCTGGGCGACCTCCAGGGTCAGCGTCTTGGCCATCGCCCCGAAGGTGATGTCGGTGTGCAAAGCATTGAACAGCTCCGGCACCGCGCCACGGGGAAACTCGACGTCGACGACGGGACCGGTTACCCGGACCACGCGGCCGGCGGTGTTCTTCTCAGTGGTGACAGTCATTTCTTTTCGCTTCCTGAGCTCGGGGTCTACTTTTTCGCTGCGTCGGCCAACGCGTTTGCGCCACCGACGATTTCGCTGATTTCCTGGGTGATCTGGGCCTGCCGCTCGCGGTTGGCCATCAGAGTCAGGATCTTGATGAGGTCGTCGGCGTTGTCGGAGGCCGCCTTCATGGCGCGACGCCGGGACGCCGACTCCGAGGCCGAGGCCTCGAGCAGCGCGGAGAAGATCCGGGTCGCGACGTACCGCGGCAGAAGCGACTCGAACAGCGTGGTGGCGTCCGGTTCGAACGAGAACAGAGTGTGCGGACCGGTGTTGTCCTCGCCGACGTACTCGACCTCCATCGGGGCGATCCGGCGCGCCTCTGCGTTCTGGGTGAGCATGGACTTGAACTCGGTGAACACGATGTGGAGCTCATCGACGCCAAGCACGCCGTCCAAGCCCGGTCTGTCGCCCTCGTCATCCTCGCCGGACAGAAACGCCTCCACCAGGGTATCGGCGATCTCCTGAGATTTTTCATAGGTCGGCTTATCTGAGAAACCAACCCAGGACTCGGTAATCGTCCAGTTGCGGAAGCTGAAGTAGCCCAGTGCCTTTCGGCCCACCACATACAACACCGGCTGCTTGCCCTCGGATCGCAGCAATGAGATCAGTTCCTCGGCCCGGCGCAACACGTTGGCGTTGTAGGCACCGCACAGCCCACGATCGGACGAGACCACCAAAACCGCGGCCCGCTTGGGGTTCTCCCGGGCAACCAGCAACGGATGATCCAGCGCCGACTCCGCCGCGAGGTTGGTCAACATGTTGGTGATCTCGGCCGAGTACGGCCGAGCGGCCTCCACCCGGGCCTGAGCCTTGGCGATCCGCGAGGTAGCGATCAGCTCCTGAGCCTTGGTGATCTTCTTGATCGCCCCGGCGGAGCGAATCCGCCCGCGTAGTTCGCGCAGTGTCGCTGCCATTGTGCGCCGCTACTTCTTCTTGGGAGCGGGCTTGCGGACCTGGACGGCCTCCTTCTCCACGTCGGCCTCATCCATGGCCGCGACGTGGGCATTAGGGACCACCGAGCTGCCGTCAGTGGTTGCGAAGCCCTTCTTGAAGTCCGCGACCAGTTTGTCGAGCGTGTCCTGGGCCTCGTCGCTGAGCTTCTGGCTCTCCCGGATGTCATTGAGAACCGCAGGGTGGGCCCCCTTGATGTGCTCAAGGAACTCAGCCTCGAACCGGCCGACATCGGCGACCGGTACCGAGTCCAGATGGCCCTTTGTGCCGAGGAAGATCGCCACCACCTGCTCCTCAACGGCAAGCGGGCTGTACTGCGGCTGCTTGAGCAGCTCCACCAGCCGCGCACCGCGCTCCAGCTGAGCCTTGGAGGTCTCGTCGAGGTCGGAGGCGAAGGCCGCGAACGCCTCCAGCTCGCGATACTGGGACAGATCCAGGCGCAGCGAGCCGGCCACCTCCTTCATCGCCTTGATCTGCGCGGCGCCGCCGACGCGGGACACCGAGACACCGACGTTGATGGCCGGCCGGACGCCCTGGTTGAACAGGTCGGTCTCCAGGAACACCTGGCCATCGGTGATCGAGATGACGTTGGTGGGGATGTAGGCCGAGATGTCGTTGGCCTTGGTCTCGATGATCGGCAGGCCGGTCATCGAACCACCACCGAGAGCGTCGGACAGCTTCGCGCAACGCTCCAGCAGCCGGGAGTGCAGGTAGAACACGTCACCCGGGTAGGCCTCGCGGCCCGGCGGACGGCGCAGCAGCAGCGAGATCGCGCGGTAGGCCTCGGCCTGCTTCGTGAGGTCGTCAAAGACGATCAGAACGTGCTTGCTGTCGTACATCCAGTGCTGCGCGATGGCCGAACCTGTATAGGGGGCAAGCCATTTGAAGCCGGCGGCATCGGAGGCCGGGGCTGCGACGATGGTGGTGTAGTCCATAGCGCCGCCCTCCTCCAGCGCCCGCCGCACGCTGGCGATGGTGGTGCCCTTCTGGCCGATGGCCACGTAGACGCAGCGCACCTGCTTGTCCGGATCGCCGGTCTCCCAGGCCTTCCGCTGGTTGAGGATGGTGTCGACGCAGACCGCGGTCTTGCCGGTCTTGCGGTCGCCGATGATCAGCTGGCGCTGACCTCGCCCGATCGGAGTCATGGCGTCGATGGCCTTGATGCCGGTCTGCAGCGGCTCGCTGACGCCCTTGCGCTCCACGACCGACGGGGCCTGCAGCTCAAGCGCGCGAACAGTGGTGGCTTCGATGTCTCCCCGGCCGTCGATCGGCTCACCGAGCGGGTTGACCACCCGACCGAGAAACGCGTCGCCCACTGGGACCGACAGCACCTGGCCGGTGCGCTTGACCTGCTGACCCTGCTCGATCTTCGCGAAGTCGCCGAGGATGACCGCGCCTACGCTGTGTTCGTCGAGGTTGAGCGCGACGCCCAGTACACCGCCGGCGAATTCCAGCAGTTCCTGGGTCATCACCGAGGGCAGACCCTCGACGTGGGCAATACCGTCGCCCGCGTCGATGACGGTGCCGACCTCCTCGCGCCCGGTTGCGGTCTCGAAGCTCGAGACGTAGTCGGAGATCGCGCCCTGGATGTCGTCAGCGGAGATGGTCAACTCTGCCATGGCTTTTCGTCTTCCTGCCTTCTTGTCTTGGTGTTCGTGGCTTGTTGTGGCGGCCTTACGGCCGCTCTAGTCGGGCAGCTTGCTGGCGGCTGCGGTCAGCCGGGAGGACAACGTCCCGTCGATCACCTCGTCGCCGACGGCGACCGAGAGGCCGCCGATCACAGCGGGATCGACGGTGAGCTGAATCGACACCGGATGGTGGTAGATACGAGTCAGGATCTGGCTCAGTCGGGTGCGCTGGCCGTCGCTGAGATCCGCCGCCGCGACTACTTCGGCGACCACTTCACCGCGCCGGGCGATGGCCAACTGAGCGAGTTCGGTGACCGCTTCGTCAGCCCGCTGATCGCTCAGCAACTCGACACTCTGGGCCAGCAGTGCTGCGGCGGTGGGATTGCCGCCGCCGGCCCGGCCGAGCACGCCCCGGAGCAGGGCAACCCGGTCGGCGGCCGGCCTGGACGTGTCGCTGAGCAGCAGATTGAGCTGCGGTTGGGCGTCGAGCAACCGGCCGAATCGGAAGAGCTGCTCCGCCACCTCGTCGGCCTGGTTCTCCCGATCGGCGCGCGCCAGCAGTGCGAGTTGCGCAACGTGGTCGAGTGCGCCGACAAAGTCCGATGTCAGCGACCAGCGAACCGATGCGGCGGTGCCGAGAATATCCAGGGTGGTGGCACCCACCTTGCCGCCGAGCAACCGTTGCAGCAGTTGCTTCTTCGGTTCTGCCGCACCGCTCCCCTCGGCCAGGTGCCGGGACAGAATCGGCTCGGCCTCCAGCAGCGTCACCACCGCAGTGAGCTCGTCGGACAGCACCACCAGCTGATCAACCGACAGCGAACCGGACACCGCGTCGAAGCGTTGCACGAGTGCCGATTGGGCGTCGCGGCTCGCCGAACGCAGAGCCGAACCGGAGATCTTCGCAGCCTCGGTGGCCGGAGCCATCGCATCCAGATCGTCGAGCAGACGATCCACGGTCGCCGCCAGCGCCTGCGGATCCGCGACGTGAGCACGGACCAGGTCCGCGGCCCGGCCGACCGACTCACTGCCGAGATCGCCACGCAGCTGGCGGACCAGCTGAGCCCGGAGCAGGTGAACCTGATCGCCCCCTTGGGCCTTGATACGTTCCGCATCGACGCCGGCCTGGACTCGGAGTTGCTCACCGATGCGCACGGAGTCCGTGCGGGCTTCCTCGACGATCTGGGCGGCCTCGACCTTGGCCTCGGCCACCCGCGCCGCGTGGAACTTGTCGGCCTCGGCCAGCCGCTTGGCGGCCTTCGCGCTGTCGTCGAGTTGGGTGCGCACCGTCTGCTTCTGGTCGGCCATCAGCCGCTTGATGGGCGGCACCACGAACTTGGTGAGAACCCACACGATGACCGCGAAGCCAATGAGCTGTCCGATGAATGTCGACATAGTGGTTTACCGCCCCGCAGAGGTTGACGTTGCAGTGACCGCCTCGACGCCGATCACCCGATTGGCCAGGGTTACCGACAGGCTGTCCACCGAGGCGCGCAACTGGCCGGCAATGGCGTCGCTGTGCACCTTGAGTTCATCGTTGGCCTGCTGCAGGGTGTCGGCCACGTGCTGGTTGGCCTCGCCCCGCATCTGGTCCACGACGGCACGGCCCTCCGAACGAGCCTGGTCACGGATCGCCGCTGCCTCGGTCCTGGCGACGGCGAGTTCAGCTTTGTAATCCGCCTCGGCGGCCGCTTCCTGCTCGGCGGCCCGGCGGTTGTCCTCGGCAGTCTTGGCAACCATCGCCTCGCGCTCACCGAGCACCTTCTGGATCGGCGGCACGACGAACTTCGCGATCACGCCGAGCACGATCAGGAAGATGGCCAGGACGAAGAAGAAGGTGCCGTTGGGGATGAGGAAGTTGCTGGTGCCGCCTTCTTCAGCCGCCAACACGGTGACGCTGTTGTGCCCCATCGGTGGTTAGGACGCGCCCGGCGTAGCGAACACGAACAGCGCCATGAACGCCAGGTTGATGAAGTAGGCCGCTTCCACCAGGCCGACTGTGATGAAGAACGGGGTGAAGAGCCGGCCCTGTGCCTCAGGCTGCCGGGCGATACCCGAAATCAGGGCGTTACCGGCGATACCGTCACCGATGCCGGCGCCGATGGCACCGCCGCCCAGGATGAGCCCGCCGCCGATCAGTGCGCCGGCAACGATCTGTGGGTCTGCCATTCCTTTTCCTCCTTGGTTACTGGTAGGACTCCTACCAGGGCTGTGGGTTGTTCGGGTTCGAACGCGTGGATCGGGTCTAGTGGTCTTCGTCGAGTTCCATCGACTGGCTGAAGTACAGGATCGTCAGCAACGAGAAGATGAAGGCCTGGATCAGTCCGACGAACAAGTCGAAGGTTTTCCAGATCGCGTTGGGCGCCCACATGATGTAGGGCGGGAACAATGCGATCAGCGCCACCATGATGCCGCCAGCGAAGATGTTGCCAAAAAGACGGAGTGACAGCGAGATCGGCTTGGCGAGCTCTTCCACCAGGTTGATCGGTGCCAGGAACGCGACGTGGCCCTTGACCAGCTTGACCGGGTGGCCGAGCAGACCACGGCGCCAGAACCCGGCCGCGTGGTAGCAGAGGAACACGAACAGCGCGAGCGCCAGCACGAAGTTGATATCGGAGGCCGGCGGCTTGAGCAGCTCATGTGTCGCGCCGTCGGCGGTGCCGTACTGCACGGGCAGCACCGAGATCCAGTTGGCGATCAGGATGAAGACGAACAGCGCGACCGCCAGCGGCAGCACGAAGGGCGCGATCCGGTAGCCGATCGCCGCCTCGATCTGCCCGCGCATCTGGGTGGTGATGGCCTCCCAGAACAACTGCACGCCGCTGGGCACCCCGGTCGAGGTGATCTTGGCCCGCAGGAAGAACGCCAGCGCCAGGGTGATGGCGGCGGCGATCGCGGTGGCCAGCACGGTATCGGTGTTCACGGTCATGCCCAACCACGTCGCGGTGGTGTGGTGGCCGACCTCGATCGCCCCCTCGGCGAGGATACGTTCGGTCATGGTGCTCAATCCTTGGTCATCTGGTCGGGAATTGAGGCGGGATTGCCCGAAGAAGCGGTGGAACCGGTCCGGATGTCCGGCCCGAGCTCATCATGGGCCCCGTCCGGGTCGCCGGTGCGCAGCTTCTTCCACACCGGCAAGGCGGTGGACAGCACAAGAACCACCTGGAACAACGCCAAGCCGAAAACGACGCCGAGTCCCAGCGGACGGAACGCGAAGGCGATGGCCAGACCGACCGCGCTGATCACCAGCAGTCGGGTGGCGGAGTTCAGCGCCATCTTTCGCTTCAGCGGGTGCGCGTCGGCGGTGATCGCCGACACCGACCGCTGCACGAGCACGGCGTTGAGCAGGCCCAGCGCGAGCCCGATTCCGAAGAACACCCCGAACATCACATACCCGGCCCAGGCGGACAGGCCGACCGCCACGACGGTCAAGGCCGCGCAGACCGATAGCAACCGTACGGGCTGGAAGGCGACGGACGGGAACACCAACGGCGCATCTTGCGCTGGCGTCGTCACACGGTCACCCACAATCGTGATTGGCGGGGAAACATGCTCATCAGCTGCCTGATCGGTGCGTTCCCCATGGTTTCGACAGCACCGTACCACAGCGGAATTCGGCCAAAATCGACCTACTACTTGCCGTCGTAGCCGTTCCCGTAGACGCTGTCCCTCAACAGGGTCAGGTCATCGTCGTCGTCCCGAATCCCGGCCCTGCCACCGTCGCGCAGTAACGGGATGACGGTGACGATGACGGCAACGGCGATCGCCGCCAGCATCACGGCGCCGGTATAGCGCGGATCGAAGAAGATCGTGCTGGCCGCTCCGAGTGCGACCAGTCCCACCCACAGGTAGATCAGCAGCACCGCGCGACGGTGCGAATGCCCGATCCGCAGCAGTCGGTGGTGCAGATGCATCTTGTCCGGGCTGAACGGACTGCGCCCGGCGCGGGTTCGCCGCACGATCGCCAGCAGCATGTCCAGAGCGGGAACGAACACCACCGCGACCACAAGGAGGAATGGCGACAGCAGGGCGAACACGTCGCGGGCCCCGTAGGCGCTCTGCGAGATCGGGCCGGCGGCCGTCGTCGATGCCGCGGCCAGCATCAGGCCGATGAGCATCGAACCGGAGTCGCCCATGAAGACGCGGGCGGGATGGAAGTTGTGCGGCAGGAATCCCAGGCAGGCGCCGGCCAGTACCACCGAGATCACGGCCGGCGGGTAGAAGAGCACGTCACCGCCGTGGTCACGCAGCAAACCAACGGAGAAGATGCAGATCGCCATGGCGGTGATGAGGCCGAGTCCGGCGGCCAGACCGTCGAGGCCGTCGACGAAGTTCATCGCGTTCACCACGGCGACCGTGAGTGCCAAGGTCAGCAGGATCGACGTGGCCTGATCCAGCACGATGGTGCCGACGCCGCCGAACGGGATGTACAGCACACTCCAGGCCACCCCCATGGTGACCAGCACGCTGGCGGCGGTGATCTGGCCGGCGAACTTGGTCAGCGCGTCCAGCCCCCACCGGTCGTCGATCAGCCCGATGGCCATGATCAGACCGCCGGCGATCACCACCGCCGGCATTCCGGACGAGTACACGAAGCCGCGGGTCAGCGCCGGGAGTTGGGACGCCAGGAACACCGCGCTCACCACGCCCAGGTACATCGCCAGGCCGCCCATCCTCGGGGTGGGCTCACGATGAACGTCACGCTCGCGGGGATAAGCGACGGCCCCGAGACGCCGGGCCAGCACCCGCACACCGCCGGTGGCGAAGTAGGTCACGATGGCCGCGGTCAGGCCGACGAGAGCCAGTTCTCGCAGCGGAACGCCCGCGCCCCGGTCGGAAAGCACCTCAGAAAGGAAGTCCGCCGCCATAACGGCATCGACGCTACTCCCCCGCCGGCCGGACTCGGGGCGGTCCGGCAGCACCGCTCATCCGGTCAGTCGATCCCGGTCCACACCGAGAACGTCGGCGATCGCGTCAGCACCCACTGGACCTTCGCGCAGAATCCGGGGCTCTGGACCGGTGAGGTCGAGGATGGTCGAGGCCGCCTGCTGCTGGGCGCGCCCACCGTCGAGGTAGACGTCGACCAGATCGCCGAGTTGGTCACGAGCCTCCTGGGCGGTGTTGGCGGCGGGCCGCCCGGAGACATTGGCGCTCGACACCGCCATCGGACCGGTCTGGCGCAGCAACTCGATCGCCACGGGTTGCAGCGGCATCCGCACCATCACGGTGCCACGGGCATCGCCGAGGTCCCATTGCAGCGACGGAGCCTGTTGGACCACCAGGCTCAGCGCCCCCGGCCAGAAGGCGCGGATCAGTTCCCGGGTGCTTTCCGGCACCGAGTACACCAGGCCCTCGATGGTGTGCCAGGAGCCGACGAGAACACCGACCGGCATGTCCCGGCCGCGACCCTTGGCCTCCAGCAGTGCCGCCACCGCCGAGGCATCGAAGGCGTCGGCGCCCAGTCCGTAGACAGTGTCCGTCGGTAGCACCACCAGTCGACCGCTCTTGACCGCGGCAGCCGCCGCGGCGATGGCATCAGCACGGTTGCCTGGATCCCGGCAGTTGAGGAACTGGGTCACTTCGTTTGCCTCCGTTGGTCTTTCCGGGCCGTCACGAATCGCGGCCGGCCGGCCAGGTCGGTGCGACTCCGGACGTCATCGAAAGCCGCAGTGGCGCAGATGGTCTCGACCGTCAGCTCTGCAGTGGTGTCGTCGTGTTCGACAGCCAGCAGACCACCGCTCCTCAACCAGCGAGCGGCCCGGGCCACGATCGGACGGATCACCGCCATCCCGTCCGGTCCGCCGAACAGCGCGTGCGCCGGATCGTGTTCGGACACTTCGGGTTCGAGTTCCGCGCCGAGCGGGATGTAGGGCGGATTGGACACCACCAAGTCGACCGTCCCATCAAGTTCGGCCAAGAGTTGCGGGGCGGTCGCATCACCCCCGAGAACCTCCACGGCGGTCTGACCGGTGTTGCGACGGGCGTATCCCAACGCGACCGGGTCATCGTCGACGGCGATGACCCGGGCATCGGGGTAGTGGCGGCTCAGCGCCGCGGCCAGTGCGCCGGATCCGGTACACACGTCGATGATCACCGCGCGTTCCGGAAGATTCCGGCGGACTGCCCAATCCAGGATCGCTTCGGTCTCCGGGCGCGGGATGAAGACCCCGGGGCCGACATGTAACGACAGCGGGCCGAAGGCTGCGGTTCCGGTGATGTGCTGCAGGGGAACGCGGCGCGCCCGGGTCGTGACAGCCGCCTCGAAAGCCTCGAAGAAACCGTCAGCGGGATCATCGGCAAAAGTGAGCCGGCCGCGGTCGATCCCGGTCAGGTGAGCGGCCAGCAGTTGGGCATCGGTTCGAGCGGAATCGACTCCGGATCGGGCCAGCGTCGCAGCGGCGGCCTCGATCGCCCGACGCAGCCGCCGACCGGTCATGCCTGCTGGAGGCGCGCTTGCTTGTCGGCGGCGGCCAGCGCATCGAGCAGTGGGTCGAGGTCGCCGTCGAGCACCTGATCGAGGTTGTGGGCCTTGAAGTTGATCCGGTGGTCGGCGATCCGGTTCTCCGGAAAGTTGTACGTGCGAATCCGCTCGCTGCGGTCGACGGTGCGGATCTGGCTGGCGCGATCGGCCGATGCGTCGGCCTCCGCCTGCTCTTCGGCCAGTGCCTGCAACCGCGCGGCCAGCACCTGCATGGCGCGGGCCTTGTTCTGCAACTGGGAGCGCTCGTTCTGGCAGGTGACCACGATGCCGGTCGGGAGATGGGTGATGCGGACCGCCGAATCGGTGGTGTTGACCCCCTGGCCGCCCTTGCCCGAGGACCGATAGACGTCGATGCGCAGATCCGACTCGTCGATCTGGACCGCCTCGACCTCCTCGGTCTCGGGGTAGACCAGTACGCCGGCGGCCGACGTGTGGACGCGACCCTGCGATTCGGTGACCGGGACGCGCTGAACGCGGTGTACCCCGCCCTCCCACTTCAGTCGCGACCACACACCGTCCGCGGAATCCCCCTTCGCGGCGATGGCGATGGTGGCCTCCTTGTACCCGCCGAGGTCGGAGAACGTCTCGTCGAGCACGGTCACCGTCCAGCCGTGCCGTTCGGCGTAGCGGATGTACATCCGGGCCAGGTCCGCGGCGAAGAGCGCCGACTCCTCACCCCCCTCGCCGGACTTGACCTCGAGCACGATGTCGTCCGGGTCATGCGGGTCACGGGGAGCCAGCATGTCGGTGAGCTGGTCGTCGAGCGCAGCGACGCGCGCTTGAAGCTCGCTGACCTCGTCGGCGAAGGACGCGTCATCGACGACGAGTTCCCGGGCCGCCTGCAAGTCACCGCGGGCGGCTTCGAGCTTGCGGAAGGTCGCGACGATCGGCGCCAGCTGGGCGAAACGTTTACCCACCCGCCGCGCTCCGGCCGGGTCGGCATGCAGTTCCGGGTCGGAAAGCTGACGCTCCAGGTCGGCGTGCTCGGTCAGCACCGCGTCGACCGCGTCGGCGGGTGCGCTCTGAGACAACGCTACTTGTCGGCGTTCTCGCCGGTCTTGCGCTTGCCGTAGCGCTTCTCGAAGCGGGCGACACGACCGCCACTATCGAGGATCTTCTGCTTGCCGGTGTAGAAGGGATGGCACTGCGAGCACACCTCGACCACGATGTGGCCGCTCTCCTTGGTGCTGCGGGTGGTGAAGGTGTTGCCGCAGCCGCAGACCACAGTGGTCTCGACGTAGGCGGGGTGAATGCCGCTCTTCATAGTTCCTCTTCGCTTGTGGTCGCCGGGTCGCCGGACCGGGTGCTTTCCAGGGGCGTGAACCGGTACCTGAGGTGGGATCGGCGCCCAGTATGCCAGTTGTCCTGGCACCTGCCCAAACGCGGCCAGCACGCCCCGATACCGGGCGCCAGGGGTCGACATGGACAATCAGTCCCGCTCGTCGAACCGTCAGTGGCAGTATCGTGCCTGAACCTGGGAGGTAGCTGGAGTGCAGTCATCACGACGAGTTCCGATTCTCGCGGCCGCGATGGTGGCCGGTGTCGCCCTGGCCCCGCCCCCGGTCCTGCCCGCCGCAGGCATTGCGGCGCCCGCAATTCCCGACATCACACTCGCGGGCCTGTCCAGCCCGCTGAGCGCGGTCCTCGGAACCGTGCAGGTGCTGAACAACGACCTGTTCAACGGCGTTGACACCTACCCGGATTACCCGTGGGACCCGTTCCAGGGATTGGGGCCCGAGTTCATCTACGTCGCGCTGCCGATCATCAGCCAACTGGGCTTCAACGGGTTCAACTACCTCGGCGGCTCCATCGACGCGCTGAGCACATCGGCGCAGATTCTCACCGACGCGCTGTGGGATCTGCCCGCAGCGATCGTCACGGCGGTCGGACAGGCGATCGGCGGCCAGTTCGCCGAGGCGTTCGCAACGCTGGCGGACGCGACGCTGGTGCCGATCCAGAACGCCGGTCAGATCGCGCTGGACGCGGGTCTCGCGGTCCTCGGCGGCGTGGCGGCGCATCTGACCAACGTGGTCGTTTCGCTGCCCGGAATAGCGGGTGACCTGCTCACCACGGTGGGCGGTGCGTTGTCGGCGATCGCCGGGGCCGCGGTCACCATCGGATCCCAGACCCTGGCAGCACTCACCAGCCTCGATCTTGAGAGTGCGTGGAACACCGTGGTCGACGGCCTGCTCGGGCCCGTCGGCGCTGACGGAGAAGTGACCTCGAGCCTGCCCGGCACCCTGCTCGCCGTCACTGTCGGCCCCGGGTTGGGGCCGCTCGGTGCGGGAGACGGTTACGCCGTTCCCAGCCTGCGGATGTGGGCTGAGAAGTCGCAGTTGACCATCGCCAATGCGGTCGGGGCCAACTTCCCGGTGACCGCGCCGCAGGTAACGCCGGCGGCCGTGCGTTCCGCCGCATCGACGGCCACCACTGCGGCCTCGGCGGCCGCCGTCACCGGTGTCGAACACAGCGATCCAACGCGGTCAGATGTGCCGGCCGGCGGCGATTCCACCACACCCACGGCTGCCGCTGCTGCCGCGGCGGTCCGCGGCGAGGGACTCCGGCAGGACCCATCCGCGAAGGCCGGAGCGTCCCGTCACCCCAGCGCGGGCGAGCGCACGACCGACAACTGAGTCACCTGGAGGTCCAACCATGACGATCGCGAAGGTGTGCGTAGCTGCGGTGGTCATCGCGGTGAGTGGGTTGGCGTCGGGCTCGGGAGTCGCTGCGGCCGATCCCTCGGCCGAACCATCGGGAACGGCGGCCCCGCCGGCACCGGCCGCCTCGCCGGCCCCGCCAGCCACGTCGAAGCCGGCCAACGCCGGTTCCGCCGAGCGGTCACGGGGCGCCGCGCGCCGCGCACCCGGGAATGCCCCGGCGACCGGCCGGCCCTCGGACTCCCGGCGATCAGCTCCCGCCGGGTCCCCGCCGGATCCGCCCGCGACCACGCCGACCGTGCCGGGACAGGCCGTTCCGGCGGGGTCGGAATCGGAGGGCGTCCGCGGTGACCAGCCGAGTCCCACCTCCACGGTGGCAACGCCGTACGGCAATCTCGGCCAGTGGATGATCAACTCCGACAACGAGATCGCCGACTGGATCGGTCTGCCGTACCAGGGCAGGACCGTCATGGAAGGCATCAACGTCGTCATCGTCGATTCCGCGTCCGGGAACACCACCCAGGCGGCGAGCAATCTCAATGCGTGGATGACACGGGCCGGATTCGCCCCGTCCGCGGTCAGCAGCACCGGCTATCAGGGCGTCATCGAATCCAACATCTTCGGGCAGCAGCCGACCGGACCGCACACAGCCTTCCGCGACAATTATTTCCTGCTCGCCAACAGCCACGGCCGGATCTTCGGCCCCTATCCCAACCCGAATGGACCGGGCTTCATCTGGACCGCCTCGCTGAGCGAGGAGAACCTCGACCTCGAGAACCTCACGCACGGGTACGAGTCGTTCAACGCAGCCCGCAACGAACTGCGCGACAGCATGGTCAGCGCCGGCGGTCAGGATCTCGGTCAGATCTTCATGGACAACGTCTACAACACCGTCGAGTACACCACCGGCGACGCTGACGGGTTCGCCGCCGTGATCGGTCTGCCGCAGGTGCTCAAGACTGCGACGGCGCCGCGCGGCGGCAACGTCGGCACCCCGAAACGCTGAGCCTGCGTCCTTCCGAGTTCGGTGCGGAAACGTGCGCGCCGCGCTCGTCAGCGCGCCGAAGTTGAAGGCCTAAGGTCAGCTCAGTCCGAGTCGGCCGAACCGGGCGCCGTCTTGGACACCTGGACCAGGAACTCGTAGTTGGTCTTGGTCTTGCGCAGCTGGCTCATCAGCAGGTCGATGGCCTGGTGGCTGTCCAAACCGCTCAGCACCCGGCGCAGTTTGTGCACGACCGAGAACTCATCCGGGGACAGCAACAGCTCGTCCTTGCGGGTGCCCGACGGGTTGACGTCAACCGCCGGGAACACGCGCCGCTCGGCGATCTTGCGGTCCAGCTTGAGTTCGGCGTTGCCGGTGCCCTTGAACTCCTCGAAGATCACCGTGTCGCCCGTGGACCCGGTCTCCACCATGGCGGTGGCGATGATCGTCAGCGACCCGCCGAACTCGATATTGCGCGCCGCACCGAGGAACCGCTTGGGCGGGTACAGCGCGGTCGAATCGACGCCACCGGACAGGATCCGGCCCGAGGCCGGCGACGCGTTGTTGTACGCACGACCGAGACGGGTGATGGAGTCCAGCAGGACCACGACGTCCTTGCCCTGCTCCACCAGACGTTTGGCCCGTTCGATCGCCAGTTCGGCGGCCTGGGTGTGGTCTGACGGCGGACGGTCGAAGGTGGAGGCGATGACCTCGCCGATCACCGAGCGCTGCATGTCGGTGACCTCTTCCGGACGCTCGTCGACGAGCACGACCATCAGGTGGCATTCGGGGTTGTTCTTGGTGATCGCGTTGGCGATGTCCTGCATGATCGTCGTCTTGCCGGCCTTGGGCGGCGACACGATCAACGCGCGCTGACCCTTGCCGATCGGCATGATCAGGTCGATCACCCGAGTCGTCAGCCGATCGGGGGTGGTCTCCAGACGAAGCCGCTGATTGGGGTAGAGCGGGGTGAGCTTGCTGAACTCCGGCCGGTTGCGGGCCGCCTCTACGGGGCCGCCGTTGACGCTGTCCAACCGCACCAGCGGATTGAACTTCTGCCGCTGGTTCTGGCCACCGGCCTCACCGTCGCGCGACACCCGCACCGCGCCGGTCACGGCATCGCCGCGGCGCAGGCCGTTCTTGCGGACCAGGTTCATCGACACGTAGACGTCATTCGGGCCGGCCAGGTAGCCGGAGGTGCGCACGAAGGCATAGTTGTCGAGAACATCGAGGATGCCGGCCACTGGTTGGACGACATCGTCCTCGCGAAGTTCGGACTCGTTGCCGCCGCCCTCCGGTCGCTCGCCGCGTCGGCGCCGGTCCCGGAACCGCCGGCCGCGGCGGCCGCCGCGCCCATCGGCATCCTCGTCGCGGTCCCCGCGGCCGCCGGCCGCATCGCCGCCGGTGTCCGCGCCTTCGCGACTCTCGCCGCGCGGTTCCCGACGCTCGCGACCTTCTGTCGCCTCACGCTGCGGGTTCTTCTTTGCCCCCGCGCCGACCGCGCCAACCTCGGCCCCGCCCGGGGCGGCTTCTGTGGCCGCGGCTTCCCCGGCTTTCGCCTCGCCGCGCTCGACGGAGTCCTTGGCCCTCGCGTCGGGGGACTTCGCCTCGGGGGCCTTCGCCTCCCCACGCTCGGCGGGGGCCTTCGCCTCGACGACCTCGGCCTTCGCCGCCGCGGGTGCGGCGGACTCCTCGGACCGCGCCCCAGTCGAGCGCTGAGCAGGTCGCTCCTCATGACCACTGTTGCGTGCCCCGCCATCCCGGGACTCCCGGATCGCGGCGATCAACTCGCTCTTGCGCATTCCAGAGGTGCCTTTGACACCAGCTTGCACAGCCAAGGCACGCAATTCGGGAAGCACCATCGTGGTCAGCGACCCGGTTTTACCCGACGCGGACGCGCCAGTGCCGGAATCAGCCGTGATGAGGTCCGTATCGGTCACGGATGTCCTTTCTTACCCTGCGGTCTTTCGATGTCTGGCAGGGGTTTGGGGTTGCGTTCAGCCGATTCGCTGACCGCGAAGTCTCACCGTCTTTATGCAGCAGCCTGGGCGATCCGGCCGGGATGACCGGTGAGCGGGCCGAAGCCCGTCTGTGGAACACCGAGGTTGAATTCTCGAAGATTGGCGATAGTCCTCACACCGGCGCGTCATACACGCGATTGACGGACAGGACGAGAATAGCCGCAGGCGCTGGGCTAAGCAAGACAACCCTCTAGCGAATGGTGGCGGCGACCCCGGCCGACCACCGAACCGGCTCACCGACCGCCGCCTCACCCACAGCAAATCCGTGCGCGGCGCCCGCCTCGATCGCGTCGGTGGGTAGGTCGGCACCGGCCGTCATCGCCAGCACAGCCGGGCCGGCACCGGAGAGCACGGCCGGAACTCCGCGGCCACGCAGGTAATGCAGGTAATCGGCGGACCTCGGCATCGCTGCCGCGCGCTGCGGTTGGTGCAGAACATCCTCGGTGGCCGCCATCAGCAGTTCCGGATGTTCGGTCAGGGCAACCACCAGCAACGCGGCCCGACTGAGGTTGAACCTGGCGTCGGTATGCGGCACCTGCTCGGGAAGCAGCACCCGAGTCTCGGCCGTCGACGACCGCACCTCCGGTGTCGCGACGAACAACCGGATCCGGGGGTCCAGGCTCAGTCGGGTCGCGGCATAGCGTGGACCGGACTGTCCGAACTCGGTCCATGACACGATCGCACCGCCGAGCACTGCGGCGGACGTGTTGTCCGGGTGGCCGTCGAACTCCGAGGACAGCTGTATCAACCGGGCATCATCGAGCGGAGTCAGATCTGCCTGCGCCACAAGGCCATTCGCCGCAGCCAGGCCGATGACGACAGCCGAGGCCGAAGATCCAAGACCGCGTGATTGAGGAATGGCGTTGCGGCAGCGCAGAACCAGCCCGGGCGCCTCGGCTCCGGCCGCAGTCAGCCCGGCGATCAGGGCCCTGGCAACCAGGTTGTCCGCGCCGGTCGAAATCTGACCGGCGCCCTCACCCTCAACCTCGACCCGAATGCCATGTTCGACTGTCTCGACGACGATTTCGTCATAACGGCCCAGAGCGACCCCCAGACTGTCGAAACCCGGGCCCAGGTTCGCACTCGACGCAGCCACCACCGCGCTGGCGGTCAGCCCGACGGGAAGGGTCACGGTGCCGGCCATCCCGGTGCTACCCGAGACCCAGTGCCGACACCACCGTGCCGGCGTCGACCGGCAGCGGCGTCACCGAGGGGATGTCACGCAACGCGGTGTCGGGGTCCTTCAGACCGTGGCCGGTGACGGTGCACACGACGGTCGATCCGGGTGCGACCCAGCCGTCGTCGACCGCCTTGAGCAGGCCCGCGACGCTGGCTGCGGAGGCCGGCTCAACGAACACGCCCTCCTCGCGGGCCACCAGGTGATAAGCGGCCAGCAGTTCGTCGTCAGTGGCCGCCAGGAATCGGCCGCCGGACTCCTCTTTCGCAGCCATCGCCCCGTTCCACGACGCCGGGGCACCGATTCGGATAGCGGTCGCCAAGGTCTCGGGCTTGCTCACCGGATGGCCCAGGACCAGCGGGGCCGCGCCGGCAGCCTGAGTACCCAGCATCCGGGGCAACGAGTCGATGACACCGTCGCGGTGGTACTCGGTGTATCCCTTCCAGTACGCGGTGATGTTCCCGGCGTTCCCCACCGGCAGCGCGTGCACGTCCGGGGCGTACCCCAAGGCGTCAACGATTTCGAACGCGGCGGTCTTCTGACCTTCGATGCGGACCGGGTTGACGCTGTTGACCAAGGAGATCGTCGGGTAGTCGGCGGTCAGCTTGCGGGCCAGCTCCAAGCAGTCGTCGAAGTTACCGTCGATCTGAATGATCTTGGCGCCGTGCATCACCGCTTGCGCGAGCTTGCCCATCGCGATCTTGCCCTGCGGAATCAAAACCGCACAGGTGATCCCGGCCCGGGCTGCGTACGCCGCCGCACTGGCGGAGGTGTTACCGGTGGACGCGCACAGCACCGCCTGCTGGCCGCGGGCGACAGCCTCGCTGACGGCCATGGTCATGCCACGGTCCTTGAACGATCCGGTGGGATTGAGCCCCTCGACCTTGAGGTGCACGGTGCAGCCGGTTTTCGCAGACAGCCGGGGTGCCGGTACCAACGGGGTGGCGCCCTCGAGCAGAGTCACCGGAGTCCAGTCCGCCGCCATCGGCAGCCGGTCGCGATAGGCCTCGATCAGGCCCGGCCAGGGCCGGTGGACGGCTGTCGTCTTGCTCATCAGCTGGTTCCCTCCAGACGCAGAACGCTGGTCACCGCGTCGACGACGTCGAGGTCGGCGAGCGCGGCCACGGTCTCCGACAGTGCCGCGTCGGTGGCGCGGTGGGTCACCACCACCACCCGGGCGCCCGCAGGAAGCCCGGCCGCATCGTTGAGCCCTTCCTGGCGCACCTCCGCGATACTGACCTCACGCTTGCCGAATTCGGTTGCCACCGAGGCCAATACGCCCGGACGATCTTTGACCGTCATGCTGACGTAGTACCGGGTGGGGATCATGCCCATCGGGGCGATCGGCAGTTCCGCGTACTTGGACTCCCGGGGACCGCGACCGCCCTGTACCCGGTTTCGGGCGGCCATCACCACATCACCCAGCACCGCCGAAGCGGTCGGATTGCCGCCGGCGCCCTGCCCGTAGAACATCAATCGCCCGGCGGCCTCGGCCTCCACGACGACCGCATTGAAAGCTCCGTTGACGCTTGCCAACGGATGGCTGTTCGGAACCAGGGCCGGGTAGACCCGGGCCGAAACCCGCTGCCGCCCATCGGGATCAACGATCCGCTCGCAGATCGCCAGCAACTTGATCGTGCATCCCAGCGCCCGGGCTGCGTCGAAGTCGGCCGGACCGACCTTGGTGATTCCTTCGCGATAGACGTCGTCGGCGGTGACCCGGGTGTGGAAGGCGATCGACGCCAGGATCGCCGCCTTGGCCGCGGCGTCATAACCCTCGACATCGGCGGTCGGGTCGGCCTCTGCATAGCCCAGCGCGCTGGCGTCGGCCAGGGCGGATGCGTAATCGGCTCCGGTGCTGGCCATCTCGGAAAGGATGTAGTTGGTCGTGCCGTTGACGATCCCGGCCACCCGTAGCACCGTGTCCCCGGCCAGGGACTGGGTGAGCGGCCGGATCACCGGAATCGCGCCGGCGACCGCAGCTTCGAAGTAGAGGTCGACATGCGCACGTTCAGCGGCCTCGGCAAGTTCTCCGGTGGACTGTGCCAGCAACGCCTTGTTCGCGGTCACCACCGACTTACCCTGCTCAAGGGCGGCCAGGATGGCCTTACGCGCGGGCTCCACCGGACCCATCAGTTCGACCACGATGTCGACGTCGGAACGGGAAACCAGTTCCTCGACGTCGTCGGTGAGCAGCGATGCGGGCACCCCCCGGTCGCCGGATACCGACCGCACGGCAATACCGCGAACCTCCAGCGGCGCCCCGATTCGGGCGGCGAGATCGCCGGAGCTTTCCCTGATGATGCGGACGACCTCCCGGCCGACGTTACCCAGACCGAGTACCGCCACCCCGATGGGCTTCTCGTCAGCTGTCATCGTTCACCTCACTTCCAAACTGAGCAGATCTTCGACGGTCTCCCGGCGCAGGATGAGCCGCGAACGCCCGTCACGCACCGCGACGACGGCAGGCCGGCCGATCAGGTTGTACCGACTCGACATCGAATAGCAATAAGCGCCGGTGGCGGCCACCGCCAGCAGGTCACCAGGCTCCACGTCGTCGGGGACCCAGGCATCGCGGACCACGATATCGCCGCTCTCGCAGTGCTTGCCGACAACGCGTGCCAGGACCGCAGGCGCGACGCTTCCGCGTGACACCAGCCGAACGTCGTACTGCGCGCCGTAGAGCGAGGTGCGGATGTTGTCACTCATCCCGCCGTCGACGCTGACGTAGCGCCGGCGGGCTGAATGACTGACCGCAACGTCCTTGACGGTGCCGACCTCGTAGAGGGTGACCGTGCCGGGTCCTGCAATGGCCCGACCCGGTTCGACCACCAACCGGGGTGCAGGCAGCCCGACGGCGGCGGACTCGTTGGCCACGATCGAGCCGAGCTTGGCGGCCAG
>JAUPLT010000364.1 GCA_030836785.1 Actinomycetota bacterium
AGGGTCGTGCCGTGATTGACCCGGTGCTTTCGGCGTGACGGGAAGCGCGGGGACCGCCGCACTGGCGACCGTCGAGGACACCATCGCGCTGGGGGAGCGGCTCGGCCGCGACCTCAGGGCCGGTGACGTGGTGGTGCTTTCCGGTCCGCTGGGCGCGGGAAAGACCGCGTTGGCCAGGGGGATCGCACTCGGTATGGATGTCGAGGGCCCGATCACCTCGCCGACCTTCGTGCTCGCCCGGGTGCACCGGCCCCGGCAACCCGGCGGCCCGGCGATGGTGCACGTCGACGTGTATCGACTGCTCGACCACACGGGGACCGATCTGCTCGCCGAACTCGACTCGCTGGACCTCGACACCGATCTCGACGACGCGGTCGCGGTCGTCGAGTGGGGTGAGGGACTGGCCGAGCGGCTGTCTCCGCGCCATCTTGACATCGAACTGAAACGGTTGCCCGACAGCGATATTCGCACCGCGACCTGGCGATGGCAGCAGACGTGAGCCGTCCGGTCCTGGCCATCGACACCTCGACTCCCGCGGTGGTGGCGGGTGTGGTCCGCCGCACGGGTGAGGTGTCGGTCGAGGTGCTGGCGGAGCGGATCGTGCTCGATGCCCGCGGGCACGCGGAGTTGTTGACGCCGAATGTCGTTGCCGCCGTGGCGGATGCGGGTCTGACGATGAGTGATCTGAGCGCGGTGGTGGTGGGCTGCGGCCCCGGCCCGTTCACCGGACTGCGGGTGGGGATGGCCACGGCCGCCGCCTACGGCCATGCACTGGGTATCCCGGTGCATGGTGTGTGCTCGTTGGACGCCATCGGTGTCCGCACCGCAGGTGAGGTCCTGGTGGTCACCGACGCCCGTCGACGTGAGGTGTACTGGGCGCGCTACCGAGACGGGGTTCGGACGGCGGGTCCGGCCGTTGATGCGCCCGGCGATGTGGCGGTGGACGGCGCCCGATCGGTGGCGGGATCCCCGGTCCACGCCGCGCTGTTCGGGCTGCCAGTGCTGGATCAGGTGTATCCCACCCCGGCTGGTCTGCTGGCCGTCGTCGACCTCGCTTCGGACCCGTCACCGCTGGTGCCGCTGTACCTGCGCCGTCCCGATGCCAAGACGCTGGCCGAACGGGGAATCGGGTGACCGCCCCCGGCCCCCGCATCCTCTACGACCGACTGGCCCGTGCCGATGCCCGGCGCTGTGCGGAACTGGAGGCGCTGCTGTTCGACGGCGACGATCCGTGGCCGGAGGCGGCGTTCGTGCGGGAACTCGCCTCCCCGCATATCCGCTACGTCGCGGCCCGGGTGGACGGAGTCCTGGTCGGGTACGCCGGGATGGCCCGGTTGGGGCGGACCCCGCCCTTCGAGTACGAGATCCACACCGTCGGTGTCGACCCGGACTTCCAGGGCCGTGGCATCGGTCGGGCGATGATGACCGAACTGCTGGCCGCCGCCGGACCGGAAGCGACGGTATACCTGGAGGTGCGCACCGACAACGAGGCCGCCCTGGCGCTCTACACCGGACTGGGCTTCGAGAAGATCGGTGTACGCAAGCGGTACTACCAGGCCAGTGGCGCCGACGCGTACACCATGAGGAGGGAGCCGGCACCATGACGCCTGCAGTGACCATCCTCGCCATCGAAAGCTCCTGCGACGAAACAGGAGTCGGAATCGCCCGTCTGCATCCCGACGGCTCGGTGGAGCTGTTGGCCGATGAGGTGGCCTCCAGCGTCGACGAGCACACCCGTTACGGCGGCGTGGTTCCGGAGATCGCCTCGCGGGCCCATCTCGAGGCGCTCGGTCCGACCGTGCGCCGGGCGCTGTCGACGGCGGCGATCGACCGGCCCGACGTGGTCGCGGCCACGATCGGGCCCGGATTGGCCGGGGCGTTGCTGGTCGGGGTGGCTGCGGCGAAGGCGTATGCGGCGGCCTGGGGAACGCCGTTCTACGCCGTCAACCACCTCGGCGGGCATCTGGCCGCCGACGTCTACGACCACGGTCCACTGCCCGAGTGCGTGGGACTGCTGGTCTCCGGTGGGCACACTCACCTGCTGCACGTGCGGTCGCTGGCGGAACCCATCGTCGAACTGGGCAGCACCGTCGACGACGCGGCCGGCGAGGCCTACGACAAGGTGGCACGCCTGCTGGGCCTCGGATACCCCGGCGGCAGGGCTCTCGATGATCTGGCTCGCACCGGCGACCCGGAAGCCATCTCCTTCCCGCGCGGCATGACCGGACCCCGCGACGCCCCCTACGCGTTCAGTTTCTCCGGGCTGAAGACCGCGGTCGCCCGCTACCTGGAAAGTCACCCGGATGCTGACGCCGCCGATGTCGCGGCCGGATTCCAGGAGGCCGTCGCCGACGTTCTCACCGCCAAAGCGGTACGGGCCGCAACCGATCTCGGGGTGTCGACGCTGCTGATCGCCGGTGGGGTGGCGGCCAATTCCCGGCTGCGTCACCTTGCTGAACAGCGTTGCGCTGCAGCAGGTCTGCAACTGCGCGTTCCGCGTCTGAGGCTGTGCACCGACAACGGGGCGATGATCGCCTCCTTCGCGGCGCACCTGCTGGCCGCCGGCGCGCCGCCATCGGCGCTGACCGCGGCCAGTGACCCGGGATTACCGGTGCTGCGGGGGCAGGTGGTCTAGAAATCGGCCGGGGCGCCGTGGGCCGCGGGTCCGGGCCGGCGATCCGGGTCCCGGTGTGTTGACTTCGCCCTCGGCGAATCCGCAGGGGGCGGCCTTGAGTGCTAGCACTCAGGCGTATAGAGTGCCAGTTGGCAGGAGGCCCGCCCCTGGGTCGGCACCCGCGACGACGGCGCGGGGGTACGGACGAATGCCGAACACCTGGTTAATCGGCCGGTTCGGGGAACGATCCCCGAACCCGCACATACACAACAAGTGGAGGGCTCCAATCGTGGCGAGCGTCAACATCAAGCCACTCGAGGACAAGATCCTCGTTCAGGCCAACGAGGCCGAGACGACCACCGCATCGGGTCTGGTCATTCCGGACACCGCCAAGGAGAAGCCGCAGGAGGGCACTGTCGTCGCCGTCGGCCCCGGCCGGTGGGACGAGGATGGCGAGAAGCGGATTCCGCTCGACGTCTCCGAGGGCGACACCGTGATCTACAGCAAGTACGGCGGCACCGAGATCAAGTACAACGGTGAGGAGTACCTCATCCTCTCGGCGCGCGACGTGCTGGCGGTCGTCACCAAGTAACAGTTCATCAAGCAACAGCCGTGAACCGCCCCGGAAACCCCTGCGCTGCAGGTGGTTTCCGGGGCGGAACACGTCAGAGCACACTTCCCGGACAGGATTTGAGGACATGAGCAAGCAGATCGAGTACAACGAAACCGCGCGGCGGGCCATGGAGGCCGGCGTCGACAAGCTTGCCGACGCGGTCCGGGTCACGCTCGGCCCGCGGGGCAGGCACGTGGTGCTGGCCAAGGCCTTCGGTGGGCCGACCGTGACGAACGACGGCGTGACCATCGCCCGCGACATCGACCTGGAAGACCCGTTCGAGAACCTCGGTGCCCAGTTGGTCAAGTCGGTGGCGACCAAGACCAATGATGTCGCCGGTGACGGCACCACCACCGCCACCGTGCTGGCCCAGGCCCTGATCCGGCACGGTCTGCGCAATGTCGCGGCCGGCGCGAACCCCATCGCGCTCGGCTTGGGCATGTCCAAGGCTGCCGACGCGGTTTCCGAGGCGCTGCTGGAGGCGGCCACGCCGGTGTCGGGCAAGAACGCCATCGCCCAGGTCGCCACGGTCTCCTCCCGCGACGAAGAGGTCGGCGAACTGGTCGGCGAGGCGATGACCAAGGTCGGCACCGATGGTGTGGTCAGCATCGAGGAGTCCTCGACGATGAACACCGAACTCGAGGTCACCGAGGGCATCGGCTTCGACAAGGGATTCCTGTCGGCCTACTTCGTCACCGATTTCGATTCCCAGGAGGCGGTCCTCGAGGACGCTCTGGTGCTGCTGCACCGAGACAAGATCAGCTCGCTGCCCGACCTGCTGCCACTGCTGGAGAAGGTGGCCGAGGCCGGCAAGCCGCTGCTGATCGTGGCCGAGGATGTCGAGGGTGAGGCGCTGTCCACCCTGGTGGTCAACGCCATCCGCAAGACCCTGCGGGCCGTTGCCGTCAAGGCGCCGTTCTTCGGTGACCGCCGGAAGGCATTCCTCGAGGACTTGGCTGTCGTCACCGGCGCGCAGCTGGTCAACCCCGACGTCGGGCTGCTGCTGCGGGAGGCCGGTCTCGACGTGCTCGGCACCGCGCGGCGGGTCGTCGTCGGCAAGGACGACACCGTGATCGTCGACGGCGGCGGCACGCACGAGGCCATCTCCGCGCGGGTCAAACAGCTCAGGGGCGAGATCGAGGTCTCCGAGTCGGACTGGGACCGGGAGAAGCTGCAGGAGCGGCTGGCCAAGCTGGCCGGCGGTGTCGCGGTCATCAAGGTCGGCGCGGCCACCGAGACCGCACTCAAGGAGCGCAAGCACCGGGTTGAGGACGCGGTCTCGGCGGCCAAGGCGGCCGTGGAGGAGGGCATCGTGGCCGGCGGCGGCAGTGCGCTCGTCCAGGCCCGCGCGGCGCTGCAGCCCCTTCGCGAATCGCTCAGCGGTGACGAGTTGGTCGGTGTCGAGGTCTTCGCCGATGCACTGACCGCGCCGCTGTACTGGATCGCCGCCAACGCGGGGCAGGACGGTGCGGTGGTGGTGCACAAGGTCAGTGAACTGCCGGCCGGCCACGGCTTCAACGCCGCAACGCTCAGCTATGGCGATCTGCACGCAGACGGTGTGGTTGACCCGGTCAAGGTGACCCGCTCGGCGGTGCTCAATGCCGCCTCGGTGGCGCGGATGGTGCTCACCACCGAGACCGCGATCGTGGACAAGCCGGTCGAGGCCGCAGACCACGGTCATGATGGCCACGGCCACCACGGCCACGCACACTAGAGGACGCCGCTCACTAGCGGACCACGCTCACTAAGAGAGTGACTTTGTCGGGTGCGCCGAACGGGGGCTGATGTGGGGGATCTCGCCGATCCTGTGCAGCAGCCCCCGTCCGGTTTCGGGAATGGGGAGTGTCAGACGATGGGTCAGCACACGGTCGTCACGCCCGTGGAAACCTTCGATCTCGACCGCTATTGCGGTTTGTGGTTCGAGATCGGTCGGCTGCCGCTGCGCTGGGAAGCCGCTGAAGCCACCGATATCACCGCCGAATACACGCTCGAAGCCGATGGAAGTGTGCGGGTCGACAATCGGTGCTTCGACAAAGCTGGTGCACCGTCGCAGGCGATCGGTAGGGCAACGCCGGTCAACGGAAAGCCGGGCCAGTTGGAAGTCTCCTTCCTTCCGGAAATCCTGCGGTGGATACCGTTCACCAAGGGTGACTACTGGGTCCTGAAGATCGATGAGCCTTACACGGTGGCTTTGGTCGGCACGCCCGATCGCAAGAACCTTTGGCTGCTGGCACGCGAACCGCGCATCGATCCTGCGGTCGAAACGGAGTATTTGGCCGAAGCGAGCCGGCAGGGTTTCGACCTCGAGCAGTGGATCACCCCGGCCCAGTCTGGTCGGCGCGTCACCGACGGCCTGCTGAAGGGCTGACCGCGGGCCGAAGTCGGTTACGCGGACAACCGGGCGGGCTCCGGCCGGGTGCTGTGGTCGCGACCTGTCGCGGCCCGACGGCGCAGCGGTGTGGCCGCACCATTCCCGCCTCGGTAGTTCTCGAGATACCGGTCAACCTCGGCTCGGCTGAGCGGAGTCGAAAAGATACTCACCGGGCTTGTCGGCTCATCGAGGATCGCGGCTTGCTCAAGCTTGCGGGACGCCGTCCTGAATCCCATCACGGAACCGGTCAAGAACACGATCAGGCCGATAGCGAATCCGAGTGCCAGGCCACTCCCGAGTGCCAGGCTCGGAACAAAAAATCCCAGCGCGGCAAGAGCGAGGAGGAGTAGGCCGTACCCCAGGAGCGATGCGGTTGACGCGGAAAAGTGCCAGGTAACCTTCATTTATCCCACCTCCTAGTGGTTGAGGCGGACTACGCTACGCGTAGCGTAGCCCGCTACGTACAGCGTAGCGCGGATGTGCGTGTTTGTATGCCCTGAGTGCAACGGACGGGAGTACCTGTATGGCATCGCGGCGCCGGATCGAGGACGGTATCGCGGAATCGACGCTGTACCTGCTGCGGACGGGAGGCCCACGGGCGGTCACCGTCGAGGCGGTCGCGGGACATTCCGGGATCGCCAAGACGACCATCTACCGACGGCACCCCAATCGACGGGACATGCTGACGAGCGCACTGTCGGCGGTTGCGTCGCCACCGCCGCCCGATCCCCACACTGATGCGGCCGATCAGCTGCGGTGGTTGATCGATCACGCGGTCGAGACCGTGGATAGCGGCATCGGGCTTGGCGGGCTCGCGGCCATGTTGACCGAGGACGACCCGGAGTTCACAACGGCATTTCGGGAGCTCCTCGTCGAACAGCGAGCGAAACTGACGGCCGTTATCGACGAGGCCAAGGTCAACGGCTCGATGCGGGCCGACGTCGACACCGCGAAACTGATCGACGCCATAGTTGGTGCCTACATCGCCGAGCAGGCCCGCACGGGTCAGATCGCGGACGGGTGGCGGGAGCGGCTGTTCGGTTTGTTCTGGCCTGCGGTTCGGCCGGCCTCGGGGCATGCCAATGGCGCTGCCATCGACGGCGCGACGGTGCCGGTGGACGGTCGGTATCACTGACGCTATTGGTTCACTGACGCCATAGCTGATTCGATGGCCGTCAGCGCTCCGATGGGCGCTCTGCGCCTTCAGGGTCTGGGTGTCTTCAGGGTTTGGGTGTCTTCAGGGTTTGGGGGGGGCTGGCATGACGATTCGGGCGGCAGCCTCGATTGCAGCCGCACGGCGGCCGGCAATGGTCGCAGGATCGTCGGCAATGGCTCGCGGGTCGGGCGAATGTGCCCACGCCAGGCCAACCCCGAACAGCATGATGAGCAGGTCGAGTGGCTGCCAGGCGGTATCCGCATATCCATCCGCCTGGGCCTTCTTGATCGCCGCGATGGCGCGGTCGACTGCCGGTTCGCCATCGGCCAGGGGCTCATCGAGAGTCACGCCCTCCAATCGGGCCCAATCGTTCATCCGGACCCGGTCAGGTTGGCGGAGCGCGTAGTCGTAGATATCTCCGACGATCTCGGCGACGGCTTCGGGTCGCACGGCCAGCGAACAAAAGAACTCGGCCGTGTCCATGGCCACGACGGTTCGGAAAAGTGCCTGCTTGTCGCCGAAGTGGGCGTACAGACGCTCTTTGCTGGCGTTGGCGGTGCGGGCAATGCGATCAATCCGGGCGCCGGCCAGGCCATGTTGGGCGAATTCGGTCCGGGCCGCCGCCACGATTGCGTCTCGTAACTCCGCTCCACTCCGCATGGCAGCAGGATAGGGCCGCGCCTTTCCTTCCGGCGGAGTGCTAGTGGCCCGGACCGCCCCCGCCCGGACCGCCCCCGCCCGGACCGCCCCCGCCCGGACCGCCCCCGCCCGGACCTGCCGGGTGCACCGGGTGGCCACCCGGGCCGGGCCGGTGCGAGGGGGTCTGCCTGTTGTTGTTGTTCGGCGGCGTCGTCGTCGTCACCGTCGCAGTCGGGGTGAACGAGTTGGCGTCCCTCGGGTTCAGGTTCTTCTCCGTTGGAGACACTGCCGTCGATGATCGTGGGGGAGCGTCTTTGGTGCCGTCCCTGCCGTCCCTGCCGTCCCTGCCGATCCCGTCGCACGCGGTCAGTGCGCCCATCGCGGCAAGGGCGACCACGCTGATACTCACTCCGATCCTGGTGCCGATCTGCTTCAAGGCGAATGCCTGTTGTGCCATGCCTGTCTCCCGTCTGTGCTGAGGGGCGATCCCGAGCTATGGTTCGACGATACAGACGAACTAGTTCGTTTGTCTATCTCGATGATGGGGGGTCTCTCGAGGCGCAGTTAAGGAGCGAGGCGCAGTTACGGAGACGGCCAAAGTCCGGGACAGGCACGGCTCTGCGGCCGGTAGGGTGCAACCCATGGTGAAGCTGATTCCGAGCGGCCGCTGGTTGGCCGTCGCGGCGTCGATCGCCGTCTCCGTCGCCATGTTCCATGCCCAGGAGAAGCAGCCTCAGCCGCAGGGCGCAGCCCCGCCTCCGCCGACGTCAGCGGGTGCGGTCGCCTCGGGGCCGGGTGCTCCGACTGCGCCCGCTATCGCGACGGCAACCGAGGCTCAGCTGTTGGCTGCCAGCGCACCGGTGGCTGCCCCGGATTTTCAGCTGGCGCTGCCGCAGGGGGTAGCCCCCGAGGCTGGCCTGCAGGTGCACACGATCTGGGTAGCCCGGGCCATCAGCATGATGTTTCTGGAGATCGAGACCATCGGGGGTTACCGGCAGGACCCGCTGCCGTGGCACCCCAACGGCTTGGCCATCGACGTGATGATCCCGAACTACCACTCGCCGGAAGGGATCGAGCTCGGAAATCAGATCGCCGGATACGCCTTGGCGAACGCCAAGCGTTGGGGGGTGCTGCACGTCATCTGGCGGCAGGGCTTCTACCCCGGCATCGGAGCGCCGAGTTGGACCGCCGACTACGGCAATGAAACTGCCAACCACTTCGATCACGTCCACATCGCCACCGATGGTGGCGGATACCCGACCGGCAGGGAAACCTACTACTCCGGATCGATGAACGTCGCCCCTGCGGGGTGACGACCCAGTAGTGGCGCGCCAGTAGTGGGGCGACAGTAGTGGGGCGCAGAGCGTTTGGCGTGGCCTGACGGTCGCCGATCATCGTCGGTATTCATGTCGTACCTCCCTGTGATGATGGGGTCATGTCATCGAGGGCGGCTTCCGGGGTGGTGGGGGTGAGTCCTGTTGAGCGTCTTGAGGTGTTGTTCGGGGAGTTGGCGGAGCTGACCGGGCAG
>JAUPLT010000365.1 GCA_030836785.1 Actinomycetota bacterium
GCGGTGATCCAGACCGGCACCGGCCCCACCGTGTTGCGGCTGTCCGATGAGATGGAGACGGGGATCAACCTGGCCACCGCCCACAGCATCGGCGAGCAGAGCGCCACCGGCGGGTGCCTGGCGCTGACGGTGTTCGAAGGCACCCCGGAGCACGCCGCGAGTCGACATGCCGAGACCAGCGCACTGCTGGCCGCCTGCGGCGGCACCTCGCTGGGCGAAGGGCCGGCGAAGGGCTGGGAGAACGGCCGTTTCGATGCGCCTTACCTGCGGGATTCGCTGCTATCGGCCGGGGCGCTCTGCGAGACCCTGGAGACCGCGACGACGTGGTCGAATCTTGCGACGCTGAAAACCGGCGTCACCAAGGCGCTCACCGACGCGCTGACCGAGAGCGGCACCCCGGCGCTGGTCATGTGCCATATCTCGCACGTCTACCCGACGGGTGCGTCGCTGTACTTCACCATCGTCGCCGGACAACGCGGTGACGTCGCCGAGCAGTGGAAGTCCGCCAAGACCAAGGCCTGCGACGCGATCATCGCCAACGGCGGCACCATCACCCACCACCACGCGGTGGGTGCCGATCATCGGCCGTGGATGACCGCGGAGGTCGGCGACCTCGGCGTCCAGGTGATGCGGGCGGTCAAGAAGACCCTGGACCCGGTCGGAATCCTCAACCCCGGCAAGCTGATTCCGTGAGCGAAATCGCGCGGGCGACGAGTGAAATCTCGCGGGTCACGGTCCTGACCAACCCGAAGGCCGGTCACGGCAACGCTCCGCACGCCGCCGAGGTCGCGGTGGCCCGGTTCCAGCAACTCGGTGTCGACGTCGTGGAGGTGGTCGGCCGGGACGCCGCGCATGCCCGCGAACTCGTCGATGACGCCTTGGTGCAGGGCACCGACGCACTGGTGGTCGTCGGCGGTGACGGCGTGATCCGGCTCGCGCTGCAATCGTTGGCGGGCAAGAGCATTCCACTCGGCATCGTCCCGGCCGGAACCGGCAACGACCACGCCCGCGAATACCGGTTGCCCACCTCGGACCCGGTGGCCGCCGTCGACATCATCGTCGCCGGCCACACCGAGACCGTCGACCTGGGCTGCATCCGCGGCAGGGACGGCAGCCAGACCTGGTTCGGCACCATCGCCGCGACCGGATTCGATTCGCTGGTCAGCGACCGGGTCAACCGGATGCGCTGGCCGCACGGCCGGATGCGCTACAACCTGGCGATCGTGGCCGAGCTTTCCCAACTGCGGCCGTTGCCGTTCCGGTTGGTGCTGAACGGCGAGCGGGAGGTGACCGACAACCTGACCCTGTGCGCCTTCGGCATCACCCGCAGCTATGGCGGCGGGATGCTGATGTGCCCGGGAGCGGATCACGCCGATGGCCTCTTGGACATCACGATGGTGCGCGCGAACTCCCGGCTGAAACTGATCCGGCTGTTCCCCACCGTGTTCAAGGGCAGCCACATCGGTCTCGACGAGGTCAGCACCGCCCGCGCGCGGACCGTCACCGTCGACTGCCCCGGCATCAACGCCTACGCCGACGGGGACTACGTCTGCCCGCTGCCGGCCGAGATCTCGGCCGAACCGGGCGCGTTGCGGATATTGGTCGCCGCGCCCGCGTAGCGGGGCACCGGGGGCCCTAGCCCAGCCAGGCGCGCAGGAACCCGGCCAGCAGGACTGCGAAACCGCCGATCTCACCGATGATCAGCGCCCACATTCCGACGTGGACGACCGTCCCGGCGTTCTCCAACTGGTTGGTGGTGTCGCGCTTGGCCCCGTGCACGATGTAGATGATGATCGCCCCGACGAAGAAGACCACCAGCGTCATCGCGGCGGTGAGGTTCACCCAGGACGGCCAGGCGCTGAGTTCGACGAATACCGCCACCAGCAGGGTCGCGAACGAGTACATCAGCGCGGCCCGGTGCGCGATGTCCACGTAGGGGTGCGCGAGATGGTTGGGGCTGGTGGCCATCTGGCGGTACTTCCAGACGCCCAGAACGAGCGCCAACAGGAAGATCGCACCCGCCGCGAAGATCGTGGCGGCCGTCGCCCCGCCGATGTTCTGCATCTCCAGCCCCTTCGCCATCGTTCGGATCCGCCCGGCCGGCGCGGAGCGGTTACCCGACTCCGCGGCTCAGCCAGCTCACCTCGCCGGCGTCGCCGCCGTCGCGGTAGGGCTCGAGCGCCTCGTCCCAGGCGGTGCCCAGTACGGTGTCCAATTCGGCGGCCAGGGTGTCCGCACCCGCCCTCATCAGCGTCCGCAGCCGGTTCTCGCCGACCATGATGTCGCCGTTGGCGCTCATCGCACCGCTCCACAGGCCGAGTTGCGGGGTGTGACAGAAGCGCTGCCCGTCCACACCGGGGCTGGGGTCCTCGGTGACCTCGAACCGCAGCACCGTCCATGACCGCAGGGCATTGGCGAGCCGTGCCCCGGTGCCGACCGGGCCCCGCCAGTTGGTCACCGCGCGCATCTGACCAGGCATGGCCGGCTGCGGGGTCCACTTTAGGTTCGCCCCTGCATTCAGGGTCGACGATAACGCCCACTCGACATGCGGGCACACCGCCGCGGGCGAGGCATGGAGATACACCACACCGGTCGTCGCGTCGGCGAACTGGTTAGACGCACGCATCGCTGCCTCCTTCGGCTCCACTAGGGACGTCTTCCCCAACGACCTGGCGGCTACCGAAGTTGCATTTGTTACGTGCGTTTCTATTGTGCCTTCTGATGCACCTGTTGCGCTAGTCCGAGTTGTACTGGCTCAGGACCGTGTCAGAAAGCGCAGGCCACAGCGGTTTGGCCCAGTCGCCGAAGTCCCGGTCGGTCAGCACCACCAACGCGAGATCGTGATGGGGGTCGACCCACAGGAACGTGCCGCTCTGACCGAAGTGTCCGTAGGTGCCGACCGAATTGGCCGCTCCGGTCCAGTGCGGGACCTTCCCGCCCCGGATCTCGAACCCCAGACCCCAATCGTTGGGCCGCTGCATCCCGTATCCGGGCAGCACCCCGCTCAAACCGGGGAACTGAACGCTGGTGGCCGCGGCGTGCATCTGCGCCGAGACGGTGACCGGCCTGAGCAGATCACCGGCGAACACCGCCAGGTCGGCGACCGACGACACCGCCCCGAACCCGGCCGCCGGTCCGCCCCCCGCCAGGTACGAGGCCGTCATACCCAAAGCGTCGAACACCGCGCCGGCCAGGTAGCCGCCGAACTCGATATCGGTGTGCTGCTCGATCGCTTCGGCGAGCACCGCGAAGCCGTAGTTGGAGTACACCCGGCGGGTGCCGGGTTGGGCCTGCACCGCCCCACCGTCCATCGACAGCCCGGACGCGTGCGCCAGCAGATGCCGAACCGTCGATCCGGCCGGTCCGGCGGGGGTGTCCAACTCGACGGCACCCTCCTCCACGGCGACCTGCGCCGCCCGCGCGGCCAGCAGTTTGGTGACCGACGCCAGCCGATACGGGCGGGCCGCGTCGCCGAACCCCGCCAGCACCCCGGACGGGCCCACCACGGCGGCCGACGCATTGGCCACCGGCCAGTCGCCGATGAGGTCGAGAGCGGACATCACCGACAACCTATCCCGCTAGGGTCTGACGGCATGAGTCAAATCGTGCGCGGCGTCATCTCCCGACGAAAGGGCGAGCCGGTCGAACTCGTCGACATCGTCATCCCCGACCCCGGGCCGGGTGAGGTCGTCGTCGCCGTTCACGCCTGCGGGGTCTGCCACACCGACCTCACCTACCGTGATGGCGGCATCAACGACTCCTATCCGTTCCTGCTCGGGCACGAGGCCGCCGGGGTCGTGGAGGCTGTCGGCGAGGGCGTGACCCACGTCGCGCCGGGAGACTTCGTCGTGCTGAACTGGCGCGCCGTCTGCGGCCAGTGCCGGGCCTGCAAGCGCGGCCGGCCGTGGTACTGCTTCGACACCTTCAACGCCACCCAGAAGATGACGCTGACCGACGGCACCGAACTCACCCCGGCACTGGGCATCGGGGCCTTCGCCGACAAAACCCTTGTGCACGAGGGCCAGTGCACCAAGGTCGACGACGAGGCCGACGCCGCGGTCGCCGGACTCCTGGGCTGCGGAGTGATGGCCGGACTCGGCGCGGCGATCAACACCGGGGCCGTCAACCGTGACGACACGGTCGCGGTGATCGGCTGCGGCGGGGTCGGTGACGCCGCCATCGCGGGGGCCGCACTGGTCGGGGCGCGCCGCATCATCGCCGTGGACACCGACAACACCAAGCTGAATTGGGCGCGCGACTTCGGCGCCACCCACACCGTCAATGCTCGCGAACTCGACGTGGTGGACACCATCCGGGACCTCACCGACGGCAACGGCGCGGACGTGGTGATCGACGCGGTGGGCCGCCCCGAGACCTGGAAGCAGGCCTTCTACGCCCGCGATCTGGCCGGAACCGTTGTGCTGGTGGGTGTTCCGACGCCAGACATGCGCCTGGACATGCCACTGGTGGACTTCTTCTCCCGCGGCGGATCGCTGAAGTCATCGTGGTACGGCGACTGCCTGCCGGAACGCGATTTCCCCACTCTGATCGACCTGTACCGCCAGGGCCGGCTACCACTGGACCGGTTCGTCACCGAGCGCATCGGCCTCGACGCCGTCGAGGCGGCGTTCCACAAGATGCACGACGGCGGCGTGCTGCGCTCGGTGGTCGTGCTGTGAGCGGACAGCGGGGCATCACCCGGGTTGTGACCCACGGCACCTTCGAACTCGACGGCGGCAGTTGGGAAGTCGACAACAACGTCTGGATCGTCGGCGACGATTCCGAGGTCATCGTCATCGACGCCGCCCATGACGCGGCCGCCATCCAACGGGCCGTCGCGGGCCGTCATGTGGTGGCCATCGTCTGCACCCACGGTCACAACGACCACATCACCGCCGCCCCCGAGTTGTCCGCTCTGCTCGACGCGCCGATTCTGCTCAACCCGGCCGACACCATGCTCTGGGAGATGACGCACGCCGCCCTGCCGTTCCGGAAACTGAACGACGATCAGGTGCTCAAAGCCGACGGCATCGAACTGCACGCCATCGCCACCCCCGGCCACTCCCCCGGTTCGACCTGCCTCTACGCGCCCGCACTGGGTGCGGTGTTCTCCGGCGACACGCTGTTCCACGGCGGACCGGGCGCGACGGGGCGATCCTTCTCCGACTTCCCGACCATCCTGGCCTCGATCAAGGGCAAACTCGGCGCACTACCTCCCGACACCGTCGTGTACACCGGCCACGGCGACAGCACCACCATTGGCGGCGAACTCGTCCATTACGACGATTGGGTGGCCCGAGGCCACTGAGGGACGATTAGTGGCCACAGGCCACTGAGGACGATTAGTGGCCAGAGGCCACTGACGACGATTTGGGTGCCAGAGGCCACTGATTGCCGGGGACGACACCCCGCTGCGGCGTATCGTGTCGCAGATGCCCGGTTCCATGCCGGAGGGCGCGCGGCCCCTCCTCGATGAACTCGCCCGAAGGGCGAAGGAAGCCCTTCAGCCCATCATCGAA
>JAUPLT010000366.1 GCA_030836785.1 Actinomycetota bacterium
CGCCGCCTCGAGTTCGTCGGTATTCACCGCCGACACCACCACCCTCCTGACATTCCCATACTTCTGCTGCATGTCTTGCTGACCCCCTTGGCCCTGTGACCGCCTCTCTCGGTCTCCAACGGCGGGCACGTCACCGCCCGCGACTACTACGGGGTCTCCGCCCCACCCGATAGCGGTCCCATCGACTCTGAACGTTTGAGTCTTCTCATCCCGCCCGACTGGATGTCGGGTCGGACGAACGGTCCCGCACAGGTGGTTCCCACGTTCACCAGGTCATCGATTGGCCAGGGAGGCACCCAGCTCTACTCCGGCAGCATCGCCACGGCTACGCCACAGACCTTCACCGTGGCCTCCTCACCGCTGGAGAAAGACGGCTTCGGAGTCGACACCCCACCCGGGGTGACGTGCACTGCACACCGGCCCATATCCACCAGGTTGGAGCCGGCTTCGCGGTTACGGAGCTTCTACCACTGGTTCGCTTGCGCTGTACCTTCTGACCTCGCTTGACAAGCCCGCACCATCTGGCAGTCCCAGCACGGCTCGCCTTCTCGGGGCCGCTTGCCACCAACCGTCGTCGTTCCCGACGATCGGCTGCCCCGACGCTTCATCAGGCCGCTGCGACGGCCCGACGGAGACGGTCTCTCACCACCTCTCGATTCACCCAGCGCCTCGTGGCGCACCTCTCCCGCACGAAGAAACTCGTTGCCGCCTTGAGGATTTCGATCGTTTCCTCAAGCTCGCGGTTCTTCTTTCGGAGCTCGCGCAACTCCTGGGACTCCTGGGTTGTCGTCCCCGCGGCCCGACCCTCATCGACCTCGGCCTGGCGCACCCACTTACGCAGCGTCTCGGCGTTCATCCCCAACCGCGCGGAGATGGCCTTCATCGCCGCCCACTCCGTCTCGTACTCGTCGCGATGCTCCCGGACCAGCCGGACCGCCTTGGCCTTGACCTCCGGGTCGTACTTGCTTGGCATCGTGCCATCCTTCCCACAAAAGAAGGTGTGCACGAAACCCGGGGTGGTTCAGAGTGCACTTGACCAGCGGTCAAGTGGCCCTGGATTCAGCGGGAGTACGCCGCATGCACAGTCGCATTTGACGTCGCATTTGACGTGCATTGGCAGACACAACGTGCGCCGAATGCCGACAGCGCCCGTGTTCCAGACCGTCCTAGCGGGCCTGTGCGGCCCGGATTGGTCCCAACACCGACCTGGACGACCAAATCGCCGCCAATGAGCGACAGCAAAACCGCTGCTCAGAGCCGGTTTTTGGTCGGGCTGACAGGATTTGAACCTGCGACCACTTGACCCCCAGGAAATGGGTCCAGAGCGTTGCGCCTGTTCACGCCCGGTATGCGCGTTATTCGAGGCTCGCGGATCGTGCATGAACGTGCAGGTCGTTCAGGAGCGCGCAAAACGTGTGGTCCCAAATTGGTCCCAAGGCAGTCCTGCTGCATGGTCGGCCCCGAGCCAGCAGGGTCGGGCTCCCAAGCGATCAAGCCTGGCGGCACTAAACGTATACAGATACTATTATCTGTAAACATTTTGTATCGCGCAATTTCGGAGGAGGTGGAGTCAGTGACGGTCCTGAGACCCGGTACCGTCGCGCAGGCCGGCATGTCGCGCAGCGCTCTCTACCGCGAGGCGAATGCCGGCCGGTTACAACGAATCGCCCGCGGCATCTACCTGCCGGACGATGCTCCCACCGCCGACTGGGACCAGCTCGAGGCCGCCACCCGACGCCACGATGCCACGATCTGCCTGACCTCTGCCCTCGCCCATCACGACCTGACCGACGCAATCCCCGCCGCACTGGATGTAGCGATCCCCCGCGGTTCGAGAACGCCAGCGAGCACTGGAGCGATCGCGTGGCATCACTTCGATCGTGGGACATTCGACATCGGACGCAACGAGATCGCGATTGCAGGGTCGACGCAGAAGATCGGGATCTACTCCCCCGAGCGCTCGATCGCTGACGCGTTTCGCCTCCGCAGCGGAGTCGGATACGAACTGGCCCGCGACGCACTGCGGGAGTGGCTTCGTCGGGGCGGCAAACCAGCTCAGTTGATCGAGATGGCATCTCGTCTTCCGCGCGCGAAATCCCCAGTCCTGCAGGCACTGCAGATGCTGACATGACTACGGGTGGGGCAGCGTTCCGCGAGATCCAAGCTGCCGCACGTTCGACAGCGGCCAAAAGCGGCGGCAACGCACCGACGCAGGAGTACCTGATTCGGCACACACTCGAGTCCTTCCTTGACCGCCTGACCCGCACCACTCACCACGGACAATTCGTACTCAAAGGCGGGGTTCTGCTGGCCGCCTACGGAGCGCGGCGTCCGACAAGAGATGCCGACTCCAACGCCATCAGTGCCGACGTCACCGCTGAACATCTGGTCCGGGTCGTCCGAGACATCGCCGCTATTGAGGCTAACGATGGGGTCGTGTTCGACACCGACACGATCAGCACCCAGGAGATCCGAGAAGAAGCTGACTACCCGGCCTTCCGCGTACGGGTCAACGCGGAGATCGGACCGTGGGCAGGAACCGCAGTCTGGGACGTATCCACCGGAGATCCGATGGTGCCACCACCACGACTGGTCACACTCGACCGGGTACTCGGCAACCCGATCTCGCTTCTCGGCTACGCACCTGAGACCACCATCGCCGAGAAGGGCGTCACCATTCTCGAACGCGGAATCGCAAGCACGCGCTGGCGCGACTACGTCGACATCGTCCAGCTGGCCGGCCATGGAATCGACCCCGATGAGTTACTTCGCTCGGCGCGGGCCGTTGCCCGCCACCGCGGAGTCACCCTTGAACCTATTGCACCGCATCTCGTCGGTTATGGTGCAGTGGGACAGGCGAAGTGGGCTGCGTGGCGCCGCAAAGAACAACTTGAGTCAGTCTGCGAAGAGAACCTGGACGAACAGATCAACCTCGTCATCGACGTCCTTGATTCCGTCTTCGTTCGCGGACCTGAATAGATGCAGGACACGCTCAGCTGAACGGTAGCTTCCAAGCGATCACCAGGCGCGCAGCACCAGCGGGGCGAATCCGGCTGCATCGACTGCTTTGTCATCCCAAGGTCGGATGCCCCGCTCGACCAGCGGCACAATCCGGCGAAAGTGATCGACAGCCCTCTCCTCGGTGAAGAATCGGCAGTTCCATTCGGGCAGCGGACAATCGTCGAACGCCGCGACCGACAACCCGAACGACGTTGGACGGGCATTGAAGCCAGGCGACGCATCAGACCCCACCCAGTACACCTCAATGTGGGCGCCGCCTTCGCCGCGCCATCGATCGATCATGCAGTAGCTCGGGTCGCGGCGCAGCCGCGCCCACTGGGCCAGTGTTATCAAATTTCCCGCGCGGTCGAAGAAGCGGGGAGACTGCACCGCTCCAATGGTTACGCCCGGCGGGGTAGCAAATTCGTCTCCATGCTCGGTCTCACTAGAGATCCGCCAGACAATTTGGTCATGGCCCCTTCGGGCTTCGGCCTCGGTGCAGTACGTGTAGTACAGCGCCTCGTCGCCCACAATCGAGTGAGTTTCGAAGATCAGCGATTCGGAATAGCCGTAGTTGAAGCTAAACCCGGTCCAGACCGTACGAGCCACTGAACCGTCGCCATCTCGCCAGTCCCCGATCGTTCTGTACTCGCAATTGCCACGCAGCTTCGCCCAGTGGGCGATCGAGATGGCGCGGCCCGCCCGGTCATAGAAACGGTCGCGTGGCCAGAAGTCCCCTTCCAACGAGTCGACGTCCGAGACCCAGTCGAACGACATGTCAGTATCCACCGCATCAGGAAACCAGCGCCCTCTGACAACTTTCCGACGTCCTCAGCGGGACCTGAAGTAATCCGGCTCTTCAAGGTTAGGCGCAATGCCGCTCAGTTAGGTTTATGGGCCGGTTGTCAACTGGCCGTTGATGGTCACGTCGATGGTGATCTTGTAGCTGTTGCGGTCGATGTCGCCTTTGGCGCGGTGTTTGGAGATGGCG
>JAUPLT010000367.1 GCA_030836785.1 Actinomycetota bacterium
AACTCGGCCGCGCTGACACCGAACCGGTCCGGGTCGCCGCCCACCTCATTGAGTGAGACCAGGCGCGGGTCGCGGTAGAAGTGGCAGTCCTCGACGGCTTTGGCGGTCATCGCCCCGCACACCTGCTGCAGTCGCGCCGCCGGCTCTCCGTCGGCGGCCAGCGCCGCGGAGACGATCTCCAGCGGTGCGGCGAGGTCAGGTTGCCGCGACACCGTCCTGGCGATCGCCTCGGCGAGCACCGGTGCCAGCACCGGATAGTCGCACCGGTATACGCCGATCTCGGCGAGCAGGGCCGGCACCGCCTCGGCCAACCGCGGGTGGGATGCCCCGGCGGACTGCTCGAGGCTGCGGCACAGTCGGGACAGCTCTCCGCCCAGCGCTCCGGTCACCGTGCGGATCTTCAATTCCCGCAACAGTTCCGGTCCGTCGGCGCGGCGTGGCCCGACGCTGTCGGCCAGGTCGCCCAGCACGGTGGCGCCGGATGGGTCGAGGAAGACCCCGCCAACCTCCCGCAGGACGTCATACCCGGAGGCGCCCTGCACCGGCAAGGCAGGGTCGAGCGGCTCACCCGGCTGCAGGATCTTCTCGATGACGATCCAGGCCCGCGGCCCAAGCACCGCACGCAGCCGGCTCAGATAACCGACCGGATCGGTCAACCCGTCGGGATGATCCACCCGGACACCGTCGACCAGGCCCTCGGCCAGCCATCGGGCGACCTCGGTGTGGGTTCTGTCGAAAACCGCAGGGTCTTCCTGACGAAGTCCGGCCAGCGACGAGACGGCGAAGAACCGGCGGTAGCCGCAGACGCCGTCACGCCAGCCGGTCAACCGGTAGTGCTGCCGGTCGTGCACCACCGGTCCGGGTGCCCCGTCGTCGGCGGTTCCCGGGGCGAGGGGGAAGGACATGGTGTTACAGCGCAGTGCGCCGCCGTCCACCAGCAGGGTGGTGCGGTCGTCGTCGCTGCCCAGCACCGGCAGCAGGATGCGTCCCTCGGGATCGGCCGACCAGTCGATGTCGAAGAACCCGGCATACGCCGAGGCGCGGCCGTGCGTCAGGACGTCCCACCACCAGGGATTGTGATGGGCCTGGTCGACGGCGAGGTGGTTGGGCACGATGTCGACGATCAGGCCCATGCCGCGGGCGCGGGCGGCGCGGGACAACGCTGCCAGTCCTTCGGGGCCGCCCAGGGCGGCCGATACGGTTGTCGGGTCGGTGACGTCGTAGCCGTGTTCGGAGCCTGGTATGGCGGTGAGCACCGGCGACAGATACAGATGACTGACGCCCAGATCGTGCAGATAGTCGACCAGCCGTTCGGCATCACCGAAGGTGAACGCAGCTCCCGGCCCACCGCCTGTTCCGCCGCGCAACTGCAGTCGGTAGGTGGACAGCACCGGTTGCGGCATGGCTGTCGGGTTCCCGCTAGGCGGATTTTTGAAGCACGACGACGGCGTGTGCGGCTACCGTGAGGTTGTGTCCGGCGGTCACCACCCGGTCGTCGGCGAGGGTCGGGTCCGCGGTGTCGATGACGATGGTCCACTCCCGCGCGTACTGGCCGTCCGGTGTGACGAATTCCACCGGATAGCCGTGGGCGTTGAAACACAGCAGGAACGAGTCGTCGATGATCCGTTCGCCGCGCTCGTCGGGTTCGGGGATGGCCTCGCCGTTGAGGAAGACCGCGACCGACTTGATGCCGGAATGCCAGTCGTTCGGGGTCATCTCGATGCCGTTGCGGGTCAGCCACGCGATGTCGCGGACCTCGTTGCCGGTGCGGATCGGCTTGCCGTCGAAGAACCGTCGCCGGCGGAACACCGGATGCTTCATCCGCAACGCGGTGACCGCGCGGGTGAAGTTCAGGTTGTCGGAGTTCTGCTCCAGCAGTCCCCAGTCCACCCAGGCGAGTTCGGAGTCTTGGCAGTAGGCGTTGTTGTTACCGCGCTGGGTGCGGCCGATTTCGTCCCCGTGGCTGAGCATCGGCGTGCCCTGCGAGAGCATCAGGGTCGCGATGATGTTGCGCATCTGCCGGTGCCGCAGTTCCTGAATCTCCGGGTCGTCGGTGGGACCCTCCACCCCGCAGTTCCACGACCGGTTGTGGCTCTCACCGTCCCGGTTGTGCTCGCCGTTGGCCTCATTGTGCTTGTGGTTGTAGGACACCAGGTCGGCCAGGGTGAAACCGTCATGACAGGTGACGAAATTGATGCTGGCGATCGGGCGCCGCCCGGTGGCCTCGTAGAGGTCCGACGATCCGGTGAGCCGGGACGCGAACTCGCCCAGTGCGGCGGGTTCGCCGCGCCAATAGTCCCGAACGGTGTCCCGGTACTTGCCGTTCCACTCGGTCCACAGGCCGGGGAAGTTACCCACCTGATAGCCGCCCTCGCCGACGTCCCATGGTTCGGCGATGAGCTTGACCTGGCTGATCACCGGGTCCTGCTGCACCAGATCGAAGAAGGCCGAGAGCCTGTCGACGTCGTAGAACTCCCGGGCCAGGGTGGAGGCGAGATCGAACCGGAAACCGTCCACGTGCATCTCGAGCACCCAGTACCGCAGCGAGTCCATGATCAGTTGCAGGGTGTGCGGGTGCCGCGCGTTGGGGCTGTTGCCGGTGCCGGTGAAATCCTTGTAGAGGCGCAGGTCTCCGTCGAGCAGTCGGTAGTAGGCGGCGTTGTCGATACCGCGGAAGTTGATCGTCGGGCCGAGGTGGTCGCTTTCGGCGGTGTGGTTGTAGACGACGTCGAGGATCACCTCGATACCGGCGTCGTGGAAGGCCCGCACCATCGTCTTGAACTCTCCGACCGCGCCGCCGGCACGCTGGTTGGCCGCGTAGTGGTTGTGCGGAGCCAGGAAACCGAAGGTGTTGTAGCCCCAGTAGTTGCGCAGGCCCAGGTCCAGCAGGCGCTTGTCGTGCATGAACTGGTGCACGGGCATCAGTTCGATCGCCGTGACGCTCAGCGACAGCAGATGGTCGATCACCGCCGGGTGGGCCAGTCCGGCGTAGGTGCCACGCAACTCCTCGGGCACGGCGGGGTGGGTTTGGGTCATCCCCTTGACATGCGCCTCGTAGATGACGGTGCGGTGGTAGGGGGTGCGTGGCGCGCGATCGGAGCCCCAGTCGAAGTACGGGTTGATCACCACGCTGGTCATGGTGTGTCCCAGCGAATCGACCCGGGGCGGGGTGCCGCCGCTGGCAGGGTCGGCGGCGGCGAGGTCATAGGAGTAGAGCGCCTGGGTGAAGTCGAAGTTACCGTCGAAGGCCTTGCCGTACGGGTCGAGCAGCAGCTTGCTGGAGTCGCAGCGCAGGCCGGCGGCTGGGTTCCACGGTCCGTGCACCCGGAAGCCGTAGCGCTGTCCCGGGGCAACGGTCGGCAGGTAGGCGTGCCACACGAAGCCGTCCACCTCATCGAGGTCGATCCGGGTCTCGGCGCCGTCGTCGCCGATCAGACACAGTTCCACCTTCTCGGCAGCCTCGGAGAACACCGAGAAGTTGGTGCCCGCGCCGTCGTATGTCGCCCCTAACGGATAGGGGGTACCGGGCCAGACCATGAGCCGGGAGGGAGTGGTCGCCGCGGGCCAGGAGCGCATCATCCGACCTTATCGACGCTCGGGCCTCCGGTGGGCGGATCCCGAGCCTCCGGTACGCCGGAGGGTCACCACCAGCCGGTGGCCTCGCCCAGTTGCCGGCCGAGTTCGGGTGCCATGGTGCGCATATAGGTCGCCGAGAAGTGATGGGCGTCGTGGTAGATGAGCACATTGCCCTCGACGGCTCGGCAGAGGTCCTCGCGGCACACCGCGTCGCTCATATCGAGGACCTTCATCAGCGGGAACCGGTCGGTGAAGTCCAGGGTCTGGTTTCGGGCGGAAAGCACCTGGGATCGTTTGACGCCGCAGGACACCGCGTCACCGCCCTCCGCCAGGCAGTCGGCGGGCCGGAAGGGCTTGCCGTTGCGCACCAGCCACGGGGTGTCGCGCATCGCCAGGATCGGAATGTTGTTCTCGCTCAGCTTCTTCCAGATCCCGATGTAGGTGCCCGGCATGGTGTCTCCGGGCTTGATGTTCCACGGTCGCGTTGACGTGGTGAACACGAAGTCCGGCCGGTCGGTGATGAGCTTGGCCATCACCCGTTCGTTCCACTCGTGGCACTTGGGGTAGGGCCGGTTGTCGCCCATCACCAGCGGCACTTTCTCGGTGGTCAGCGGGCAACCCATCTTCAGGTAGGTGGTGACTTTGAAGTGGTGCTGTTTGCCCAGCATGTCCAGGGCGGTGATCCAATGCTCGGCGTGTGAGCCGCCGGCCAACGCGATGGTCCGGGTCGCGGTCAGGTCGCCGTAGCTGCAGTTGATGACCCCGGCGTTGTCGAAGTCGCTGATGCAGCCGTCGCTGGTCGAGGTGGGCAGATCTTCCTCGGCCTCCATCACGGTGGGCCGGAACGGCAGCTGCGGCACCTTGACGCCGTCGACGAGGGCACGGGCGCCTGGGTAGCCGCTGGAGCTCAGTCCGGCCAGCTCCGATCCGCTCTCCCGCAGGTGAGTGACGTGGTTGCGCCACCCGAAGGAGGTGACGGTCAGCGTCACCCCCAGTATCACCACCAGGGCGCCGCCGACGGTTGCGGGACGGATCAGCTTGGCGCGCCGGCGCTCAGCGGTGCCGTCGGCGCCAGGAAGCGACGGCCTACCTGGCCTGCGCAGTGGTTCCTCGACGAAGCGCATCGTGAGATAGGCCAATGCCGCGGAGACCAGCAGGATCACCAGGCCGTCGACGAAGCCGGCGTGCGCCCCGCCGGTGTAGGCCAGCCAGAAGATCAGCAGCGGCCAGTGCCACAGATACAGCGAGTAGGCCATGCTGCCGAGCGTCAGCAGCGGGCGGGCGGCCAGCAGCCGGTTGGGCCACGGCAGCCGGTCGCGGGTCGACGGGCGCGAGCCGCGGTTTGCCCCCGCCACGATCAGCAGCATCGTCGCGCCGA
>JAUPLT010000368.1 GCA_030836785.1 Actinomycetota bacterium
CGGCTTTGCGGTAGACGTTCTTCTGGGCGCGCCGACCGAAGATGGCGAACGCCACGAGTAAGCCGAGCACGACCCCGAGCACGGGCATCAGGTAGACGGAGAAACCGCCCGCCCAGACCCCGAACGCCACTGAAACGCCGACGGCGAGCAGGAACCCGAGGACCATGTACGGCAGCAGCCGCTTGTCCTCTTTGCGCTGGATATTGAACGCCTGCCAGATTTGGACGCGGCGTTGCTTCGACGCCGCCTTGCGGGCCGCCTTGGCTTCGGCTTTGGCTGCTTTGACCTCAGCGGGGGTGCGGGACTTCGCCATAACTGTCCACAATACGGTCGGGCCTGCGCGACTCCGCGGCCTGCTGGTAGAGCCGCCCGGCCCGGTAGGACGAGCGAACCAGCGGGCCGGCGAGCACACCGGCGAAGCCCAGGCCCTCGGCGTAGCCGGCCAGGTCGGTGAACTCATCCGGGTGCACCCAGCGTTCCACCGGATGGTGGCGGGGCGACGGGCGCAGGTACTGGGTGATGGTGACGATGTCGCAACCTGCGCCATGCAGGTCGGCCAGCGCGGTGCGCACCTCCTCGATTGTCTCGCCCATACCGAGAATGAGGTTGCTCTTGGTGACCAGACCCGCCTCCCGGGCGGCGCTGAGCACGTCCAGGCTGCGCTGATAGCGGAACGCCGGGCGGATCCGCTTGAAAATCCGCGGCACCGTTTCGAGGTTGTGCGCCAACACCTCTGGACGGGAGGCGAAGACCTCCTCGAGTTGCTCGGGGTTTCCGTTGAAGTCGGGGACGAGGAGTTCAACCCCGGTGGCGGGATTGATGCCCTTGATGGCCCGGACCGTCTCGGCATACAGCCATGCCCCGCCATCAGGCAGGTCATCGCGCGTCACCCCGGTCACGGTGGCGTACTTCAACCCCATCGCCGCGACACTCTCGGCCACCCGCCGGGGCTCGTCACGGTCGAGTTCCGCGGGCTTTCCGGTGTCGATCTGGCAGAAGTCGCAGCGGCGGGTGCACTGCTCGCCGCCGATGAGGAAGGTGGCCTCGCGGTCCTCCCAGCATTCGAAGATGTTGGGGCAACCGGCCTCTTCGCAGACGGTGTGCAAACCCTCGCGACGGACCAGGCCTTTCAGCGCGGTGTACTCCGGGCCCATCCGGGCGCGGGTCTTGATCCATGGCGGCTTGCGTTCGATGGGAGTCTCGGCGTTGCGCACCTCCAGGCGGAGCAGCTTCCGGCCATCCCGATCCACGCTCATGCCTGCGATGGTACGAGGTTGCCGTCGAGCGCTTGGCAGACTGCGGTGGCGACGTGGTCACGAACCTCGTCGACCCCTACCTGCCGGCCCAGTTCGGCGCTCAGTGAGGTGACCCCGGCGTCGCGGATCCCGCACGGCACGATCGCCGAGAATGCCGCGAGGTCGCAGTCGCAGTTCAGGGCGAAGCCATGCACGGCCACCCCGCGGGCTACCCGGATGCCGATCGCCGCGATCTTGCGCTCCGGCCGGCCCGCCGAGGCGGGTAGCCAGACGCCTGACCGGCCCGCCACCCGGATGGCGTCCAGTCCCAGGCTCGCGCACACAAGAATCAGTGAATCCTCAAGGCGGCGAACGTAGTTGACGACGTCCAACGGCTCAGCGAGGCGGATCACCGGATAGCCGACCAGTTGGCCGGGGCCATGCCAGGTGATCTTCCCGCCGCGATCGACGTCGACGACGGGAATGGTGTCCGCCGGTCGTTCGCCGGGATCGGTGCGCTTGCCCGCGGTGTAGACCGGCGGATGCTCGAGCAGCAGCAGCGTGTCCGGACCACCCGCCAGCCTCGCGTCGGCCAGGTCCCGCTGTAATTGCCAGGCCTGCTCATAGTCGACGCTGCCCAGCGCCCGGACGTCGATCGGTGCTGCCCCGAACCGCACTGACCGCGCCACGGTGCTGACGGTACGCCGCTCAGGCGCCCATCGAGTGGGCGCCCATCGAGTAGGTCAAGGCCTCGCCGATGGTCTTGTGGTGGAAGACGAATCCGGCTCCCTCCAATGCGGCGGGCACGGCTCGCTGCCCGCCCAGCAGGCCCTCGTCGGCGAACTCCCCGAGCAGGGTGCGCAGTGCGAATCCCGGCACCGTCCACGGCGCGGGACGGTTTAGCGCCCGGCCCATCGCGGCGGTGAACTCCGCATTGGTGACGGGGGCCGGTCCGGTGAAGTTCACCGGACCGGACAGCGCCGGGGTGTCGAGCGCGAACTCCAGTGCCCGAACCTCGTCCTCGAGGCTGATCCAGGGCATGTACTGCCGCCCGCCGGCCAGCCGACCGCCCAGACCGAGGGCGAACAGCGGACGCAGCCGGCTCAACAGCCCGCCGCCGGGGGAGAGCACCAACCCGGTTCGGGCCAACACAACCCGGGTCCCGGCCTGCTGGGCGGGCCGGGTGGCGGCTTCCCAATCGGCGCACAATCCGGCCAGGAATCCGTCGCCGGCGGGAGCGGACTCGTCGATGACGCGATCTCCGGTGTCGCCGTAGTAGCCGACCGCGCTGGCGTTGACCAGGATGGGAATCTCCGCCTCTGCCACCGCAGCGGAGATCACTTCGGTGGGGTCTATCCGGCTGTCTCGCAGGCTCTGCTTGAACGCCCCGGACCAGCGCCGATCGCCGACCCCGACGCCGCAGAGATTGACTACCGCGTCCACCCCGGCCAGATCGTCCGGATCGAAGTCGTCGTCATCGGGATGCCATTCCAGCTCGTCGCTGTTCGCCGCACCCCGTCGCACGATGCGCACGACGCGATGTCCACTCGCACGCAGCGCAGCGACCAGAGCCGAGCCGATCAGGCCGGACGAGCCGGCGATCGCGATGGTGCGGGGTTCCGTGGCTCGTGGCTTCCGGGCCACCGCTACAGCCCGAGTTCGGCTTCGAAGGCACCCTCTTCCAGCCGTCGCTTGATCGTGGTGACGAAGCGTCCGGCGTCTGCCCCGTCGTTGAGTCGGTGGTCGTAGGTGAGCGGCAGGTAGCAGACCGACCGCACCCCGATGGACTCGTTGCCCATTTCATCGACGATCACCCGGGGCCGTTTGACGATTGCGCCGGTGCCCAGCATCGCCGCCTGCGGCGGAACCAGGATCGGGGTGTCGAAGAGAGCACCCTGACTGCCGATGTTGGTGATGGTGAAGGTGCCACCGGACAACTCATCGGGTTTGAGACCGCCCGATCGCGCCCGGGCGGCAATGTCGTTGATGGCGCGGGCGAGGCCCGCCAGCGACAGGTCACCGGCGTTGTGCACCACCGGGGAGAGCAGGCCCTGCTCGGTGTCGACCGCGAAGCCGAGGTGTTCGGCGTCGTAGTAGGTGATCTCGCCGGTGCCCTCGTTGTAGCTGGCGTTGACGTTCGGGTGCGCCTTGAGTGCGTCGATCACCGCGCGGGCGATGAACGGCAGGTAGGTCAGGTTGACGCCCTCGCGCTCGGCGAACTCCTTCTTGGCCCGGGCTCGCAGACCCACGATCTTGGTCATATCGACCTCGTGGGTCTGGGTGAGCTGAGCCGTGGCCTGCAGAGACTCCCTGGTCTTCTTCGCGGTGATCTGACGGATCCGGTTGGCCTTTTGAGTGGTTCCGCGCAGGTGCGCCAGCGGGGACGGGCCGGCAGCAGCGGCCGCCGACGCCCCCGACGGGGCGGCTGCCGGCGCCGAGGCGGCAGGGGGAGCGGTTGCACTGGGTGCCTGCTTTGCTTGTGCGGCAGCCAGCACGTCCTGTTTGCGGATCCGGCCGCCGACCCCGGTGCCCTTCACCGCGGCCAGGTCGACACTGTTCTCCATGGCCAGCTTGCGGACCAGTGGGGTGACGTACGGAGAGCCGTCACCGGCGGGCGCGGGTTCTGACGCTTCGGGCACGGGCACGGGCACGGGCACGGGCACGGGCACGGGC
>JAUPLT010000369.1 GCA_030836785.1 Actinomycetota bacterium
CCGCACGCGCCGCCGCCCGAGTGGCCGTGCCCGTTTCGGACGCCCCAGGCGCCGCGGTCGACCTTGCCGACCGGATCACCGTTCCGGCGGCGGCGAGTACGCCAGTCGCGACTCCCTGGCCCGTCGCCACGAAGCCGGCCGGCAACCGGGCCGCCGCGGGCAGCGTGACGCAGACGCTCGCCGGGGCTGCCGGCGCGCTCACCGTCACCCCAGCCTCGACCGCCAGTCGCAGCCGCAGCGCCAGTGTCACTGCCTCTCAGGTCGGCGATCCCGACCCCACTCACGTGCTGCTGATCGGCGTCGACGGAACGAACCTCAGCAAGATCCTCGAGTACGCCTACGACGAGCCGAACAGCGGTTTCCGGGTTGTGATGGATCAGAGCCTGACCGGCGCGACGAGCATCGTCGGGCACACCACCATCTCCGGCCCGTCCTGGACCACCATCCTGACCGGCGTGTGGGACAACAAGTCCGGGGTGATCAACAACCTGTTCGACCCGGCGCCGTACATCCCGTGGCCCACGGTGTTCAACCAGTTGGAGTACTTCGACTCCTCGATCAACACCGCGGTGTTCGCCAACTGGCAGTACATCAACGACATCGCCGGGGCGGGCAGCTACCCGGTGGCCCCAGCCGACAATGTGTTCGTCGGGTTCAGTAACAGCTGGGAGGACACCGACGACCTCGTCGTCGATGCGACGATCGCCCGGATCAACGCCACCCAGGCCGCGGACTCGACCTTCGTGTTCTCCTACCAGGTCGCCGTCGACGAAGCCGGCCATGCCCACGGCGGCGATTCCCCGGAATACGTCGCCGCGGTGCTGAACACCAGCGAGAACATCGCCCGCATCATGGACGCGATCGACGCCTGGGAGACGGCGAACCCCGGACAGGAGTGGACGGTGATCGTGACCACCGATCACGGCCATCAGCAGTCGGTCGGCTTCGGGCACGGCTTCCAGTCGCCCAACGAAACGTCATCGTTCGTGATGTTCGACCTCGAGGGTGACGGCGCCAACGACGGCAAGCAGAACCTGGGCTACACCAACGCCGACGTCACCCCGACGATCGTGAACCTCTTCGGTGCGCCGAGTCGGTCGGACTTCGACGGAGTCCCGTTGCAGACCAAGGTCACCAGCATCGTCGACCCCATCGACCTCAAGCAGGCGCTCAACGACGCGATCGGCATGTACGGCTACCCGAACATCGGGGATGACATCGCTCTGGGTGTGCGGACGGTGTTCGCGTCGATCCCGTACTTCCTCGACGGATTCGTCAACACCGTCACCGGCCAGTTGCAGGACATCGTCGACGCGGACATCTTCCTGGTCAGTGCGCTGGCCGGGGTCGCCGAGTTCGTCGTCCAGATCGTCGGCGACATCCTGGTCGGCACCACCCAGGCCGTGGCCCGCGTGGTCGCCACGCTGACCGGCTCCGGGGTGATCCCACCGTCGGATCCGCCGCTGCCGCCGCCGTCTTCCGCTGTCTTACTGCCCGTCCCGCCCGCCGCCGTGCTGGTCTGAACAAAGAGAAAGATAGGAACCCGCAGTGAACGTTGGTCGTATGGGGGCGCTGGCTGTTGCGCTCGGGATTGGGTGGGCCCTGGCGGGTCCGGCGTGCACCGCTTCGGCGGCTCCGGCGGAGGATGACGGGGCTGGTTCGGCGACGACGTCGGCCGCGTCGTCGTCGGAGAGCGGTTCGGCGCGCGCCAACGCAGGGACCGGGAAGCGTGGCGGTGTGGGGGCCGGGTCTTCCGGGGCGGCGCCTTCCGGGACGGAGTCGACGGGGCGCTCCGGGTCGACTCGGGCTGCGGCGCTGGGCGGTGATTCCGCGAAGCAGGACAATGGCGCCCCGGCTGCGGCGGCCAGTGCGGTGCGGCCGGCGGCGACTGCGGTCAGCGCTGCTGCGGCAGAGTCGGTGGCTTCGGCTGCGGTGGGGGTCGAGGTTCCCGACGAGGTTCTGTCGGTGACCGCGGTGGTGCCGGTGGCGGTGGCTCCGACTGCGGAGGCCCCGGTTGCGGTGTTTGTGGCGACCCGCGCTGGGCGGGCGGCGGCGCGGGCCGAGGTGATCGCGTCGAGTGCTCACACGGTGACCGGGGTCGGCGGTCTGCCGGGTTCGGGTTCGGGCGGCAATCCTGGCCAGGCGGCGCTGGCGTTTGCGGTGCTGGCCGCCGCGCGCCGGGAATTCGAGCAGGTCGGGTCGGGTCGGGTCGCCGCGTCCGCGGTCGGTAACAGCCTGGTCGTGAGCCCCAACCTGCTGCTGAACCCAGGCGCGGAGTTCGGCGACGATTCGCCGTCGGGCAACAGCGCGGTCAGCATTCCGGGTTGGGAGCTGACCGGCACCCCGACGGTGATCGAGTACGGCGCCAGCCGCAACAGCTGGCCGACCGGGGTCAGCTTCGCCATGCCCACCCTGCCGACGTTCATGGGTTACCCGCAGGCCAGCAGCGGCCCGCCGAACGGTGGCGCGCAGTTCTTCGGCGGCGGCAACGTGGCCACCGCGACGCTGACCCAGACCGTCGACCTGAGCACCATCGGCGCCGACATCGACCTCGGTGGGGTCAACTACAACCTCAGCGGCTGGCTCGGCGGCTACCTGTTCAACCCGTCGGCCGCCTCGGTGCAGGTGAGCTTCCTGGACGCCAATCGGACCTACCTGGGCGCCTCGTCGATCGGCCCGGTGACAATGTGGGACCGCTGGTTGCAGACCGGTTTCAAGGAGCGTCACTCCG
>JAUPLT010000370.1 GCA_030836785.1 Actinomycetota bacterium
ATCAGATTTGGGCCAGTGAACGAAGTGAACGGCCGATCAGATTTGGGCCAGTGAACGAAGTGAACGGCCCAATCGGGTCGGGCGCGTAGTCCAAAGCCGATGCACGGCAACACAACTGAATAAAACAAACCTGCTTAAAACAAGCACCAACAAGTCCAGGAGGACACAGAAGTGGCGAAGGCGAAGTTCGAGCGGACGAAGCCGCACGTCAACATCGGGACCATCGGTCACGTTGACCACGGCAAGACCACGCTGACCGCGGCGATCACCAAGGTTCTGCACGACAAGTTCCCCAACCTGAACGAGTCGCGTGCATTCGACCAGATCGATAACGCGCCCGAGGAGCGTCAGCGCGGTATCACCATCAACATCTCCCACGTGGAGTACCAGACCGACAAGCGTCACTACGCGCACGTCGACGCACCCGGTCACGCTGACTACATCAAGAACATGATCACCGGTGCCGCCCAGATGGACGGCGCAATCCTGGTGGTCGCCGCCACCGACGGTCCGATGCCGCAGACCCGCGAGCACGTGCTGCTGGCCCGCCAGGTCGGCGTGCCGTACATCCTGGTGGCGCTGAACAAGGCCGACATGGTCGACGACGAGGAGCTGCTCGAGCTCGTCGAGCTGGAGGTCCGCGAGCTGCTGGCCGCCCAGGACTTCGACGAGGATGCCCCGGTTATCCGGGTGTCGGCGCTGAAGGCCCTCGAGGGTGACGAGAAGTGGGTCAAGAGCGTCGAAGAGCTGATGGACGCTGTCGACGAGTCGATCCCGGACCCGGTCCGCGAGACCGACAAGCCGTTCCTGATGCCCGTCGAGGACGTCTTCACCATCACCGGCCGTGGCACCGTGGTGACCGGTCGTGTCGAGCGCGGTGTGGTCAACGTCAACGAAGAGGTCGAGATCGTCGGCATCCGTCCGGGCGTCACCAAGACCACGGTCACCGGTGTCGAGATGTTCCGCAAGCTGCTCGACCAGGGTCAGGCCGGCGACAACGTCGGTCTGCTGGTCCGTGGCGTCAAGCGCGAGGACGTCGAGCGCGGCCAGGTCATCGTGAAGCCCGGCACCACCACCCCGCACACCGAGTTCGAGGGCAGCGTCTACATCCTGTCCAAGGACGAGGGCGGGCGGCACACGCCGTTCTTCAACAACTACCGTCCGCAGTTCTACTTCCGCACCACCGACGTGACCGGCGTGGTCACGCTGCCGGAGGGTACGGAGATGGTTATGCCGGGTGACAACACCGACATCTCGGTGAAGCTCATCCAGCCGGTGGCCATGGACGAGGGTCTGCGTTTCGCGATCCGCGAGGGTGGCCGCACCGTCGGCGCCGGCCGGGTTACCAAGATCATCAAGTAGATCTCTGCCGAACTGCTGCGAAAGCGGCGTCCGTCGAAAGACGGGCGCCGCTTTTCGCGATTCGGGGTGTGCCGTCGCAGGTTGCTAGAATGAAGGTTTGGGGCGACGAAGGTTCGCGACGGCGTCACCGCACCGGAAAGGGTGAGCATGTTCAGCACGGATCGGAAGCGTTCGGCGGTCGCCGTCGGGACCGCTGCGTCGCTGGTGCTCTCCCTGATCGGCGGTGCCACGGTGCTGTTGTTCTCCGGTCATGACGTGCCGTCGACCCCGGCGGCGCTGAAGCCGGTCGAGCCTCCGGCCGCCAGCGTGCCGCCGCCCCCGGCGGAGCCTGAGCCGTCCTTGGGCGAAGCGGACCTATCCATGTTCGGCCTCGGCGGCGGAGACGACGCCTCGGCGCTTCTGTCGGGCGGCGATTCGTCGATGCCGTCCGGCTCAGCGGCGGATATGTTCTCCACGTCGGCCGCCTTTACTCCGAGTTCAGGTACCGTGCCCGCCTTGCCGGCCTTCCAACTGCCCTCTGCGTCAGATCTGCCGCCCGGCGCAGTCGTCGACTGGCCCGCGCTGGTGGCCCCGTTGGTGGCGGCGCAGAACACCGCCCAGGCGGTCAACATCACGAACTCCGTGTTGGGAACGTCGGTGGGTGCGACGGTGGCCGTGTTGAACACCGGGGCCGTGCTTCTCGGTGATCTGATCCTCTACGCAGCGCTGACCAACAACGGCCAGGGAGTGCTCAACGAATTGCAGGCAGTGTTGCCCGCACTGGTCGCCGCGCCGACGGCCGCGGCCGCGGTGGAGACGCTGACGGCCGCCGCAGCGGCAGCCCAACTGCCTCCGGTGCCGGACTTGACCGGACTGACAGCGGCTTTCGCGGCGATGGCTGCGACTCCCTCCGGCATCGGGGTGGCGGCCCTGCCGCCGTTGCCCGCGCCACCGCTGCTGCCGACTCCCGAGCAGGTGGTGGGTGGGATGGCGCTCGGCGCGGCGGCGCTACCCGCGCTGCCAGGGCTGCCGTCGCTCCCGATGCCCGGTCTGCCCCCGCCGCCCCAGTTGCCGCGCCCCGAGGAGGTGGTCGGCGGAATCGCCGGCGGCATCGTCGGGCTTGCGATCGCAGGAGCGGTTCTCGGTGGTATCGGCGCGATCTTCCAGCCGCCCAGCCTGACCCGGATGATGGGTCTGCCGTTCTGACCACGCGGGGATGATGAGCAGCAGCGATGACGTCGTCGTCGCGATTCTCGCGAAGGACAAGGCGGTCACGCTTCCGCTGTACCTGTCCTGCTTGGAAATTCAGACGTTCCCCAAGGAGCGGATTCACCTTTACGTTCGCGCGAACGACTCTTCGGACAACACCGTCGAGGTGCTCCGCCGGTGGATCGATGCGAATGGTCGTTTCTACAAGTCGGTGACCGTCGACTACGCCGATCTCGGCGGCCTTCGGCATTACGGCCATCACGAATGGGACGTGCACCGTTTTCGGGTGCTGGGACAGATCCGTCAGGCTTCGGTGGATCATGCCCGCCGGTTGGGGTGCCATTACTTCGTGGCAGATGCGGACACCTTTGTCGTCCCCACCACCATCGAGAACATGTTTGACTCAGGTCTGCCGGTCGTCGCTCCGATGGTCCGCACCCCGTACACCGAGTATTCGAACTTCTTTCCCCGGGCGGACTCCGATGGCTACGCGATTGTGGGCTTGCCGGAGTACACCCAGATTCTGACTGGCCGGGTTCGCGGCTTCATCCTGGTCGATGTGGTTCACACCGCGTACTTCGTTCGGTCCGACGTGCTGGACCAACTCTGCTTCGATGACGGGTCCGGACGTGTCGAGTACGTCATCGGCTCGGAGGTGCTGCGCTCCCGCGGAATCGGCCAGTATCTGGACAACCGCCAGATCTACGGAGTTGTCGGTTTCCTGGGGGGTGAGGCGGCGCAGGCCTGGGGTGGGTTCGATCACGTGAACTTCACCTGGCGCATCGTGAACCTCTCGAATGAGCCGATGCGGATCCCCAACGACGAAACGGCGTACTGATGCTGGCCCGCTACCTCAAGAACCAGGGGATCGTGCTGCTGTGCGGCGGTCTTGTCGGCCCGATCTTCCTGGTGGTCTACTTCGCCTTGGGTCCGATGGCCAGGCCCGAACTGAACTGGATGTTCTGGACCGGTCTGGTGGTCACCGCGGTCGACGTGCTGGCCGCACTCGCCCTGACCAGTTCCGGCGCGAGATCCGCGGCCCGGCACGAGCAGCTGACCCGGACCGGGGTGCTCTGCGCGGCCCGGATCACCGGAATCCGCGACACCTCGCTTTTCGTCAACGAGCAGCAGATGATCAAGGTCGACCTGCACGTCGACATGCCCGGCACCGCCGGATTCGACACTCAACTGACCGTTCCGGCCAGTCCGGCCCGAATGCGGGTGCTCAACGGCCACACGCTGATGGCGCTGGTCGAGCCCGGCACCCAGAACTATGAAATCGATTGGAACGCCAGCGCACTGCTGGCCGGGGCGGTGCCCGCGGAGTTCACCGTCGACGAGGACCGCAGGACCTATAACCTGACCGGCCGCGAGGACTCGCTGCTGCAGATCCTCAACGTGTTGCACGTCAACGGAATCCCACTGGGCGGCACCATCGATATCCGGTCCAATCCCGCTGTGCGCCAGCAGGTCATCGATATCGTCCGACGGGCCGCGAAGGACGGCGCGGCACAGCCCACGACACCTGGCCCGTCCGCCGAGGCGCCGTCTCCGTCGCCGTTGCCGATCTACACCCCGCCGCCGCCGACCGTCTCCGAGCGGTTACAGGAACTGGAGACGCTGCGCGCGACCGGCGCGGTCACCCAGGCCGAGTACGACGCCAAGCGCCTCG
>JAUPLT010000033.1 GCA_030836785.1 Actinomycetota bacterium
CTGACCTTCAGCCATGGAGCGCATCACTGTCTGGGCGCCGCGGCCGCCCGGATGCAGTCGCGGGTGGCGCTGACCGAGTTGCTGACCCGATGCTCCGACTTCAACGTCGACGAAGCCGGAATCGTCTGGGCACCAGGCAGTTACGTTCGCCGGCCCCTGGCGGTGCCGGTCCAGATGGGCTGACCGTGGACAGCGCGCGCATCCTGGACGCGGCCGGGGAACTGTTCGCCGAACGCGGCGTGGATGCCGTGGAGATGCAGGACATCGCCCGCGCGGCCGGCTGTTCCCGCGCGACGCTGTACCGCTACTTCGAGAACCGCGCGGCCCTGCACGGCGCGTTTGTGCACCGCGAGGCCCGGGCCGTCGCGGCCCGGCTGTCCGAGCGGATGGCCGGGATCGCCGACCCTCGGCAGAAGCTGCTCACCGGCCTCACCGAGTCGCTGCACTCCGTACGCGAAAGCCCAGCCCTGTCAGCCTGGTTCAGGAACACCTCGGCGGGCGCCGAGGCGGCTGGGTCCTCGGTGGCGATACACGCCCTGACCGCTGCCTTCGTTCGGTCGTTGGGTCCCGCCGAACCTGAGAAGGCGGACCGGCGGGCCCGCTGGCTGGTCCGCGTGGTGACCTCCCTGCTCATCTCCCCCGGCCGCGACGCCGACGACGAGCGGGCGATCCTCGAAGAATTCGTCCTCCCAGTACTTCTACCGGCCGGACTCTCACCTGCCGAGCAATCCGGCCGGCGGTAGCGTGACATCCGTGCGAGCCGAGAAGCTGCATGACGAGACATGGTCATGGACGCTGTGGCGAACCGAGGACGACCTGCTGCTGCTGGATGTGGTGTGCGGCACAGTGGGGATCTATGAACGGTCGCTGTTGCTGACTCCGGAGGAGGCTGACCGCTGGGAACGCTCCGGACCGGCCGGGCTGGAGCCCTTCATCAAGGAGATCCGCAACGACGTCACGGGCACCCGGTTCGGCGAGCGCTACCTCCGGTGAACGACCCCGGCCTCGACTCCCTACTGGCCCGGGTATCCCGATCCTCGAACCGGCTGCGGGTGGCGATGGGCGTCACCGCCGTGTTGTGCCTTCTGCTGGTCGCCGGTATCGCTGCGGACCCGGCGATGTGGACGGGTGGCTGGGGGTGGCGGATCGGCGGTGCCGTGGGCATGGCGTTCTTCGGCGCGGTCGCGGTGCTGCTCGCCTATGCCGTCTTCTGGCGCCAACAGCGGCACGTCAGCCGGTTGCGCCGGACGCTGACTGAGGATCCGCACACCATCCGCTCGATCCGGCTACTGGTCGCCCGGGCCGTCCCGGTCGCCTCCTGGTCCCCGGACGACGGATCGGCGCGGACCGGCCTGCACATCGTCGTCGAGGACGACGCCGGCCGGAACTGGGTGCTGCCGGTATCGCGCGCCGACGCCGACACCGTCGTCGACGCGCTGCGCCGGCGCTGCCCGCAGGCGGCCGCCGGACCCTAGTTACGAACCCGGGTGAGGCGGTGCAGCAGCCAGGCAGCCGGCACGCTCAGCGCCATCGTGACGGCGAACAATGCCGGCATCGATCCGGTGTAGACCCGCCAGTGCAGGATCTCCACCATCGCGACTTCCATCAGGATCAGGTGCACCAGGAATATCTCGTAGGAGATCTCGCCGAGCCACACCATGGGTCGGCTTGCCAAAACCTTTGAGTACCAACCTGTGTCACCGCATACCAGCGGAGCGACCACAAGGGCTGCGATGACCGCGAAGAACACCGTCTTGGTGACCGCCTGGGCCAGTCCGGTCGGCGAGGTCGTCGGCTCTCCCGCGATCGGGGTCGCGGCGATGAAGTAGCACACCACCGCCAAGGGGACGGCGATGAACCCGTAGCAGCGCACACCCATCACGGCGAGCACCGTGAGCATCATGCCGCCGATGAACCAGGCCAGATAGCCGGGCAGCCATAGTCGGGCGCCGTCGGGCAGGCCGTGCGCGGTGTGCACGAACGCCATCCACGCCGGGCTGATCAAGGCGAGCGCGAACAGTCCGGCCAGCAGCAACCGGGGCTGCCACCGCCGTCGGCACAGCACCACCAGGAGCACGAACGCCAGCACCGGAAGTGCCACGTAGAAGGCCACTTCCACGGCCAGGCTCCACATCTGGGTGAGGCCCTGGTGCAAGTGGGAGAACATGTAGGCATCGGTGTAGATCTGGGTCAGCGACAGGTTGCGGAGCAATCCGTACCAACTGTGGCCGGGATTGGGGCCGGCCTCGCGGAAGTGATAGATCACGTAGGCGACCAGAACGGTCACCACGTAGGCCGGCATGATGCGCCGCACCCGATGCCAGGCGTAACGGCGCACCGACGGCGACGACGACCCCGCCGCAGCGGCCCGCACCCACGGACCGAACAGCAGGTACCCGGACAGTACGAAGAAGATCGGCACGCCGATCTCCATGCGGGAGTAGACGAGTCCGGCGTACCCGTGGGTGTACTTACCGGTGGTGTACGCGGCGTGGGTGGCCACCACCAGGAGGGCCGCCAACGCACGCACTCCCGTCAGCGAGGCGACCCGGTCGACCGTCGAAACCGCTTCCAGTCCGCCCTGATCGACCTCGCCGGCGGCGGTCATGCCTTGGGGCGACGGGGCTTACCGGAGCGGTCGGGTTTGAGGTCGATCAGCACACCTGAGATCCGGGTGTTCTCCAGCTTCTTCCAGGCCTCCCGGGGGAGCCTGGCCGGCAGTTCCACCAACGAGTGGTCGGCCTTGATGGTGATATGCCCAAAGTCGCTGCGGTGCAGACCGCCCTCGTTGGCGATCGCCCCGACGATGGAACCCGGCCCGACTTTGTGCCGCTTGCCCACCGCGATGCGGTAGGTGGCCAAGTCGTCGCGCACCTTGCGGGGAGCGCGCTCACGATCTGGCCGGTCCTCGCGGTGTTTACGTTCGGGCAGTGGCGGCGGTTCGGTCATCAGGAACTCCGCGCCGTCGCGGGACAGCACCGCCAGCGCGGCGGCGATATCGGCCATCGGCACGTCGTTGTCGCGTTCGTAGGCCTCGACGAGGCGGCGGAAGGTGTCGAAACCCGGTCCGCCTATCGCATCGTTGATCGAGTCGCGGAACTTCGCGACCCGCTGGGCGTTGACGTCCTCGACCGACGGCAGCGCCACCTCGGTGACCGGCTGGCGAGTCACCTTCTCGATGCTCTTGAGCAGATGACGCTCCCGCGGCGAGACGAACAACAAAGCGGTGCCCGACCGGCCCGCCCGCCCGGTGCGCCCGATCCGGTGCACGTACGACTCCGGGTCGTGCGGTATGTCGTAGTTCAGGACGTGCGAAATACGTTCCACGTCAAGGCCTCTGGCGGCCACGTCGGTGGCGACCAAGATGTCGACACTGCCATCCTTCAACGCCGCGATGGTCCGCTCGCGCACGGCCTGCGGAACGTCGCCGTTGATCGCCGCCGCGGCGAAACCCCGCGCCCGCAGCTTCTCCGCAACCTCCTCGGTGGCCTGCTTGGTGCGGACGAAGACGATCATCGCCTCGAAGTCCTCGACCTCGAGGATCCGGGTCAGAGCGTCCATCTTGCGCGGGCCGGCCACCTGTACGTAGCGCTGGGTGATGTTCTCCGCGGTCGCAGTCTTGGCCTTGACGGTGACCTCGACCGGATCGTGCAGATACTTGCCGGTGATCCGGCGGATGGCCGGTGGCATCGTCGCCGAGAACAGCGCCACCTGCTTGTACTCGGGGGTGTCGGCAAGGATGCGTTCCACGTCCTCGGCGAAGCCCATCTGCAGCATCTCGTCGGCCTCGTCGAGCACCAGGTAGTCCAGGTGCGACAGGTCGAGCGTTCCGCGTTCGAGGTGGTCGATCACCCGGCCCGGGGTGCCCACCACCACATGCGCACCGCGGCGCAGGCCGGCCAGTTGCACGGTGTAGGACTGCCCGCCGTAGATCGGCAGCACGGCGATGCCCGGCAGGTGCGCGGCATAGCGGCCGAACGCCTCGGCGACCTGCAACGCCAATTCCCGGGTCGGAGCGAGTACCAGAGCCTGGGTGTTCTTGCTGTCGGCGTCGATGCGAGAGAGCACCGGGATGGCGAACGCGGCGGTTTTACCGGTGCCGGTCTGGGCGAGTCCCACGACGTCTGAACCGGCCAGCAATGCCGGAATGGTGGCGGCCTGGATGGCCGACGGGGTCTCATAACCAACGTCGACCACCGCCTGAAGAACCGCGGGGTGGATGTTTAGGTCTTCGAAGGTCTGCGGCGCTGTCATTGGGTCTGCAGTCTAGTCGGCCGGTACCGTGGCGCGATGTGTGGCAGGGACAACAGGCCCGCCCGATCAGGGGGCTGACGCGCGCGGCGGTCGCCGCCGCGGCCCTCGGCGTGCTGGTGACGGGTTGCGGTTCGGGTGACTCGACGGTGTCCAAGACGCCGCTGCCGACCTCGATGCCGGCGACCGGCGCCCCCGGTCCCAGTCAGGATGCCGGCCTGGCCGCCCCGCCCGGTCCCCCGCCGCCGGACCCGTGCGCGGTCAACCTCGGTGCGCCGGCGATCGCGAAGGCCGTCTCCGAACTCCCCCGCGACCCGCGCAGCGGCCAGGCCTGGAACCCCGAACCGGTGGCGGGCAATTACACCGAGTGCGCCCCACTCTCGGCGATCATCATCAAGGCCAACACCAACGCCGAGAACCCCAACACCCGCGCGGTGCTCTTTCATCTCGGCAAGTTCATCCCCACCGGGGTGCCGGATACCTACGGGTTCAACGGGATCGACCTCAGCCAGAGCACCGGCGACACCGTCGCGCTGAGGTTCGACGGTGGAATGGGACTGTCGAGTGTGGTGCGATTCCGGTGGAACGGCAATGGCGTCGAATTGATCGGGAGCACCGGCTGAGGACCCCGGCGCTGAACACCACGGGGCTGAACACCACGGGGCTGAACACCACAAGATGGAGGAGTACTGGTGAGCGAACACGATGTCCGGATGGTGATCCTGTCCACCGATGATCTGGATGAGTCGATCAAGTTCTACAGCGAAACCCTGGGAATGCCGGTGAAGTTCCGCGACGGAGCCCATTTCGCCGCCCTCGACGGCGGGTCGGTCACGGTGGCACTGGCCACCGCAATCGACCACCCGATTCCCGGCCAGGTGGTGGTGGGAATCAAGACCGCCGACGTCGACGCCGCGGCCGCGGCGGTGGAGGCCAGCGGCGGAGGCATCGTCAAAGGCCCGTACGACGACGCCCACGAGCGTCGCGCGGTGGTCTACGACAACAAGGGCAATGGATTGGTGTTCTACAGCCCGCTCAAGCGCTGACCGGACGTGATCGACCGGCTGGCCCGGATCGTCGGCGCGGCCCATGTCAGCACCGACCCGGATGTCCTGGCCACCCGCAGTGTCGACTGGACCGGCCGCTACCGCGGCACCGCCGCCGCGCTGGTGCGTCCGGGTAACGCCGGAGAGGTGGCCGCGGTGTTGCGGGCCTGCCGCGATGCCGGCGCCCCGGTGACGGTCCAAGGTGGGCGCACGTCGCTGGTGGCCGGGACGGTCCCCGAGCATGACGACGTGCTGCTCTCGACCGAACGGCTCACCGATGTCGGCGAGGTCGACCAAGCCGGACGCACGCTCACGGCCGCATCAGGGGTGACGCTGGCGGCGGCCCAGCGCGTGGCCGCCGCGGCCGGGCTGCGCATCGGCGTCGACCTCGCCGCCCGGGACTCGGCGACCATCGGCGGCATGGCCTCGACCAACGCCGGTGGGCTGCGCACGGTGCGTTACGGAAACATGGCCGAGCAGGTGCTCGGCCTACAGGTCGCCCTGCCGGACGGGTCGCTGCTGCGCCGACACGCGCGAGTCCGCTGCGATAACACCGGATATGACCTGACCCGATTGTTCGTCGGCGCCGAGGGCACGCTGGGGGTGATCACCGAGGTGGAACTGCGGCTGCACCGCATCCCTGCGCATCGGATCGTCGCGTTGTGCGGCTTCGCCGACCTGCCGTCCCTGCTGACGGCGGCGCGGCGGCTGGGCGACCTCGAAACGGTCGCCGCACTCGAACTCGTCGACGGCGGGGCCGCCGCACTGGGCGCGGAGCGGCTGAATCTCGAGGTGCCGGTGACGGGGACCTGGCTGCTGCTGGTCGAGTTGGCCGGCGACACCGATCAGGGTGATCTGCTGGCCGCGAGCCTTGACGGCGCCGCGCTGACGGGCGAGCCCGCGGTGGGACTCGACACCGCCGGGATGCAGCGGCTCTGGCAGGTCCGCGAGTCGCTGGCCGAGGTGGTCGGACTGTTCGGACCGCCGTTGAAATTCGATGTGGCGCTCCCGGTTCCAGCTGTCGCGGCCTTCGCCGCGCGAGCCGCCGCGTTGACGGCCCGGGTGGCGCCGAGCGCCAGGGCGGTGTTGTTCGGCCATATCGGCGAGGGAAATCTGCACCTCAACCTGCTCGGGTGTTCAGCCGACGAGGAGGCGGCCATCTACCCGGAGATGATGGCGCTGATCGCCGCTCACGACGGGAATGTCAGTTCCGAGCACGGGGTCGGCAGCCGCAAACGGGCTTACCTGTCAATGTCGCGGGAGCCAACCGATATCGCCGTCATGCGCTCGATCAAGGCTGCGCTGGACCCGACCGGCTTCCTCAACCCGGCGGTGCTATTCGACTGAAGCCGTGCTATCCGACTGAAGCCTCCGTCACACCGTCAAGCAGGAATAGGGCAGCAAGAACGCCCAGCAGGGCAACGGCGGCCGGCAGCAGCATGGCCTGCGACATCGCCTCGGCGAACGGCTCGCGTAGTGGGGAGGGCAGATGGCTGACGCCGACCGGACCCGCATCGCCCGGCCGGGCGGGCAGTTCGGCGGTGATGCGGGCAGACATCAACGCCGCCATGCCGGCGCTGCCCAGCACCGACCCCACTTGGCGGGTTGGGTTGTAGACCCCAGAACCCGCCCCGGCCAGTCGCACCGGCAGGTTGCGAGTCGCCGTCGCCCCCAACGGCGACCAGAGGAACGCCATCCCGGCGCCCATCGCTCCCAGCGGCAGCAGCAGTCGCCAGATCGGAGTGGTCGTCGTCATCTCGATCAACAGCCAGGTCAATGCGATCGCCAACAGCAGGAAGCCGAACCCGATGATCGGCCTGGGATGGGACCGATCCACGATCCGCCCCACGATCGGCGCCAGCATCCCGGTGGCCACCGCCATCGGGGCGGTCGGCAGCGCGGCACGCGTCGGCGTCAGCCCGCACACCCCCTGCGCGTAGAACATCAAAGGCAGGATCATCGCCGTCACCGCGACGGCGATCGCCGCGACGCCCACGTTGGCGAGGCTGAAATTCCGGTCGTTGAGCCTCCGCAGCGGGATGAGCGGCTCACCGCGGTTCCTCGCCTGCCACCCCACGAACACCGCCAGCGCGAGCCCGATGACGCCGATCGGAACGTTGACGAAGAAGATCCACGACCAGCCGAGACGGTCAACCAGCACCCCGCCCGCCAGCGGGCCGACCAGCGTGGCGACCCCGGCCGTCGCACCCCAGACACTCAGTGCCACCCCACGCCGGTCGGCCGGGAAGATCCGGGTGATGGTCGACAAGGTCTGCGGGGTCAGCAGGGCCGCGCCGACACCCTGGACCACCCGCGCGACGATCAGCATGCCGACACTTCCGGACAGCCCGCACCACAACGATCCGGCGGTGAACACCCCCAACCCCAGGATGTAGAGGTTTTTCGGCCCGAACCGGTCGCCCAGGCGGCCGGGCTGTCAGTCACGGCCTGCGATGCTGCCACCGGCGACTTGTAGGGTCTGCAACGGGCCTTCTGCGCCCCCATCGGTGAGGAGAGAGCATGCATTCGGAACGTTTCCGCGGACTTGTCGACGCGGTGCAGGCCGCAACAGGCCCGTTCGTGTCGATCTACTTCGAGGACTCGCACGACACCGCCGACGCCGCGGCCCAACTCGACGCGCGGTTGCGTGACGTTCGCAAACACCTCGAGCACGAGTCCGTCGACACAGCGGTGATCGAGGCGATCGACGCCGTCGTTCGCGCCAGCCATCCGCCGGTCGGGCGCAGCGGACGCGGCGTGATCGCGCACGGGACTCGGATCGTGCTCGACCAGCACCTGTCCGTCCCGCCGGTCAGCACCGTCATCCGGGTCTCCGAACTGCCTTACATCCTCCCGGTGGTCGAGCGCGGCATTCCGCACGCCTCGTACCTCAAGGTGGCCGTGGACCACACCGGCGCCGACATCTCCCTGCACGACGGCGGCCGGTCCGGCGCCGAGACTGTCGAGGGCTCGGGCTACCCGGTGCACAATGCGCACAAGGCCGACACCGCCGGCTACGGCGGGCCGCAGGGACACGTCGAGGAGGCGGTGCGCAAGAACATCCGCGAGGTTGCCGACCGGGTCACCCACCTCGTCGACGAACGCGGCGTGGACATCGTGTTCATCACCGGCGAAGTCACCGCGCGCTCCGAACTGCTGGCCGCGCTGCCCGAGCGGGTGGCCGACCGAGCTGTGCAACTTCAGGGCGGCGGCCGCGCCGCGGGAACCGACGAGGCCGAAGTGGCCGCCGAGATCGACGAGGAATTCGCCAGGCTGCGCCAGGGAGTGCTGGACGACGCCGCGGAGCGGTTCGCGGCTGGCCGTGGCACCGGCCTTGCCGTCGACGGCCTGGCCAATGTGACCGCGGCCCTACGAGACGGCTCGGTGGACACCCTGATCATCGGTGAGCTCGGCGCCGCGACGGTGGTCGCCGATCGCGACCAGCTGATGATGGTCGGCGCCGACGCGGACACCGTGTCCGCGCTGGGTGGGTCACCGGATCGGGTGCTGCCGGCCGATGAGGCGCTGCCGTGGCTGGCGGTTGCCATCGGGGCGTCGCTCGTTCGCACCGACGAGCGCATCGCCCCGGCGGACGGCGTCGGGGCGGTCCTGCGCTACGCCGACCCGAACGTCGGCTGACCGCGACATCGACCGACCACGCCGGGCACTCGACAGCAGGGGTGTTCGTTAGCCTGGCGTGACACCGATAGAAAGGCCGGCCATGAGGTTTCGCCGCAAGCAGAAGGCGGACAACACACCGGCCCTCACTGCGGACTCCCCCTACGGCGGGGCCGCTCCCGACGCCGGGATGTCGGCCGCTCCCGATGCCGGGATGTCAGCCAGGGTGCTCTCGCATGTGCTGGAGTCCAGCGCCCGATTACAGGCGCCCGCGGTCAAGGCCTACGTGGCGCGTCTGCGGCGGACCCACCCCGAAGCGAGTCCGGCCCAGCTCGTCACCCGGTTGGAGAAGCACTATCTGGCCGCTGTGATGGCGAGCGGAGCCGCGGTCGGTTCGGCAGCGGCATTCCCCGGGATCGGCACGCTTGCCGCACTGTCGGCGGTGGCGGGCGAGACCGTCCTTTTCCTCGAGGCGACGGCGGCGTTCGTCCTGGCGGTCGCCGAAGTGCACGGCATCCCGGTCGAGGACCGCGAACGGCGCCGCACCCTGGTGTTGACGGTTCTGGTCGGCGAGGAAGGCAAGGGGGCGGTCAAGGACCTGCTCGGGCCGGGCCGCACCAGTGGCGCCTGGCTGGCCGAGGCCGAGTTGCTACCGCTGCCGGTGGTATCCCAGCTGAATTCGAAGCTGATGCAGTACTTCGTTAAGAAGTACACGATCAAACGCACCGCGATGGCCTTCGGCAAGATGCTGCCCGTCGGCATCGGCGCGGCCGTCGGCGGCGGCGGGAACCGGCTGATGGGAAAGAAGATCGTCACCAATGCGCGGATGGCGTTCGGCCCGGCGCCCGCACGGTGGCCGGGCACCCTGCAACTCCTGCCGCCGGTCACCGACACCTGAGACGCCGCCAAACCGCTCGGACCGACCCGCCTCGCCGCGCACCTGGACGAGATAGCCTTACCGGGTCGTCGTCGTGACGACCGAACCAGCAGATCACATGGGCACAGGATCGAGGCGAGCGAGTCCTTGAGCAGCACGAATTCACCTTTCGGCCAGAACGAGTGGTTGGTCGAGGAGATGTACCGCAAGTTCCGTGACGACCCCTCGTCGGTCGATCCGAGCTGGCACGAGTTCCTGGTGGACTACCACCCCGAGGCGGCGGCCCCGGCCGGGCCGGCGGCAGCACCCCGTGCGGCCACCCCGGCCACCGCGCCGGCCGCAGCCGCTGTCGGCAACAGCGCACCCGCCGCAGCC
>JAUPLT010000371.1 GCA_030836785.1 Actinomycetota bacterium
GGTCGGGGTCCCGTCGATCGTGGTGCCGCCGGCGCCGGCCGCGGATGCGCACGCCGGGGTGCTCGAGCACGACAGCGGGGGGGCCGGGGCGGCGGTGCTGGCGGCCCTGGCCCGACTGGCCGCCGCGGTCGCCACCGCGTTGGTGGCCGACGGCCTTCGGATCGTCGGTATCACCGGCTCGTCGGGAAAGACCTCCACCAAGGATCTCGTCGCGGCCGTCCTCCGACCGCTGGGGGAGGTGGTCGCCCCGCCCGGCTCGTTCAACAACGAACTCGGCCTGCCCTGGACCGTGCTCCGGGCCACCCGGGACACCGACTTCCTGGTGCTGGAGATGTCCGCCCGGCATCCGGGCAACATCGCCGCGCTGGCCCGGATCGCCCCGCCGTCGATCGCGGTGGTGCTCAACGTCGGCACCGCGCACCTGGGCGAGTTCGGCTCGCGCGAGGTCATCGCGACCACGAAAGCCGAACTGGTGCAGGCTGTTCCGGCGGAGGGCGTGGCGGTGCTCAATGCCGACGATCCGGTGGTGGCGGCGATGGCTGCCCGGACCGCAGCCCGGGTGGTGACCGTCGGCCGGTCGGACGACCCCGACTCCCGGGCCGACGTCCGGGCTGTGGACGTCCGCCTCGACGAGTTGGCCCGGCCGAGTTTCACTCTCCTCGCGGCCGGCGCCGCGACACCGGTGCGCCTTGCCGTGCACGGCGAGCATCAGGTCGGCAACGCCCTGTCCGCGGCGGCCGTCGCACTTGAGTGCGGGGCCGCCCCAGAACAGGTCGCCGCCGCGCTGAGCGGAGCGGCCCCCGCGTCCCGGCACCGGATGGAGGTGCGCACCCGTGCCGATGGCGTCACCGTGATCAACGACGCCTACAACGCCAACCCCGACTCCATGCGGGCCGGATTGCAGGCGCTGGCCGTGATGGCCAGGCAATCCGGTGGAGGATCGGGCCAGGTATCGGGAGCCGCACCCCGCCGAAGCTGGGCGGTGCTCGGTGAGATGGGAGAACTGGGCGAGGACTCCATAACCGAGCATGACCGCATCGGCCGGCTGGCGGTGCGCTTAGATATCAGTCGTCTCGTCGTCGTCGGAACGGGGAGGCCGATGAGCGCCATGTACCACGGGGCGGTCATGGAGGGGTCCTGGGGATCGGAGGCGGTCATGGTGGCAGACACCGACGCCGCGCTGGAGTTGTTGCGCAGTGAGATGCGGCCCGGCGATGTGGTCCTGGTGAAGGCGTCCAACGCGGCGGGGATGTCCGCGCTGGCCGAGGAACTTGCGGCCGAGTCGACGATGCGGCCGCAGGCCGAGGAGGAGCGAGGCGATCTGGCTCCGCAGGACCCGATCGGATGAGGCTCATCCTCGTCGCGGTCGGGATCTCGCTGGCGGTCTCGATCCTGCTGACCCCCAGCCTGATCAAGGTCTTCACCCGACAAGGGTTCGGGCAGGAGATTCGCGAGGACGGTCCGCCGAGCCACAAGACCAAGCGGGGCACCCCGTCGATGGGCGGGGTCGCCATCGTCGCCGGAATTTGGGCCGGCTATTTCGGCGCCCACCTGGTCGGCCTGCCACTGGACGGCGCCGGGCCGACGGCGTCGGGTCTGCTGGTGCTCGGACTGGCCACCGCACTGGGCGCGGTGGGATTCATCGATGACTTGATCAAGATTCGGCGGTCCCGCAATCTGGGGCTCAACAAGACCGCCAAGACCGTGGGCCAGGTCAGTGCCGCGGTGATCTTCGCGGTGTTGTGCCTGCAGTTTCGCAATGCCGATGGGTTGACGCCGGGCAGCGCACAGTTGTCCTACGTACGCGAGATCGCCACCGTCGCATTGCCGCCGCTGCTCTTCATCATCTTCGTGATCCTGCTGGTCAGCGCCTGGTCGAACGCGGTCAACCTCACCGATGGGCTCGACGGGCTGGCGGCCGGCAGCATGGCCATGGTCAGCGCGGCCTACGTGTTGATCACCTTCTGGCAGTACCGCAACGCCTGCGCGACGGCCCCGGGCCTGGGCTGCTACAACGTGCGCGACCCGCTGGATCTCGCGCTGATCGCCGCGGCCGCCGCCGGGGCGTGCATCGGCTTCCTCTGGTGGAACGCCGCACCGGCCAAGATCTTCATGGGTGACACCGGGTCGCTGGCCCTGGGCGGGATCATCGCCGGGCTGTCCATCACCAGTCGGACCGAGGTGCTCGCTGTCGTGCTCGGTGCACTCTTCGTCGCCGAGGTGACCTCGGTGGTCGTGCAAATCATCGCCTTCCGCTCCACCGGGCGGCGGGTCTTCAGAATGGCGCCGTTCCATCACCACTTCGAGTTGGTGGGCTGGGCGGAGACGACGGTGATCATCCGGTTCTGGTTGCTGACCGCCATCGCCTGCGGACTGGGGGTGTCGCTGTTCTACAGCGAATGGCTGTCGGCGATCGGTGACTGAGCCGCTGGCACCGCTGGTCTCCGGGGCGCGGGTCCTGGTCACCGGTGCCGGAATCACCGGTCGCGCGGTGGTGGCTGCGTTGGATCCGCTGGGGGTCGAGGCGTGGGTGTGCGACGACAGCGCCGCGGCGCTGGCCGCACTGAGCGCCGCCGGCACCGCCACGATCTCGCCGGCCGAGGCTATTGCCGGGATCGGCGCGTTCGATCTGCTGGTCACCAGTCCCGGTTTCGCGCCCACCGCCTCGGTTCCGGCCGCCGCTGCCGCGGCGGGTCTGCCGATCTGGGGTGACGTGGAACTGGCCTGGCGATTGGATGCTGCCGGACGGTACGGTCCGCCGCGGACCTGGCTGGTGGTCACCGGGACCAACGGGAAGACCACCACGACCTCGATGCTGCACGCCATGCTGGTGGCCGCCGGGCGCGCCGCGGTGCTGTGCGGCAACATCGGCGAACCGGTGCTCGACGTCCTCAACCGCCCAGCCGATGTGCTGGCGGTGGAACTGTCCAGTTTCCAGCTGTTCTGGGCGCCGTCGCTGCGGCCG
>JAUPLT010000372.1 GCA_030836785.1 Actinomycetota bacterium
CTCCCCGCCGGAGATGATCATGTCCTTGAGCCGGTCCTCGACGAAGACGAAGCCCTCGTCGTCGACCCGGCCGATATCGCCGGTGCGGAACCAGCCGTCGGGGGTGATCGCCTCGGCCGTGGCATCAGGCTTGTTGTGGTAGCCCTCCATCAACTGCGGCGTGCGGAACCACAGTTCACCGGCCTGACCGACCGGCAGGTGCTCGCCGGTGTTCGGGTCGACCACCCGGATCTCGACCTGACGGGCGGGTTGTCCGGCGCTGCCGAGCCGCTCCGGGTGCGTGGCGTCGCGGTGGGCCTCCGGGGACAGCTGGGTGACCGCACCGCACACCTCGGTCAGGCCGTACACCTGGACGAAATCGGTGTTGGGGAACTCCACCAGCGCCTTGGCCAGCAGCGCCGGCGGCATCGGGGAGGCACCGTAGACGAAGGTGCGCAGCCGGCTGAACAGCGCGATGGCGTCGGGCCCCATCTCCATCACCTTGCCCAGCACCGCAGGCACCAGGAAGGTTCGGGTTGCGCCGGCCAGCATCGCCCCGGCCAGGGAGGCGCCGTCCACCTCGCGGGTCATCAGCGACGTGATGCCGGCGTGGATGCCGAACTGCATGTACGACGAACCGCCGACGTGGAACAACGGCATCGCCACCATGTTCTTGTCGTCGGACTCGAACTCGAAGGTCCCGGAGTTCAGGGTGTGCGCGACCAGGTTCGCCTGGGTCAGTCGGATGCCCTTCGGGTTGCCGGTGGTGCCGGACGAGTACATGATCACGCAGACGTCCCCGGGGGTGACGTCGGCGCCGCGGGGACGCGGGGTGGCGGCCGCCAGCATCGCCTCGTACTCGTCGCCGTCCCCGCCCTCGGGGGTGACCTCGATGATGTGCTCGACATGGGTGAGCCGGTCGCGGATCTTGTGGATCGACTCCACGAGCTCCGCTCCGACGATCAGCAACTTCGCACCGCAGTCGTTGATCACGTAGTCGATCTCGTCACCGGCAAGGCGGAAGTTGATGATCGCGGTGGCCGCGCCCAGGCTGGCCGCCGCCAGGGTGGTCTCCACGCAGGCCGGGTGGTTCTTGTCCAGGAATGCCACCACGTCGCCTCGGCCGATACCGCGGTCGGCCAGCGCCCCGGCCAGCCGGCGCACCCGATCGTCGAACTGCTTCCAGGTGAAGGTGCGGCCCAGATAGGACACCGCCTCCTCGTCGGGCTTCACCTCAGCCCAGTAGGACAGCCTGTCGTCAAGAAAGCGCGGTTCGGGAGCGTCAGCCATACCCGACAGGGTGCCATGTCAGGACGGCAGCGCGGTTCGCTTTGGCCGCAGCAGAATCCAGGCGACCACCATCGCGACCAACGGCACCGCGGTCATGATCAGGCTGACCTGGTGGATGGCTGTGAGCCAACTGTCGGTGGCCTCCGAGACCACCCAGCGGGCCTGTTCGGGGTCGAGGACCTCGCTGCCCGCCGCAGTGTGGGTTCCCCCGTGAGCCACCCGCAGCGCATCACGGGCCTGCTCCTCGGTGATGCCGGTGTCCTCCAGCTTGCGGCGACCGTCATGGACGAACAGCGTGGTGCCGACGAGGGCGAACAGCGCCGGACCCAAGGAGTAGGCGGCCTGGCCTACCGCCGGCTTGACCGCCGACACCACCCCGCCGAGTTCCGGCGGCGCGCTGGACATCATGATCGTCGCCTGCGGGGTCTGCACCACCGCACCGCCGATCGCGTTGAGCGCCACGGCGATTCCGAAGAAAGCGATCGGTGTGCGCTGGTCCACCACCACCAGCATCGCCATGCTGACCGCCAGGATCGCCAGGCCGAGCATCAGCACGGCGCGCTCGCCGAACCGGGCGACCGCACGGCCGGCCACCACCGCCGCCGCCGAGGCGATCAGCATTGCCGGAACCAGCAGCAGGCCCAGCACTTCGGGCGACTCACCCCGGATGGTCACCAGGTAGTACGCGAACAGGATGGTGCCGCCGCCGCCGAGGAAGTTGAAGGTGGCACCGGCGGTCAGCGCGGCGTTGAACCGGCCCGATCGGAAGATCCGCATGTCCAGGGCGGGGGCGTCGGTGCGCAGTTCCCAACGGACGAACGCCACCCCCAGCGCCAGGCCCACCCCGATCAGGACCAGGGCGACCGGGTTGGGTCCGCCCTGCAGTTCCGTCAGCCCGTAGATGACGGTGACCAAAGCCGCGGCGATCAGCCCGATCCCCGGCAGGTCGAGTTTGCGCTGATCCCGAACCGTCTCGGGGACGTAGCGCAGTGTGATGACCAGGGTCACCGCGGCCAGCACCGGGGTGACGAGAAGGCAGGTCCGCCAACCGAAGTGGCTGGCCAGCCAGCCGCCGAGCGCGGGCTGGAAAACCGCCAGGGCGTGGCCGGCGCCCAGGTAGGCGGCTATGGCGACAGCGCGCCGACCGGGCGGGAACACCGCGTTGATGATGGCCAGCGACAAACCCAGCACGAACGCGAAAGCCACCCCGAGACCGGCCCGGGCGACGATCAGCACCGAGACGTGCGGCGCCGCGGCGCCGAGCACACCGAAGGCGATCGACCCGTAGCAGCCGATGGCGAACATCCGCTTCATACCGGCCAGGTCGCCCAGGGCACCGGCGCCGAGTACTGCGGCGGCGAGTGTCAGCGTGCACAGGCTGGCCAGGAAGCTTGCCGTGGCAGGGGTGAATTCCAGACCGCGCCGGACCTCTGCCAGATTCGCCGACAGGGTGGTCGGGTCGGCTGCGGTGATGCTGTAACCCAGGCCCATCGCGACGACGGTCATCGTCGCCGCCCGGCCGCTGACGAGGGTTTGGGACATCGTCCGATGCTAGGTGCGCCGGGCCGGATACGGGCCGGACCGGTTCAGATCGCAGGTGCGGGCCGACACCCTGGCCGGAAATTGGAACACGTTCTAATGTTGCAGGCATGTCCTCGGAACTGCTGCGCCATCCGCTGCATACCGGCCACCTGACCGTCGGCGCGCTGCGGCGTCACCATGACCGGCCGGTGCTGTTCCTCGGCGACACCACCCTGACCGGCGGGCAACTGGCCGATCGGATCAGTCAGTACATCCAGGCCTTCGAAGCGCTCGGGGCGGGCAGTGGCGCCACCGTCGGCCTGCTGTCGCTGAATCGGCCGGAAGTGCTGATGATCATCGGCGCCGGGCAGACCCAGGGCAACCGGCGCACCGCACTGCACCCGATGGGGTCGCTGAACGACCACGCCTACGTCCTCTCCGATGCCGGCGCGACGTCGCTGATCATCGACCCGAACCCGATGTTCGTCGAACGGGCGCTGGGACTGCTGGCC
>JAUPLT010000373.1 GCA_030836785.1 Actinomycetota bacterium
CGCGCCGCGCCCCTTCGAGGAGCTTCTGCCGCGAGCCTGGCGCTAGTCGCAGGGTGAAGTGATCGGTCACTATGTCATGGTACACAAAGTGTTGCACCGTGTCACAGGCAGCTTAACTGGAAAGGTTCCCGCAGGACAGTCAGATTCGACGCGGCTTTCGCCCCGGTGTGGATGCGTCCGGGATAGGCGGTGATTGGTCGGAGAACTACTCAGTTTTCTGGCCTACCTTGGGAAGGCCCCGTCATTCCGTCAACTCGACGGTCTTCTCGCCAAATTCGGCAACGATGCGTAACTGCCCGCCCAACGCGGCGACGTAGGACTGCAGCGTTCCTACCTCGGTCCGTGAGAGGTCGCCGCTCTCCAGCTTCGACACTCGCGCCTGCGAGACCCCCATGAGCGCCGCGACGTCAGCCTGACGGGCGTGTCCGTGTGCCTTGCGGATGTCGGCGAGACGCTGCGCCTGGACGGCGTCGTGCATCTCCGTACCAGCTTTCCCAGCTGCCGGCTTTGTCTCCGGCCAGCAGCAGGACGGCCTGTCGCGCAGGATCGAAGTGGAAGAGGATGCGGATGCTGGTGCCAGCCGGTCGCAACTCCTTCATGCTGTGGAACTTCGAGCTCACCAATATGATTCCTGGGTTATGTCGCCATCTAGCCGACGCTCGCACTTGATAGTGCGGTGGTCGTCGGACGGCCAGTTACCCTCGGGGGGCCAACAGACCTCGGGTCTGTACCGGGCGCCGCCTTCTCTTTTCGATACAGTGCGCGGATGCCCGTCGCACGGTCCGGTCATCGGCTGACGCTGAGCGCGTTCCTGGCGTTCGTCATGCTGTTGTGCGGCGTGCCGATACCGGTTTCAGCGGCGCCTGGCGCGGCGGGCGTGGTTCCGGGCATCGAGGTCTTCCTCGCTGACGTGCCGGCTGGCCTGCGCGGCAAACGGGTCGGCCTGATCACCAACAACACCGGCGTCGACCGGTCAGGCAGGTCGGACATCGATCTGATCGCCCAGAGCGACGACCTGACACTGGTGGCCCTGCTGGCGCCGGAACACGGTATCCGCGGCACCGCCGAGGCGGGTGTCACTGTCGGCGATGGTGTCGACGCGAAGACCGGCGTGCCGGTCTACTCGCTTTACGGGGCGCAAGGGCACAGCCCGACTCCGGCGATGCTCAAGGACGTCGACGTCCTGGTCTATGACCTTCAGGAGGTCGGCGGGCGCACCTGGACGTACGTGTCGACCATGGCGCTGTCGATGCAGGCCGCGGCGAGCAAGGGCATCCCGTTCGTCGTTCTCGACCGGCCGAATCCGATCGGCGGCGACATCGTGGAAGGCGCCCTGCTGGACCCGGCCTTCGCGTCGTTCATCGGCATGTACCCCATCCCCGCGCGGCACGGCATGACGGTCGGCGAGCTGGCCACGCTGTTCAACACCCAGCAGGGGATCGGCGCGGACCTGACCGTCGTTGCGGCGCAGGGGTGGCGGCGCGGGCAGTGGTTCGACCAAACCGGTCTGCCCTGGGTGAACCCGTCACCGAATCTCCGATCGCTGGCGGCCGTGACGAGCTACCCCGGCACGGTGTACTTCGAGGGCACCAATCTCTCGGAGGGCCGCGGCACCGACCGGCCCTTCGAGCAGATCGGGGCGCCGTGGCTGGATGCCGCGGCGGTGGCCGCGACGATGAACGCGATGGGCCTGCCGGGCATCGCTTTCCAGGCCGTCACCGTCCCGGTCGCCGAGGGCGCCGCCAAATTTCCCGGACAAAGCATCCCGGCCATCCGGTTAGCCATCACCGATCGGCTGGCATACCGACCGGTCGGCACGGCGCTGCTGCTCATCGACACGATCCGCAAACAGCATCCGGGGGACTTCGCCTGGGGGCCGTCGATCGACCTGCTCACCGGATCGGATCGGGTGCGCCTGGCGATCAACGCCGGTCGACTCGCGCCGCTGCTGGCGGAGTGGGACCGGGCGGCCGCCCAGTTCCGCGCCAGCCGGGCGGGGTACCTGCTCTACAGCTGAACCGTTTACGTCGTGTGTAGGCCAGGCCTCATGCCGTGGCTACTCGTCCGGACCCCGAAATCGCGAAGCGATCGCTGTCATCGGCAGGAACAGATGAAGCGGATCCACGGGGGACTGGAGGAACTCCGCATGGTGACAGTAGAAAGTCCGGGCTTCATCATCGCGGGCGTGCACCAATAGCGTTGGGGCTGCAACGGACTCGGTCAGCAGGAGCACGCGCTGCATTGCATCGCGCAGCAGGCCCCATCCCACTCCGCGCCCGTGCCATTCGATGTCGACGGCGAGGCGGGCAAGCAGGAAGCAGGGCACGGTTTCGGGCGCCTGCTTGGCGATCGCCTCCGGAACTGCGCCGCGTTGATAGCCGGCCACCGTGATGGCGTAGTAGCCGATGACCCGGCTGTCTCCGCTTGTGGTCACGTAAGTCGTCGCGTCGTGGGCCCGCAGGTTCTGCCAGCTGTACTTCTTGAGCCACTCGTTGAGCTCTGGAGCTGCCGAATCGAAGCGGGTGCGGTCGTGTGCCTTGGTGAGCTTGAGCGGCTTGCTTGGTTTCGCGCCGCCGTTCTCAGTCAAGCGTCGCCGCGCCGCTCTCGTCGAACGGGCTCACGCGCTGCAGAAGTCGGTCGAGCTTCGGCATCGGCGGC
>JAUPLT010000374.1 GCA_030836785.1 Actinomycetota bacterium
CACGGTTCTGCGCCAAGCGATGAACGCGGGCGAAGATCAGTGCACGGCTCTCGACGTCGCCGACCTGGCGGCTCCGTCGGTGGTGGAAGCCCTGCTGGAGCGACCGGTGCACACCATCCCCGTCGGGGACGTGGATTTCGTCATCTCCGGAGCCGCCGCCCCCCGCGACGGCACGCTGCGGGACATCTACGGCCGGTTCGCACCCGTCGCCGTCATCCGCGGGGACAACTCACCCAACCCCGGCGAGGTGATCTCCTGCCCCCGTCTCGATCTCGAGGTCTATCGGGGCGACTGGGTGACCATGATGGGCCGGGCCGCCGAACTCGCCGAGCAGGGCATCCAGCCTCCTGCGCCGGAAGATGCCGAGCACCGGCGACGCTCGCCGGTGGATCGCCTGCTCGACTCGGTGCGGGCGTTCACCGACGACATCAACCCGACGTTCTACCGCGCCGTCGCGGTCCTCGGGATGCTGCTGATCGGTTCGACGGTGATTCTGAAGTTCTACTACCAGCAACCGGGCATGTCGTGGGTGGATGCCGTGTACTTCTCCACCGAGACCCTGGCCACCGTCGGCTACGGCGACTTCAACTTCCTCAATCAGCCGGTGTGGCTGCGACTGTGGGGCGTGGTGATGATGCTCGGCGGCCTGGCTACCACCGCGATCGTGGTGGCGTTCGTCGCGGATGTGCTCCTTTCACGACGTCTTTCGCAAGCCACCAGCCGGCAACGGGTCAGTCACCTGAGGCGGCACTTCGTCGTCGTCGGGCTGGGTGCGTTCGGCATCCGGGTGGCCGGCCTTCTCAAGGACGCCGGCTACGACGTCGCGGTGATCGAGTACAACGAGGAGAACCGCTACCTGTCGACGGCCGCCGAACTCAACATCCCGGTCATCCTGGGCGACGCCACCCTCAAAGCCACCCTGACTGCGGCGCAGGTCGAACGGGCTCGCGCACTGGCGGTGCTGACCGAGGACGACATCGTCAACATCGAGATCGCGATCGTGCTGCGCGAGATCGTCGGTCCCCGCCGCACCGAAGACGCCGACGGTCCTGCCCCCTCAGTACGGCGGGGGCCGATCGTGCTGCGGATCTACGACAAGACGCTCGGGGCGGCCGTCGGACATCGCTTCGGCTTCGAACACGTGCGCTCGACCGTCGACCTGGCAACCCCATGGTTCATCGGCGCGGCGATGGGACTGGAGGTGCTCGGCACGTTTTCGGTGGGCCAGCGTTCGTTCATGGTCGGTGGCGTTCTGGTGGAGCCGGACAGCGAACTCGACGGAATCACCGTCGACGCGCTGCTCCCGATGGCCCGGGTGATCGCACTGGCGCGCAACCACCAGGTGACTGACTTGTACCCGCGGCGCAGCACCGCATTTCAGGCCGGCGACACCATTCACCTGGTCGGGCCGTACCACGAACTGCTGGAAATCCTGCGCAAGGGCCGGCATCCCGCCGGACCGGACTAGCGCCTGCCGACGGGCTGACCGCCGAGGGTCCGGCTAGACCGGCGAAAAGACCGTCACGAAACGGTCGAGAGAAGCCTTGATATCGCCGCGCAGGGCCGCGGCGACGACCATGCCGATCGGCCCGAACAGAGCGGGGCCGCCGAGGTGGACGTCCATGGTGAGGACCGAGGCGGCGGCCCCGTCCTGCTCCCCGCCCTGTTCTTGGGGTCGGGCTTTCTCGTTAGGGCGGACCTTCCCGATCAACTTCACTTTCACCCCGCCGACACCGACACCGTCCAGTGTCATCGACTGCGGGGGTTTGAAGTTGACGATGGTCCACTTGATCCGGTTGGGCATGCCCTTGACCTCGACGATGGACTCCACTTCGGTGCCCCTGTCGAGGGTTTCGGGCAGCGCCGAACGCCAAACCCGGTGAATCGTCAGCCATTCCTTGTAGCGCGAGAGGTCCGAGGCGTACTGCCAGGCCTCCTCCGGCGCCAGCGGAACGTCGACCGATACCGAGAGCTTGGCCATGCGCTACTTCGAGCCGTCGACCTTGTCGGCGGCACCCTCAGCGGCGCCCTTGACGGTCTCGGCGGCACCCTTGACGGTCTCGACTGCGCCCTCGGCGGCACCCTTGACGGTCTCGACTGCGCCCTCGGCGGCACCCTTGACGGTCTCGGCGGCGCCTTCGGCAGCACCCTTGACGGTCTCGGCGGCACCTTCGGCAGCACCCTTCGCTGCCTCAGCACCTTCGGCGACCTTGCTCACCGCGGTGTGCGCGACGCCCTGCACCTTGTCGATGGTCTCGGCGAACCTGCCGCCGGTCTTCTCGTCGATGAAGTCGCCGGCCTTGTCGATGCTGGCCTCGATCTTGTCCGCGTTCTCGGCGACAACTTCCTTGGCCTTCTCGGCGAGCCCCTCAGCGGCTTCTTTGGCCTGAGCGGCCGTTTCCTTGGCCTTGTCGAGAAACGTCATGTTTCACCCTTTCTTGGTGATGCGATTCGGGACGACCCGTCCTCGGCTCGGTCCGGTCGCCCGAACGAAGTCCCCACGTCAATCTACCTACGCACCGGTGTTCGCTACCGCCAGACCCGCCTGGGCTCGCCCAGCCACCGGCCCTCCAGCCACCACAGGGTTTCGATCACCACCGCCGCCAGCAAACCCAGGCCGACGGCGGTGGTGGTCACCGACGGGTTGGACGGATCCAGCATGAACTTCTCCCGGGCCAACGGGATGGAGAAGATCACGACGTACGCCAGCGCCGACACCGTCACCAGCGCCACCCGCCACCACTGGTAGGGCCGAGCCACCACCGCGAGCACCCACAGACCGCCGATGAGCAGGGTGATC
>JAUPLT010000375.1 GCA_030836785.1 Actinomycetota bacterium
CAGGATCAGCGCGATCACACCGGCCCGCATCGCGGCGACCATGTACGCCCTGCTGCACGCCGACGAATTCGCCGGCCAGGAGAGGTCCTGGGTGGCGCGGTGCGGTTCAACCGGATGCGACGTCATTCAGGCGATCCTGCACTGACCACTCAACGGACCACTCCCGGGACAGAGCCAGTGAAATTGGTCACACCGACTTCGGATTTCGTGATCATAGCCGGTTTTCAGCGGTGGCCACAAAGCCGTCTTGGGGACGTCTTGGGGCCGTCGCGCCCGGCGACTCGGCAGCGTCAGCGGGCCTCCCAGTCGTGACCTCCAGCCGCTGCCGCCATTCCGACGCGGCGTGTCGCACGGCGAGTCCGCAGTAAGGATCCTCGGTTTACCCAATCCTCAGGATTCGCTCGGCCTGGATTATGAATTGATAACAAGGGCGTCACATTTTCGAGTTATCCCCAACTGGATGCCCGTAAAACGCCGGTCCGACCGACCTGGCGTAAGCGTGTCGGAATACCACCTGTGGATAAAGCTGTGGAAACTGTGGATAGTTCATCGCTTGCTAGGCGACACGGATCCCCAGAGCGGCACTCGGTGCCACAATAAGCGAGGTTATCCCGGCTGTTGCCCGGTGCCGGGATCATGACCGCCCCACGACCGGACCGTCGCTAGGCTGGTCGGGTGATTCAGGTGTGTTCCCGCTGCGGGACACGATGGCATGTGCGGGACCGCCAGCGGGTGTGGTGCCCGCGCTGCCAGGGGCGGCTACTCGCCCCGTCGGGTCCGGCGGCGCCGGTGGCGACTACCCGCCCACCCGCCCACCCGCAGTCGCCGCAGCGCAACGCCTCCCGCCTGCCGACCGGCTTCCGGTGGATCGCGGTCCGACCCGGACCACCGCCGCCGCCGCGCCGGCGGCGCCGCCCACTCGGCCCGACCCCCCGATACCGCGCCGTTCCCCGCTGGGGTCTGATCGACTCGATCGCGCCCACTGCACCGGCCGAACCCCGTTCGGCCGGGAGGGTCTCGGAGGCGGCGGTACAGGCCACGCTGCTGGCATCCGCTGCGATCTTCGCTCTCGCCGCGGCCGCCCACGTCCTTCGCTACGTCCTCCTGCTGGTCAACCGCAACACTCTGCTGCCGCCCCTGATCGCCGATGCCACGCTGCTGATGGGTGTGCTGGTGAGCCTCGCAGCGATCGCGGCGATGATCGCCAGCATGGCCGTCACCACCGCGTGGTTGGTGGGACGCCGCGCCCAGGCATTCCGGTTGCGTGGGCACGACGATCCTCGGCCGGGGTGGACGCTGTGGGCCGGTTGTATGACACCAGTGGTGAACCTCGTGTGGGCTCCGGTGTTCGTCAACGAACTGGCCCATACCGAGAAGTCGCGAGCTCGGCTCCGCGGCCGGATCACAGCGTGGTGGATTGCCTGGATCTGCTCAGCCCTGGTCTCCGGATGGGCAACCTGGACGAGCGCGGCCACCGGACCTCAGTCCGTGGCCGACAACACCGTGACCGAGATCCTTGCCTACCTCGTCGGGCTGACGGCGCTGCTGCTGCTGTGGCGGGTCGTCAACGGCTTCACCAACCGGCCGGTCCAGCAGAACAGCCCGACGCATCGGTGGGTCGTGGTTGCCGAGCAGGCACCATCAGACACCGTTGCCGAGCAGGCACCATCAGGCACCGTTGCCGAGCAGGCACCCGGCGGAGATCGACCGGCGACGGCTGGGCCGACCCAATCCCCCGTGTCGGCATCGGGAAGTGCCGATGTTGTTGAGTCCCGGGACCCCGAACCGGCAGCATAGAGCTATGTCGGCGGCCGAGCCAGTCCCTGCGGTTCACCCTTTCGTGGTGGCCCATCGCGGAGCCTCGGCCGACCGACCGGAGCACACGCGTGCCGCTTACGCCCTGGCACTGCAGGAGGGCGCCGACGGCGTCGAGTGCGACGTGCGGCTCACTCGGGACGGCCATCTGGTGTGTGTGCACGACCGACGCGTGGACCGCACCTCGACGGGCACCGGACTCGTCAGCGAGATGACGCTGGCGGAGTTGCAGCGGTTGGACTGGGGTGCCTGGCACCGCAGTCCGGGTGCGGACGGCCCCGATGGCGACACCGGGCTGTTGACCCTCGAGGATCTGATCCGACTGGTTCTCGACTGGAACCGGCCGGTGAAGTTGTTCATCGAGACCAAGCATCCGGTGCGCTACGGAGCCCTGGTCGAGAGCAAAGTGCTGGCCCTTCTGCACCGCTACGGGATCGCCTCGCCGCCTTCGGCTGACATGTCACGAGCTGTGGTGATGTCCTTCTCCGCAGCCGCCGTCTGGCGCATCCGGCGGGCCGCCCCGATGCTGCCCACCGTCCTGCTCGGGGAAACCTCCCGTTATCTCGGGGGCGGTGCGGCCACCACGGTCGGGGCCACGGCGGTCGGGCCGTCGATCGCGACCCTCCGCGAGCATCCGGAATTGGTCGACCGGGCCGCCGCGCAGGGCAGGGCGATGTACTGCTGGACGGTGGACCATTACGAGGACATCGAATTCTGCCGCGAACTCGGTGTCGGCTGGATCGCGACGAACCACCCGGGTCGCACCAAGTCCTGGCTTCAGAACGGTCTGACTGGAGCCGATCGGGATTGATCTGCTGCCAGCCTCAGGGCTGGGCTTCCAAAACCTGCTGCGGAATGGCGGAGTCGGTCCGCAGCGCGCCGAACAGTGCATCAGCGGCGTCGGCGTCCCACAGCACGACTGAACCCGAGTCGGTGCCGGCGAAGTCGCCGATCGGAACCGTCAGAGCGGTCACCGTTCCTCGAAGGGCCCAAGCAAGACGCGCCAAGTCCCATGAGTGGGTGTCCTGATCCACACCCAGCGCCCCGACCACGGCCTTCGGCACCGCGTACCAGCGCCACGGGTTGAGCCACACCGCCGGTGCGGTAAGCCGCCTCAGCAGTGCCGCCATGAACTCCCTCTGGTGCAGCATCCGGTCTAGATCGGCCCGCGGGGTGTCGCGACTACGGACATACCCGAGGGCGTCGCGTCCGGGAACGGTCTGGCAACCGGCCGGCAGGTCGACGCCGGCCAGTGGATCGTTGAGCGGTTCGGGCAGGCAGATCTCCACCCCGCCAAGGGCGTTGACGACGTCGCCGAAGCCCGCGAAGCCGACCTCGGCGTAGTGCTCGATCCGCACCCCGGTGGCCTGTTCGACGGTCTGGACGAGAAGCGGGGCGCCACCCGTGGCGAACGCGGCGTTGACTTTGTCGGTTCCCCAGCCGGGAATGTCGAGATACGAGTCACGCGGTATCGACACCACGGCCGTCGGCGCGTCGGACAACAACGCCGGAATGTGCACCAACAGGATCGTGTCGGTTCGGCTACTGCCCAAATCCCCACCGGTGGCGAGGTCAGCCTGCTGCGCCTCGGTCAAGTCGCCGCGCCCGTCCGAACCCACCAGGAGCCAGTTGGTACCCGCCCCCGGCGCGGGGCGTCCGGGGTAGTCGGCCAGCACCGTCACCGGCCGCAGACTGACTTCAAGCCAGATCGAGGCCGACAACATCACCGTCACCAGGGTGAACCCGATCACCAGCAGGCCGGTGAAGATGCGGCGCACAAACGATCGTCGAGGCCGGTCCTGCCGAAGCATCCCAGCCGCCGCCGGCCGGGTCCGCGGGCTGGGCGCCGGAGCGCGGCGCGGCGCGGGCAGGGGCGGGGAGTGCGGTGGCGGTC
>JAUPLT010000376.1 GCA_030836785.1 Actinomycetota bacterium
ATCGTGATAGCCGCCGTCACGAAGCACCGCCAGCAGACCGGGTAGAGACTTGACCACATCACGCGGACCCGGGCCGAAGAACACCTGGGGTACCACCGGGATTCCGCTGCGGCGAACGGCGATCAGATGTCCGTCGCGCAACTGCTGGTGGACCTTGGTCACCGGCACGCCGAGAAGCTCGGCGACCTTCGCCAGGTCATAGACCGGCTCCTCCGGATCCAGGACGTCATCGACCGCCGGAATGCTGCTCACCCCGCCAGTGTAAAAGCCCGTGCCGTGCGTCCGGACCTGCGGCCGTCCCACCGCGAACTCGCACCGCAAACTCACACTACGATGATCCGGTGACCCCGGACCCGCTTGTGGGCGCCTTACTCGACGGCCGCTACCGGGTCGAGGCCCGCATCGCCAGCGGCGGGATGTCGACCGTCTACCGCGGCCTGGACCAGCGACTGGACCGGCCGGTCGCCCTGAAGGTGATGGACTCCCGCTATGCCGGCGACCGGCAGTTCCTCACCCGGTTCCAGCGCGAGGCCCGGGCGATCGCCCGACTCAAGGATCCGGGTCTGGTCGCCATCTACGACCAGGGCGAGGATCCGGCCCGGCCGTACCTGGTGATGGAATTCGTGGACGGTGGCACCCTGCGGGAACTGCTGGCCGAGCGCGGGCCGATGCCCCCGCACGCGATGGTGGCGGTGCTGCGACCGGTGCTCAGCGGTCTCGGGGTGGCGCACCACGCCGGTTTGGTGCACCGGGACATCAAACCCGAGAACGTCCTGATCGCCGAGGACGGCGAGGTCAAACTCGTGGACTTCGGCCTGGTGCGGGCGATCGCGGAGGCCGGTATCACCTCGACCAGCGTGATCCTCGGGACGGCCGCCTACCTGTCCCCCGAGCAGGTCGAGGGATCCGCCACCGGGGCACGCAGCGACGTCTATGCCGCGGGCATCATGTCGTTCGAATTGCTCACTGGTACAACACCTTTCACCGGCGACAACGCACTTTCCGTCGCCCATCAGCGACTCGACAACGACGTCCCGGCGCCCAGTTCGGTGATCGAGGGTGTGCCACCGGAACTGGATGCGTTCATCGGCCGGGCCACCGCCCGCCGCCCGGAGGACCGGTACGCCGATGCCTCGGAGATGGGCGCCGCGCTCGAGCAGATCGCCGAGGACCTGGCCCTGCCGCACTTCCGGGTGCCCGCTCCGCGCAAGAACGCAGCGGATACCGCCGTCACGGTGGCGCACCATCGGGATGCGCACGGCCCGTCGCCCCTGGGGCCCAGTCCGACCCGTCAATTCACCCCGATTCCCGTCGGCGACGACCAGCCGACCCTGGCCGAACTCGCCGAACCTGCGCTCCCCGAGCGGGTCTTCGCCGGTATCGACCTGGTGGAATTCGCGGTGGCGCGCCAGCGCGCCCGCCGGGCGGTCGTGGCCTGGGTGCTGACCGTCCTGGTCCTGACCGGACTGGTCGCCGTCGCGGGCTGGACTGTCGGGCTCAACCTGGAGGGTCTGCTCAGCCGCTGATGACAGCGGTGGACGGACGTCAGTCGCGCAACATCTCCGCGACCAGGAAGGCCAACTCGAGGCTCTGCTGAGTGTTCAGCCGCGGGTCGCAGGCGGTTTCGTAACGGCCCGACAGGTCGGTGTCGGAGATGTCCTGGGCGCCGCCGAGACATTCGGTGACGTTCTCCCCGGTCAGTTCGATGTGGATGCCACCAGGATGGGTCCCCAGCGCCCGGTGCACCTCGAAGAAGCCCTGCACCTCGTCGACGATCCGGTCGAAGTGGCGGGTCTTGTATCCGGTGGACGACTCGTGGGTGTTGCCGTGCATCGGGTCGCACTGCCAGATCACCTGGTGCCCGGTGGCCTGGACCTTCTCGATGATCGGCGGCAACAGGTCGCGCACCTTGTGATTACCCAGTCGGCTGACCAGCGTGAGCCGCCCAGGCTGATTGTGCGGGTCGAGGCGCTCCACGTATTCGACGGCGAGCTCCGGGGTCATGGTCGGGCCGATCTTCACCCCGATCGGGTTGGCGATCACCTCGGCGAACGCGATATGCGCCCCGTCGAGTTGGCGGGTGCGCTCACCGATCCAGATGTAGTGCGCCGAGAGGTCGTAGAGCCGGGGCTCGCCGAATTCGTCGCTCAGCCGCAGCATCGCGCGCTCGTAGTCCAGCACCAGCGCCTCGTGGCTGGCGTAGATCTCGGCGGTGTCCAGGTTGCGGTCATTGACCCCGCAGGCGGCCATGAAGCGCATGCCGCGGTCGATCTCGCTGGCCAGCGCCTCATAGCGCGCGCCGGCCGGCGAGGTCCGGACGAACTCGCGGTTCCAGTCGTGCACCAGATGCAGCGACGCCAGCCCCGACGAGGTCAGCGCCCGGACGAGGTTCATCGCCGCACTGGCGTTGGCATATGCCCGCACCAGCCGGGACGGGTCATGGTCGCGGACCGCGGCATCGGGGGCGAACCCGTTGACCATATCGCCGCGGTACGACTTCAGCCCCAGGGCGTCGATGTCCGACGAGCGCGGCTTGGCGTACTGACCGGCGATCCGGGCCACCTTCACCACCGGCATGGAGGATCCGTAGGTGAGCACCACCGCCATCTGCAGCAGGGTGCGGATGTTGGCCCGGATATGCGGCTCGGTGTTGTCGGCGAAGGTCTCGGCGCAGTCGCCGCCCTGCAACATGAAGGCCTCGCCGCGGGCGACCGCCGCGAGCTGTTCGGACAGCTTCTCGATCTCCGAGGCGTCGGTGATCGGCGGCACGCTCTCCAGGACCGTGCGCACGGCCTTGGCCTGATCGGCGTCCCAGCTGGGCTGCTGAGCGGCAGGCTTGGCCAGCGCGGCGTCGAGCCTCGTGCGCAGGTCGCCCGGCAGCGGCGGCAGCGCCGGCAGCTGCTCGATCGGTACGTCGACGGTCCAGTTCACGCCGACCATCCTAACGTCGCTAGCTGCGGGAAGCCGCGCCCCGGGGGTCTCGGAGCGAGCGGGCGGCGTCGCTCATCAGCCGGTAGCGGCGCAGGTTGTGCTGGGCGTCGACGAGGGCGTCGTGGGTGTTGGCGGGCTTGGGCGGCATCCGCGGACACCCGAGGTCCTCCCAGAGTTGGCGAAGTTCCCGGGTGAAGCGTGGAATCTGAGGCGGCAGGCTGGTCATCGGGCCCCACAGCTGGCACAGCGCGACGTGGTCGTAGGCAGCCACCCAGGCCCACAACTCGATCGGCTCGTCACCGTCGATTCCGAAGAAGTCCTCGAGGCCCTCCCGGATCTCCCGCCGGGAGCGCCACAGCCGCGACGCCGGCGGTGGCAGCTTGGGCAACACGTGGGTGCGTACCCAACGCCCCGAGGATTCCGGGTCGAACTCCGTGGAGACGGCGTAGAACTCACGACCGTCCTCGGCCACCACGCCGATGGAGATCAGGTCGATGATCCGGCCGTTGTCGATGAACTCGGTGTCGTAGAAGTAGCGCACGGTCTGATTCCTATCCGCCCGACTCCGCCGGCGCAGGCGCGGCTGCCGGAGCACTGGGCGCCGGGGCCGCGCGGACTTCGCGGTCCAGTTCGGCGTTGACCTCGTTGTCATCGGGGAATCGCGGCTCACCGGCGATGACGTGCTGCAGCCACAGGTTGGCCTGCACGAAGGGCCGGCGCAGAACCCGCTCCCGTTCCATCGACCTGCGCATCTTGTGCGGCTTGTCCTGGTAGTGCCAGCGGGCCCACGGGGCGTGCGGCCGGGCCAGTCGGATCGCCCCGGCGAACAGCAGCGGTGTGAAGAACATCCCCAGCAGGCCGGTCCACAGCTTTCCCTTGAGGAGCACGATCACCGCCAGGGCCAGGTTGAGGGCGGCGAGTCCGATGACGGCGATCCGCGCGGTCAGCGAATCGGCATCGCGCCAGATGTCGATGTCGAAGAGCGCCAACGGGTTGAAGCCCATCACCAGCAGTCCCGCCACCGCCACCGCGACGAACACCGCGTCGACCGAGGTCCGGCCGTCCTCCGACCAGTACACGTCCTGCAGGTGCAGGATCAGCGCGAACTCGTCGAGAACCAACGCGGCTCCGATGCCGAAGACGATCGCCGCGAGGGTGAACTGCCGGTTGCTGCCCTCCGCCGCCATCGTCACCATGGCCACGCCGGAGACCAGGACCAGGACCACCCCGAACACCGCGTGGTGGATGTGCGTCCCGCCCTTGCCGGCGATGTTGTGCGGCTGCCACCACTTGCGCGGACCGGTCTGATCGGCGGTGGCGCGGATGTAGCGGGTGATCGACCGGGTCACGAAGAAGGTCAGGATGAAGGCGATCAGGCACCACATCAGCGGCTCGCGGCCCGGCGCCACGAAATCGAAATGTAGGTCGAACCGGGCGACGGACACGGTTGAGAAACTTACGCCCACCCCGATCCGGACCGATCGCCCGGATACGCTGGTGTCGTCATGAAAAGCCGCACCGCCGTCTGGCGGGTGACTCAAGTCCTCATCATCATCGCCGCAGCGCATGCATGCTGGCGACTCTTCGGGCATGTCCCCTATCGCATCGACGTCGATGTGTACCGGATGGGCGGCCGGGCCTGGCTGGACGGTCAACCGCTGTACGCCGACGGCGCGATATTCCGCACCCAGGCCGGCCTCGAACTGCCCTTCACCTATCCCCCGCTGGCGGCGATCGGCTTCAGCCCGTTGGCGGTGGTGCCGCTTCCGGTCGCGAGCGTGGCGATCACCGCCGTGACGGCCCTGCTGGCGGTGCTGTCGATCTGGCTGATCCTGACCCGGCTCGACGTGGGTGCGGGCTGGGCGCCGGCGGGACCGGCCTGGGCACGCCGCGTCTGGCTGGCCGCGGGGATCGTCGCGGTCTCGACGACGACCCTGGAACCCATCCGCGCCAACTTCTCCTTCGGTCAGATCAATGTGGTGCTGATGACGCTGGTCATCGCCGACTGCGTGCCGCGCACGACGAAGTGGCCGCGCGGTGTGCTGGTCGGGCTCGCGATCGCCCTGAAACTCACCCCCGCGGTGTTCCTGCTGTACTTCGTGCTGCGCCGCGACGTTCGGGCAACCCTCTGGGCGGGTGTCTCGTTCGTGGTGGCGACCGCCCTTGGCGGGGTGCTGGCCTGGCGGGACTCGGTGGAGTACTGGACCACCACGGTGCGCCACACCGACCGGATCGGCAACGCCACGCTCAACACCAACCAGAACATCGCCGGGGCGCTGGCCCGTCTGGGGCTGGGCGAGCACGCGCGGTTCGTCCTGTGGATTGCGCTGTGCCTGGCGGTTCTGGCGTTGACCGTATGGGCCGCGAGGCGGGTCCTGGCCGCCGGGGAGCCGACGCTGGCGCTGGCCTGCGTGGCACTGTTCGGTTTGGTGGTCTCCCCGGTCTCGTGGTCCCACCACTGGGTGTGGGGGCTGCCGGTCTGCACCGTCCTCGCCGTGCTGGCCTACCGCCGGCGCAACCCGGCTTTAGCCGTGCTTGCGGCCGCAGAACTGATCCTGATGATGTGGTCGCCTATCGGGTTGTTGCCGGAACACCAGGAGATATCCGCGGCCTGGTGGCGTCAACTGCTGGGAATGTCCTACGTGTGGTGGGCCGTTTCGGTGATCGTGGCCGCCGGCCTCACCGTGACCCGCGCCGGATCGGCTACCCGGCAGCGGTCTCCGGGATCCGCGCCGACGGACCGTCTGGTCCGCCCGGTTTGACCGCCGGGCCGCCCTTCTTAAGCGTCGCAGCGTAGATGTCGACGTATTCCTGACCGGACAGCTTCATCAGTTCGTACATGACCTCATCAATCACGGCCCGTTCGATGAACCGGTTGCCGGACATACCCTCGAATCGGGAGAAGTCCATCGGCTTGCCGAACTTGACGGTGACCCGGCCGAACCGCCACATCTTCGAGCCCGGTGGGTTGACGACGTCGGTACCGATCATGGCTACCGGGATCACCGGGACACCGGTCTCCAGTGCCAGCCTGGCCAGACCGCTCTTGCCCTTGTAGAGGCGACCGTCCGGCGACCGGGTGCCCTCGGGATACATGCCCAGCAGCTTTCCCTCGGCGAGCAACCGCTCGGCGGTGTCCAGCGCGCCCTGTGCTGCGTCGGCGCTGGCGCGGTCGATCGGCACCTGGCCGGCGACGGTGTAGAACCAGGCGGTCAACCGGCCCTTGATGCCGGTGCCGGTGAAGTACTCGCTCTTCGCCAGGAAGGTGATCCGGCGGCTCACGACCAGCGGCAGGAAGAAGCTGTCGGCCACCGCAAGGTGATTGCTGGCCAGGATCGCCGGGCCGTCATGCGGAACATGTTCCAGCCCTTCAACTTTCGGGCGGCCGAGGAAGGACAACAAGGGCCCCATGAAGATGTACTTGAAAAGCCAGTACCACATAAGACCCTCCCACGGCCGGTCACGCATCCGGGCGTACGCTGCGCTTACTCTACCGAGCCGGGGTGAGGGCGACCACACCCGCCGCACCGTTCACTGCCAATCCACAGGCGCCGGCCAGGCTCGGTCAGTCGTCAGCGGGGACCGGTTCGACCACGATCGGAATGTGCTGGTAGCGGCCAGCCCCGTTGGCTGTGCCCGACCCGCTGCCCGACCCGCTGCCCGACCCGCTGCCCGACCCGCTGCCCGACCCGCTGCCGTCCCGGGCTCCCGGGGCCGGGGGCGCGGTGTCGGAGTCGGTGGGCGGGGGCGGGGTGACCCGAGCCTCCCCGGCGCTCTGCGCCCCGTGCGCCTCCCCCGCGCTCTGCCCCCCGGCGCTCTGCCCCCCGTGCGCCTCCCCGGCGCTCTGCGCCTGGGCGACCATCGCGCTGAGCACCGCCATGAGCGCGACGCTGTGCTCGGCGACGACGGTCAGCAGGGGGTGCTGCTCGCCGCTGATCAAGGCCGCCAGTGCGCACACCGGGCACCAGACCTGCTGACAGCGACCAGAACCGCCGCGGCCCGCCGCCGCTGATGCCGCTGCCTGCAGGGCCGGGTCGAGGCGATCGAGGATGGCCTGTGCGAGGCGGCGCAGCTCAGGCCCGATATCGCCGTGGGGAGTGCTCATGGGTCCCGTGAGGGTCTCATGGGCGGTCCGATCCGGTGGGCCACAGGTTCGGGTCCGGTTGGAAGCGGACCGTCAGTTCCGTACCGCGCAGGGCTGCGTCGATGACGTCGCAGCGCCGCAGGACCGAGGCGAGCCGCACCCGCCGGCGCAGTCCGCCCACCCCGACGACCAGATCGTCGCCGGACCGTCCCAGCGTCAACGCACCAGCCTCGACCTGCGGTAACTGCAGCCGCAGCCGGTACACCGCGGCGACGCCCGACCCGGATTCCCGGTCGACCCGGGGGTGCAGCGGTCCGGGCGGATCCGCCCCCTCGCGGCGACGGGCGTCATCGAGCAGGGCCGCGAGCGCCTTCGGGCCGATCGGCTCACCGGCCAGATGCGCCACCAGAACCAGCCGCAGCCCACCGGTAGTCCGGCCCAGTTCGTCCAACACGGACTGCTGCTCGGCGATCCGGGCCGAGTACCAGTCGAAGGCGGGGTGATCGGGCAGATTGCAGTACTCGTAGGACTCGTCGGTGAATAGGACCTGATTGACGATCAGTTCGGCGATCCGCACACCCGTCAGCGCCAGGGCGCCGACGGTGCGCACCGCCTCCGCGGCGACCACCCGCTCCGGGGTGAGCACCAGGTGCGCCGCCACCCGGTCGGTGTCGGAGAGCAGGGTCGACAGTGACTCCACTGCCGATCCGGCTGCCTCCACCAGTGCGGCTGCCGCCGCCGTCCGGGCGTCCTGCAACGCCGCACCCAGCCTCCGGTGCCTCGGCCAGCACCGCTCGGCGTAGTCGGCGAACGCGGCCGGCAGCGTCAACATCCGCAGCGCGTCGGCGGTGGAGGCACAGTCCACCACCACGTAGTCCCACCGTCCCGACTCGGCCAACTCCGCCACGGCCCGCAGCCCGAGCACCTCCTGGACACCGGGCAGAGCCGAGAGTTCTTCCGGCGCAAGATCGTTGATCTCTGAGGCCGGGAACCGGGCAGCCAGCACCGGAGCGGCGAACCGCCAGACGGACTCCAGCAGGGCGAGGGTGTCCAAAGCGACCGCGTCGAGGTGGCCACCGCCGGTGCTCCCGCCGCGTTCCTCAGTGAGGATGCGGACTGGGTCCTCCCCACAGTTCGGGCGCACCTGGACGCCCAGCACGTCGCCGAGCGAGTGCGCCTGATCGGTGGACACCACCAGCACCCGCTGTCCGCTCAGCGCGCCGCGAACCGCCGCCGCGGCCGCCAGGGTGGATTTACCGACGCCCCCCTTGCCGACAAAGAAACCGATCCGGGCCAGGCTCGGACCCGCATCGGCGGTGCTGGCGTGGCCGGTTTCCACGTGACCGCCCTTCCTCTCAGCCTTCGAAGGCCTCGACCCGCTTCTTCAGGTCTTTCAGCGCGGTGTCGGTCAGCCGGCGCTCGGCCTTCCGTTTCAGCAGTCCGATCATCGGGATCGACAGATCGACGGCAAGTTCGTAGGTCACCTCGGTCCCGGAACCCTTGGGCGCGAGCCGGTAGGAGCCGTCCATCGACTTGAGCAGTGCGCTCTCGGCCAGCGTCCAGCGCACCGCGCGGTGATCATCCGGCCACTCGTAGCTGAGGACCATGGTGTCCTTGAGCACTGCCGCTTCGAGCACAAGTCGGGCCAGCGTCGGATAGCCCTCCGCGTCGGTTTCGAGGACCTCGGTCTCGGTGTACTCCGACACCCACTCCGGATAGGCGCCGATGTCGGCGATGACCTCCATCACGGTGCCGGGGTCGGCTTCGATGTAGATGGTTTGTGTCGTGTTTTCCGCCACTGTTGTCTTCGCTTCCCCATCTCTGGTAAGTCGCCCGCAGCCGGCAGTCGTCGTCCTCAGCCCGCGTGCCCGAAACAGAAACCGTACCCTGCACGCGCTGTGTTAACCCGGGATCAGGCTCCCGGGGCCACACCCACCGGGCGGGAAGCTTCCAGCCGGTTCTTCACCTCGAACGCCATTCGCTTACCCGCCACCCGGCGCTGGTGCGTCATCTCGGCAAGGTTCATCCGGGCCAGTTGCGCACCGGTCGAACCGGCCGGCTCTGCATGCAGGAAATAATGCAGGATGACTCCGTCGAGAATCGGCTGCAGCCAGATCTCCATCGTACCGGTCAGCGGCCCGGAGACAGTCCAGCGCATTCCCTTTTCCGCCCGGTCCTCGACCACTTCGAGATGCAGGTCGGGAAACCAGCGCCGCCACGCCGCCGGGTCAGACACCGCGCGGCCCACCACCGTGGGATCGGCGGCAACAAACGTTTCGTCGGCGACCTGGATGCTGCTCACGGCCGTCAGCTTCACACACCGAGCGCTGGACCGCACGACGGCCCCAGTTCGCAACAACCTTCCGCTAACCGCCGGCTGCAAGTAGTGCAGCCAGCCGGGCGGTATGCAGGTCCCAGTTCCAAGCCCGGCTCACCCAGCTGCGGCCGGCGGCCCCCATCTCGGCGGCGAGGTGCGGATCAGCCAGCAACGAACTGACAGCCTCGACGATGTCGCCGAGATCGCGGCCGTCGACCACCCGGCCGGTCTCGCCGTCGCGGACCGTCTCCGGCGCTCCCCCGGATCGGCCGGCCACCACGGGAACCCCCGTCGCCGACGCCTCGAGGAACACGATTCCCAGCCCCTCGACGTCAAGACCGGCGCCGCGGGTTCGGCACGGCATCGCGAAGACGTCGGCCATCGCATAGTGGGCGGGCAGTTCCGCGGCGGAGACCCCGCCGGTGAACACCACATCCGACCCGACACCGGTGTCCAGCGCGAGCCGGCGCAGGGCGCCCGCGTGGGGGCCGCCGCCGACGATGGCCAACGCGGCCCCGTCCACCCGCCGGCGGACTTCCGGCCACGCCCGGATGAGCATGTCCTGCCCTTTGCGGGGAACCAGCCGGGACACACACACTGCCAGCGGGCGCTGGCCCAGCCGGTAGCGGCTCCGCAACTCGGCGCGAGCGGCCGGGTCGGGCCGGAACCGGTCGGTGTCCACCCCGGGCGGCAGGTGCTCGAGGCGGGCCCGCGGCCCGAAGGCCGATGCGAACCGTCCTCGGGTGTAGCTGCTCACGTAGGTGATGACGTCGGTGGTCTCGCCGATCCGCCGCAACGCGGCACGGGCACCGGGAAGCATCGACCAGCCCACCTCGTGGCCGTGCGTGCTCGCCAGCACCCGGACCGCCCCGGCGGCCCGGGCGCGGGACGCCAGCAGCGCCAGCGGGGCTGCTGCGCCGAACCACACCGTGTCGATCCCGTGGTCGGCGATGAGAGTGCGCATCCGGCGGTCCACGGAGGGCTCGGGCAGCATCAATGATCCGGGATGGCGGACGATCCGCACCGGGGCCTCGCGGTCGTATTCCGCGGCGCCCTTCCACTGCGGGGCATAGACCGTCACCTGCTGGCTGGCAGCCTGACCTCCGTCGGCGAGCCGGTACACGAACTGTTCGAGGTAGGACTGGATGCCGCCGGGTCGCGGAGGGAAGTCGTTGGTGACCAGCAGGATCCGCGTCATCGCGGCCACGCTAGCCGGGTCGGGACAACCACCGCGCCCACCGTGCTCTCAGCTCCGTCGTGTCGACCCCCAGCGCCCGGCTGACCGCAGCCGGGAAATCCGGGTGACCGGGACCGCAGGCGTCGCGGTACAGCCGTAGCAGTCCTCCGGTTCCGAACTCGTCGGCGACGAACCGCGCAAACCACCAGGCCCGGTCGTAACCCGCTGAGCGGGCCGGACCGGAACTGTCGAGGCTGGTGTCATCGGGCAGGCTCACGTCGGCTGCCGCCAAGGGCGGCAACGGCACAGCGGGACGGGCGACGAAATCGGCCACCCCTTCGGTAAGCCATCGGGGGGCGTCCAGGGCGGTGTCAGGGCGGGCGGCCAGATGGAACAGCTCATGGGTGAGCACCAACTGGAGTGCGCCCTCCGACATGCGCGCGGCCCCCGGGGCCAGCACGATTCGCTGGCCGGAGGCCCGCCGGGCCGCGAGGTCGACACTGTCGGCGACGGCGACCGCCGCGATGTCATCCCACCGCCGCGCGGGATCGAGTCCGGCCTCAGCGGCGAACTGCGCGGGCGAGCCGGTGGCGACCACCACGATCTCAGGTGGCCAATCCGTGCCCCAGAACTCTTCCACCACAGCGATCGCGCGGTCCATACCCGCACCCACCCGGTCCAGGAGCGGCGCGGTGGCCGGTCCGCCCATATCCACCAGCCGCACCGAGCGCGGGATTGTGGTGTCCGGTGCCTGCCGGTGTTGGGCCATCAGGAGCGCTGCGGCGCCGACGCACTCGGCGATCAGCAGGATCGCGAGAAGAACCGGCGCCATCTGGCGCCGCGGACGCCCGGGAGCGGTGTCAGTAACGGCGGACGTTGTAGATCGGGGCGCTGTGGATTGACTCGACCCGGACGGGAATCCCGTAGGTCGAGGCGTGCACCATCAACCCGTCGCCGATATAGATGCCGACGTGCGAGGCGTCGGAGTATTGCGTGACCACATCGCCGGGCTGCATCTGATCCATCGACACCGGCTGTCCGCCGGCGGCCAGCGCGTAGCTGGAGTGCGGCAGGAAAATACCGGCCTGCTGGAAGGACCACATCACCAGGCCGGAGCAGTCGAAGGCCCCCGGGCCGGAACCGCCCCACGAGTAGGGCGAACCGATCCGGGTGAGGGCTGCCTGCACGGCCGCGGCCCCTGCTCCGCTACCTCCGCCACCCGGGGTGGGCACCGCGGCCAGCATGGCGATATCGCCGGGCGGCGCCGCTTCCGGGGCCGCTTCGGGCGCGGGTCCGGGCACCGCTTCGGGTGCCAGCGCCGCCGGCGGCGGAGCGACCGGCGCGGCCAGTACAGCGCGCTGGTCGGGGGTCAGGGCGAGATAGCGCGATTTCACTGTGGCGATCTGGACCTGCAACTGCGACTGTTTGCGCTGCAGTTCAGCGCGGACGGCGGCCGCGGCGTCTGCGGCCGCCTTTGCCTCGGCGGCCGACTGGGCGGAGGCGGCCTCTACGGTGACGGCCGTCGCGCTGGCCTGACGGAAACTCGTCATCTGGGCCGACATCTCAATCGCCATAACCCGCTGGACCGACATCTTGTCGATCAGGCCCTGCGGGGAATGGGCGGTCAGAATGGCGTTCAGGCCGTCGGTCCGGCCGCCCATGTATGTCGCAGCCGCGAGCCGGTCCACCGCACCTTGGTAGGTGCCGAGCTGCGCTTTAGCCGCATCGACAGCCGCGAGATCCTCGACATGCTTGGCGTCGGCGACGGTCTGCGCCTGCAACTTCTTATCCAGATCCAGTTGCGCGGCGTGGGTTGCCTCGGTGAGCTGCTCAGCTTGACGGGACAGTTCGCTGAGCTTGGCGAGAGCGTCCTCGGCGGGATCGGCGACCGCTGCTCCCGACCAGATTCCGGCGACCAGAGTGGCGCTTGCGAGGAGACCGGCGAGCGGGGTGCGGATCGTCCTGCGATTTGTTTTGGCGGCGGCGGAACGGGTATGAAACATGCGGTCAAAAATCAAGATTGCATCCTTTGACTGCTATGGAATCAACTCGCCGGACGTGCGCAATGTCACCCGATAGGTCGACTTAGGTCTCGGTCAGGTTACGAAACGGCATCAACTTTGTCCAACGGACGGCACAGATCCATTGAAAAATCCCGGCCCATCAGTCATAGCCGGTCGCCAGGTTTACCTTCCCGCCTTCCCGTTCGGTCAGCCGGCCAAACCCGGGCGCTCCCCGCGGCGTAGGGGAACAAGCCGAAGTCGGGGTGCCAACCCCGCCTCGGCGAGCACCTCCAGCGCAGCCCGCTCATCGTGCAGCAGCGTCTCGGGAACTCCGAGCAGGACACTGACGACGCACTCGCGGCAACCGGGTCCGCGAACCGCGCAGTCATCGCAGTCGATGACCACCGGTTCGTCCGACCGCTGCGGTCCGATATCGAACTGAGTGGCGACCTGCTTATCGATCTGATCCATACCGTTTCTCCTCAAAGTGACTCGCAATGGCCCCGTTGGCCCGAACGCTAGCGACAGGCCCCGACAAGTCCCGGTGTCGGCTTCCTGGAAACCCGCCGCAGTGGGCGCGGCGCACCGCGGTTGTCGGTACCGGTGCCTAGCGTCATGAACTGTGTCCGGCACCCGGTCAGATGCTCAGCTGAGCTTCGGCGATCTCGACGCTCCGGAATTCGCGGCGTCGGAACCCTCCTTGCGCGAGGTCACATTCGTCGTCGTCGATCTGGAGACCACCGGGGGCCGCGCGAAGGCGGGGCCGGATGGCCGCCACGATGCGATAACCGAGATCGGCGCGGTCAAGGTCCGCGGCGGTGAGGTGGTCGGCGAGTTCGCCACCCTGGTAGACCCGGGACGGGACATCCCGCCGCAGATCGTCGAACTCACGGGCATCACCACCGCGATGGTGCGCAACGCCCCGACGATCGAGGCTGTGTTGCCGATGTTCCTGGAGTTCGCCCGCGGAGCGGTGCTGGTGGCCCACAACGCCGGCTTCGACATCGGTTTCCTCAGGGCGGCCGCGCAGCGCTGCGGCATCCCCTGGCCTGGGCGGCCTCCCGTGCTGTGCACGGTGCGCCTGGCCCGCCGGGTTCTCAGCCGCGAGGAGGCCCCCAGCGTCCGCCTCTCCGCCCTCGCCAGACTGGTCGGTTCCGCCACCGAGCCCACCCACCGGGCGCTCGACGACGCGCGCGCGACCGTCGACGTCTTGCACGCGCTCATCGAGCGGGTCGGCAATCAGGGCATCAACACCCTCAGTGAATTGCGCGACTACCTGCCCAATGTCTCCACCGCCCAGCGCGCCAAGCGGGCGCTGGCCCGGGACCTGCCGCATCGGCCCGGGGTGTACCTGTTCCGCGGCCCCGGCGACGAGGTGCTCTATATCGGGACGGCGAGCAACCTGAGGCGGCGGGTGAACCAGTACTTCACCGGCGCGGATCCGCGTGGCCGGATGAAGGAGATGGTCACGCTCGCCGAACGGGTCGAGCATGTCGAGTGCGCTCATGCTCTCGAAGCGGGAGTGCGTGAACTTCGCCTGCTAGTCGCCCACGCCCCGCCGTACAACCGCCGCTCTCGCTTCCCCCAGCGATGGTGGTGGGTGGTCTTGACCGACGAACCGTTCCCCCGGATGTCGGTGGTGCGCAAGCCCCGCACCGGTCAGGTAGTGGGCCCGTTCCGGAGTCGCGCGGACGCCGCCGACACCGCCACCTTGATCGCCCGCTTCACCGGGGTACGCACCTGCACCAATCGGATCGGACGAAACGCCCGGCACGGACCGGCCTGCCCCGAACGGGAGGTCGCACCGTGCCCGGCCGCCTCCGGAACGTCAGCGGCCGATTACGCCGAGGCGCCGCGCCGGGCAGCGGCCCTGATCGCCGGCACCGACAGCGCGGCTCTTGCGGCCGCGGTCGATCGGATCGCCGATCTCGCCGCCCGTCGTCGGTATGAGAGCGCGGCCCGCCTACGTGATGCCACCGCCGCCACCGTGGAAATCCTCATGCGCGGCCAGCGACTGCGGACGCTGGCGGAGGTCGCGGAACTGGTCGCCGCCGAACCCGACGGCACCGGTGGTTGGCTGCTCGCGGTGGTCCGGCATGGACAGTTGGCCGCCGCCGGCCGCGCTCGGCGAGGCGTGCCGCCGATGCCGGTGGTGGAGTCGCTGCGAAGCGCGGCCCAGGTGGTTCTGCCGAAGCCCGGCCCGCTCGGCGGTGCGCTGGTCGAGGAGACCGCACTCATCACCCGCTGGCTTTCCCAGCCCGGGGTCCGAATAGTCTGCGCCACAGAGGGTTTCGCGTCACCGGTCCATTCAGCCGGACAGTGGCAGGGGTGGGCGGCGACCGCACGAACAGCGCGGCTGGCGGCCTCAGACTCGGTGGCTGTACGCCAACCGGAATCAGACTCGGTGGCTGTACGCCAACCGGAA
>JAUPLT010000377.1 GCA_030836785.1 Actinomycetota bacterium
ACCTCGGAGAGCTCGAATCTGGATGCCGCGGTGGCGCTGTTTCACAGTCTCTCCGATTCTGCGCGGTTGGCGATCGTGCGCCGCCTGGCTGACGGGGAGGCCCGCGTGGTCGACTTGATCGGGGAGCTGGGCCTGGCGCAGTCCACCGTGTCGGCCCACGTAGCGTGCCTGCGGGACTGCGGCCTGGTCACCGGTCGCCCCGAAGGTCGGCAGGTGTTCTACTCGCTGACCCGCCCCGAGCTGCTCGACCTACTGGTCTCGGCCGAGACGCTGTTGGCCGCCACCGGCAACGCCGTCGCGCTGTGCCCCACCTACGGAACCCGCTCCGGCACCGTCGCGACGCCGGGTACGCAGGAGGCTCACCGATGAGTGATGCATGCGGCTGCGGCAACGACGAACCCCGCGGTGCTGAGGAGCAGGAGCGTGAGCCCGAGCGGCTCTGGCAGATCAAGGAACTGCAGTTCGCCGCCCCCTCGGGGGTGTTCCTGCTGACAGCGGTGATCGCCGGCTTCCTCGACGCCGCTGAGCCGGTCGTCGTGGCGCTGGAAGCGGTGGCGCTGCTGGCCGGCGCCTACACCTTCGTGCCGTCCACTCTCAAGCGGCTGGTGAAGGGCAAGATCGGGGTCGGCACGCTGATGACCATCGCCGCAGTGGGCGCGGTGATCCTCGGCGAGGTGGGTGAGGCCGCGATGCTGGCCTTCCTGTTCTCCATCAGCGAGGGACTGGAGGAGTACTCGCTGGCCCGCACCCGCCGCGGGCTGCGCGCGCTGTTGTCGCTGGTCCCCGACGAGGCGACCGTGCTGCGCGACGGCGCCGAAAAGACCGTCGCGCCTGCGGATTTGCGGATCGGCGACCGGATGCTGGTCAAGCCCGGTGAGCGTGTCGCGACCGACGGCATCGTCCGCCAGGGCCGCACCGCGCTGGATGTCTCGGCCATCACCGGCGAGTCGGTTCCCGTGGAGGCCGGGCCCGGTGATGAGGTGTTCGCCGGGTCGATCAATGGCACCGGGGCACTCGAGGTGGAGGTCAGCACCACCGCCGAGGACAACTCGCTGGCCCGCATCGTGCGCATCGTGGAGGCCGAGCAGTCCCGCAAGGGCGCCTCCCAGCGCTTGGCCGACCGCATCGCCAAACCCCTGGTGCCCGGAATCATGATCGTCGCCGGGCTGATCGCGGTGATCGGCAGCCTGCTCGGGGACTCGGCCACCTGGATCGAACGAGCCTTGGTCGTGCTGGTCGCCGCCTCACCGTGCGCCCTGGCGATTTCGGTGCCGGTCACCGTGGTGGCCGCTATCGGCGCCGCCAGCAAGCTCGGCGCGCTGGTCAAGGGCGGCGCCGCACTGGAAGGGCTGGGCAAGATCCGTGGCGTCGCGCTGGACAAGACCGGCACGCTCACCGCGAACCGGCCCGCCGTCATCGACGTGGCCACCACCAACGGTGCGACTCCCGAGCAGGTACTTGATGTGGCCGCAGCGTTGGAAGCGCGCAGCGAGCACCCGCTGGCCGCGGCGATCCTCGCCGCAGCCGATGACGTCATCCCTGCCACCGACGTCGAGGCCGTAACCGGCGCCGGACTCACCGGACGTCGCGACGGGCACACGCTTCGCCTCGGCCGGCCCGGCTGGCTCGACCCCGGCCCACTCGCCGGTGATGTCACCCGGATGCAACAGGCAGGGGCCACCGCGGTCCTCGTCGAAGACAACGGCCAGGTGATCGGTGCCATCGCCGTGCGCGACGAGCTGCGGCCCGAGGCCGCCGAGGTGGTCGCACGGTTGCGCCGCGACGGCTATCACGTGGCGATGCTCACCGGCGACAACCAGGCCACCGCCGCCGCGTTGGCCGCTGATGTCGGAATCGAAGCCGTACACGCCGAGCTGCGCCCCGAAGACAAGGCGCGGCTGATCGAACAACTGCGGGCCCAACGCCCCACGGCGATGGTCGGCGACGGCGTCAACGACGCTCCTGCGCTGGCCACCGCCGACGTGGGCATCGCGATGGGCGCGATGGGCACCGACGTGGCCATCGAAACCGCCGACGTCGCGTTGATGGGCGAAGACCTGCGCCACCTGCCCCAAACGTTCCGCCATGCCCGCCGGGCGCGGCGGATCATGCTGCAAAACGTCGGCCTGTCCCTGGGCCTGATCATCGCGTTGGTGCCGCTGGCGCTGTTCGGGGTGCTCGGGCTGGCCGCGGTGGTGCTGGTCCACGAACTCGCCGAGATCGTGGTCATCGCCAACGGTGTGCGAGCCGGACGCACCACACCGCTGGCCGCCGCACCGATCGATCCGGCACCCAGCCATACCCGCGCGGCGCCAGTGGGCGCGCCGTCGTGACCGCCGGCCACACCGGCGTTGTGGCTAGTCGCCCGGTCAGCGACACCGCAGACACGGGGGGAGCCCCATGATCCTGTCGTCTGTTCTGCCCGCGATCGGCCTGTTCATCGTCACCAACATCGACGACATCATCGTGCTCTCGTTGTTCTTCGCCCGCGGCGCGGGACAACGCGGGACCACGGCCCGGATCACCGCCGGGCAATACCTGGGATTCGCGGGAATCCTCGGCGCGGCTGTGCTGGTGACGCTGGGTGCCGGAGCATTCCTTCCCCCGCACGTCATCCCGTACTTCGGGCTCATCCCCCTGGCCCTGGGACTGTGGGCGGCATGGGGAGCCTGGCGTGGCAACGACGACGATGACGACGATAACAAGGTCGCCGGCAAGAACGTCGGTGTCTTAACCGTCGCAGCAGTCACCTTCGCCAATGGCGGAGACAACATCGGGGTCTACGTTCCGGTCTTCTTGAGCGTGGGACCGGCAGCCGTGGTGGCCTACTGCGTCGTCTTCCTCGTGCTCGTCGCGGTCCTCGTCATCGCCGCCCGATTCGTCGCCACCCGCCGGCCGATCGCCGAAGTCCTCGAACGCTGGGAACACGTCCTGTTCCCGATCGTCCTGA
>JAUPLT010000378.1 GCA_030836785.1 Actinomycetota bacterium
ACACCGACCTGCTCGACGGGATCGCCGCGGACCACCTCGTGGGCGCGTTGGGCGAAACCGGACTGCGGATTGACGCCGTGCGGGAGTTGCCCGGCGCCCTGCGCCGGCGGGTGCTGAGGGGGTGGCTGCTTGCCGAGGGTGCCGTCGGGCTGATCGACACCCAGATCCGCGCCGTGGACACCCTGGTGACCGGCTGGCGGGGACAGGGCGGAGTCGCCGTCGGCTGCCGGATGCCGCGCACGCGCATGTTCGCCGAACGGCACGGAGCCGTCCTGCGACTACGTACCGAGGCGGTCTGATTGGTTGCAGCGGGTCCGGCATGGCACGCTGTGCACGTGTCAGCGCATGAGCTGTATCCCGGAGACATCGAGTCCGTGTTGTTGTCCGAGGATCGGATTCAGGCCCGAACCGCCGAACTGGCGGCGGAGGTGGGACGCGACTACGCCGACAAGCTGGCCGGCCGGGATCTGCTCCTGGTGACTGTGCTCAAGGGTGCGGTCATGTTCGTCAGCGACCTGGCTCGCGAGATTCCCCTGCCCACACAGCTGGAGTTCATGGCCGTCAGCTCCTACGGATCGAGCACCTCGTCCTCCGGTGTGGTGCGGATCCTCAAGGACCTCGACCGCGATATCGCCGATCGGGACGTGCTGATCGTCGAGGACATCGTCGACTCGGGTCTCACGCTGTCCTGGCTGCTGCGCAATCTCGCCACCCGCCAGCCACGTTCACTGCGGGTGTGCACCCTGCTGCGCAAACCCGACGCGGTGCGGGCCGCCGTGGACATCAGCTACATCGGATTCGACATCCCCAACGACTTCGTCGTCGGCTACGGGCTGGACTACGCCGAGCGCTATCGGGATCTGCCCTACATCGGCACCCTCGACCCCAAGGTCTACCAGGACGGCTGACCGGCGGACCGGCTCAGTACAGCTCCCAGACGGCCGTCACCGAGAAACTCACCGTCTGCTCGCCGGGTGACAGCGGGACGTCGGCGGCGGCCATCGGAGCCCCGCGTTCCACCGGCATCGGCATCGGGGTGGGACCGCCGCCGGACGTTTCGGAAATCGAGATCACCGTGCCCAGCGACAGCCCGGCCAACTCCGCGTACTGCCTGGCCCGTTTCTCGGCGTCGGTGAACGCCCGCGCCCGCGCGTCACTGACCAGAGCCGAATCGTCGGCGATGGAGTAGCTGATCCCGTTGATCCGGGCGGCATTGCCGCCGACGTTGACAACGATCGCCAGGGTGGCCGGGGCGACGTCGAGTTCACGCATGGTCACCCTGATCGAGTTGTCCGCCCGGTATCCGGTGACCGCGGAATTCTCGCCGTACTGCGGTTGCAGGCTCACCGACGTGGTGCTGATGTCCTTGGCGTCGATCCCGCGCGCGGTCAGTGCGTCGATGACCGCCCGCTGCCGCTGGCTGGCCTGGTTCATCGCCGCGGTGACGTCAGGTGCGGTGACCTCGATGCCGACGTCGGCGGTCAGGGTGTCGGGCATACCCTGCACCTCGCCCGAACCGACAACCGTCACCTGCCGGTGATGGTCCTGCGCCGGGCTTTGGGTGTCACATCCGGAAACGCCGGCCGCTGTCAACAGAACTGCGGCGCAGGTCATCAGCGCGCGTCGGTTAAGCACAGCCAACCGTATCCCAGCCCTCACCACCACCGCGCTTCGTTGAGGAAGCCGAGCAACTCGGCATTGACCTCCGCTGGGCGTTCCTGGGTGATCCAGTGACCGGCGCCGTCGAGCATCACCTGCCGGTACGGTCCCACGGCGACCTCGAGGGCCCGGTCGATCTTGGTGAAGTTGAGTACCGGGTCGTCGGTACCGCCGATGAACAGCGCAGGGACGGCGATCGTCGTGGTCACCGGTTCGGCCATGATCTGCCAGTTGCGGTCGAAGTTGCGATACCAGTTCAGCGCTCCGGTGAACCCGGTCCGGCTGAACTCGGCAACGTAGTAGTCGAGGTCCGCCGAGCTGAGCCAGTCCGGTAGCTGGGCGGGCTCGGCGAGCCGTTCGATGAATCCCGCCGGTCCGGGTGCGAGCATCCGCAGTGCCGCCGCATCGTCGGCAGGTGCTCGCATGCCGCCGAACATCCGCCGCATCGCCCGGCCCGGATCCCCGGCCATCTCCGCATCTGCGGCGCCGGGCTGCTGGAAGTACAGGATGTAGAAGAAACGGTCGCCGAAGATCCGGCGGAAAGCCTGGGTCGGTGGCGTCAGCGGCCGAGGTACCGGCGGGACACTGAGTCCCGCGACGGCCGCGACCCGGTCCGGGTGCAGCAGAGCGGTGCTCCACGCCACCACCGCGCCCCAGTCGTGGCCGATGACCGCCGCGCGTTCGGCGCCGACGCCGTCGAGCAGCCCGATCAGGTCCCCGCTCAGGGCGGTGATGTCGTAGGCGTCGACGTCGTCGGGACATGACGAACCGCCGTATCCGCGCTGGTCCGGCGCGAGCACGTGGAAGCCGGCAGCCGCCAGGGCGGGAATTTGGTATCGCCATGAGTAGGCCAGTTCCGGGAAACCGTGGGCCAGTAGAACCACGGGGCCGCCGGGCGGGCCCGCCTCCAGCACCCGGAGGCGCACGCCGTTGACTGCAGCTGTCCGTTCGACCGCTCCCGACACGGCACCGGGTCGACGTCCACCGTTGATGATGGCCACGAGGCGTAGCCAAACACACCGCCAAGCACACCGTGAGGGGGAACCAAACCCTGACGGAAACCCTGGTGACCCCCTCGGTCATCGGGGTAGCGGTAATCTGGGGATTCCTGCCAAGCCTGAGGGAAGGACAAGGCCTGTAGAGGCCGCATGCCCGAATGAACCGCAAAAACGTGATCCGAACGGTGACTGTGGTCGCCGTCATCCTGTTTCTCGGCTGGCTGTTTCTATTTTTCCGGGATGACACCAGGGGCTTCAAGCCGGTGGACACCTCGGTGGCCATGGCCCAAATCAACTCCGGCAACGCCACGCTGGCCCAGATCGACGACCGGGAACAACAGCTTCGCCTGGAGTTGAAGAGCGGCGACGGTGACACGGGCAACTCGACCAAGATCATCACCAAGTACCCGACCGGCTATGCCGTGTCGCTGTTCGATTCGCTCAACGCCAAAGGCGTGAAGACCAACACCGTGGTCAACCAGCCGAGCCTGCTGGGCTCGCTGCTGGTGTACATGCTTCCGCTGCTGCTGCTCATCGGTCTGTTCGTGCTGTTCTCCCGGATGCAGACCGGCGGTCGGATGGGCTTCGGTTTCGGCAAGTCGAAGGCCAAGCTGCTGTCCAAGGACATGCCGCAGACCACTTTCGCCGATGTGGCCGGCGCCGACGAGGCGGTCGAGGAGCTCTACGAGATCAAGGACTTCCTGCAGAACCCGGGTCGCTACCAGGCCCTCGGCGCCAAGATTCCCAAGGGCGTCCTGCTCTACGGCCCGCCCGGTACCGGCAAGACCCTGTTGGCCCGCGCGGTGGCCGGTGAGGCCGGGGTGCCGTTCTTCACCATCTCCGGCTCGGACTTCGTTGAGATGTTCGTCGGCGTCGGCGCCTCGCGCGTGCGGGACCTGTTCGAGCAGGCCAAGCAGAATTCCCCGTGCTTCATCTTCGTCGACG
>JAUPLT010000034.1 GCA_030836785.1 Actinomycetota bacterium
ACGACCGTCGTCAACGGATCGACGTAACCCGCTCCACATCTCACCACCCGCAGGCCCTGTGCCCCAAGGCTCAGCAGTTTCCGGCGGCTCTCTTCGAGTTCCGCCTCCGCGCGGTCCCCCTTCAGAGCGAGCATCCGTCCCCCGGGCCGGAGCAGAGGGAGACTCCAGCGCGCCAGTTTCTCAAGACTAGCGACCGCCCTGGACACGGCGGCGTCTGCCACACCGACCTGCTCGCGCACCACGACGTCCTCTGCCCGGCCCCTGATTACGTCCACGTGCAGCCCGATTTCTTGCGCAACCATCTGTAAAAACTCGGTCCGGCGCAACATCGGTTCCACCAGGAGAACCTTCAGATCAGGGCGCGCTATCGCGATGGGGATACCCGGTAGGCCGGCACCGCTCCCGACGTCTACTACCGACTCACCTTCGGCAAACAGTTCAACGGTGACAGCGCTATTGAGAATGTGGCGTTCCCAGATCCGATCTACTTCGCGGGGTCCGATGAGACCCCGCTCAACGCCCGGCCCGGCCAGTAGGTCGGCGTAGCGCTGTGCGATACCCGCCTTGTCGCCAAACAACATCTCTACAGCTTGAGGCGGGGGTGGCGCCGGAGCATGTTTCACGTGAAACAGTCCTTTCGCCACGGAGAACTACATGCCTGTCATTCGGAGAGGACTAGTCCTTGAGAACCACGACCCGGCGGGCGGGCTCGACGCCTTCACTCTCACTGTGCACGCCATCGACCGCCGCGACCGCATCGTGAACGATCTTGCGCTCGAACGGTGTCATCGGCGCCAGTTCCTCCCGATCGCCGGAGGCGAGCACGCGCCGCGCAACCTTGTCCCCCAGCGCCGTCAACTCCTCACGGCGACGACGACGCCAGTTAGCGATGTCGAGCATCAACCTGCTCCGCTCACCCGTCTTCTGGTGCACCGCCAGTCGAGTCAACTCCTGCAGGGCATCAAGAACTTCACCCCGGCGGCCGACCAACTTGTTCAGGTCCTGTCCGCCGTCGATGCTCACGATGGCCCGGTCCCCTTCGACATCGAGGTCGATGTCCCCGTCGAAGTCCAGCAGGTCCAGCAGCTCCTCGAGATAGTCGCCCGCAATCTCGCCTTCGGCGACCAGACGCTCCTCCAGATCGTTGGCCTTCGAGCGGGGCTCCTGCTCGGTGTCGGTATCAGTCATGACAATCTCTCCCTCTCCAGCCGGATCCAGTCCGGTCAACGCTTACGCTTTTTCGGACGGTTGCCAGGACGCGGTGTCCGGTTCCGCGGTTGCACATTCGGTGCCGGCTGCTGCATCGGTGCTGAGCCCCCCTCAGTCTCTTCTTCCTCGACCTTCGGGGTACTTTCCGGTGTCGCGCTCTTCGTGGCTGCCGACTTGGCGGGAGGCGTCTTGATCGGCTTGGCCCCAGGCGCGGGTCCGTTGGCTGCCCGGCGTGCTATCGCCTCTTCTTTCTTCGCCTCTTCCTCTTTCTCAATCTTTCCGAAGACCACGTGCTGCTGGGCGAAGGTCCAGATGTTGTTGGACACCCAGTAGATGATGATGGCGATCGGCAGGAACGGACCACCGATGACAACGCCCAGTGGGAAGACGTACAAAGCGAGCTTGTTCATCAACGCGGTCTGCGGATTGGCCGCGGCCTCGGGGCTCTGGCGAGCGATCGACGCACGGCTGTTGAAGTACGTTGCGATGCCGGCCAGGATCATCAGCGGGATCGAGACCGCGGCTACCGCCGGGCGGCTGAAGACGGTGAACGCCTCCAGACCGTGCTGCTGGGTGATCGACGCACCGATCGGCGCACCAAAGAGGTGCGCATCCAGGAAATGTCCGACGTCCGCCGAGTTGAAAACATAGTTCGGCAGCCGCCGGTTCTCCTCGACGGACAACCCGAGTCTGCCGAACCCCGACTGCGTTCGGTTGAACGACATCAGGACGTGATAGAGACCGAGGAAGACCGGTATCTGCGCCAGCATCGGCAGGCAGCCCAGAACCGGATTGAACCCGTGTTCGCGCTGCAGCTTCTGCATCTCCAGCGCCATTCGCTGGCGGTCCTTGCCGTACTTCTTCTGCAGCGCCTTGATCTGCGGCTGCAACTCCTGCATCTGCCGGGTGGTGCGGATCTGGCGAACAAACGGCTTGTACAGCAGCGCACGCAGCGAGAAGACCAGGAACATCACCGACAGCGCCCACGCGAAGAAATTGTTGGGACCCAGCAAGCTCGCAAAGAGCTTGTACCAGAGCCACATGATCCCGGACACCGGATAGTAGATGTAGTCGAGGCTGAACCAGTTAAACATTGATGCTCCTGAGCTCCGGGCGCACTTCCTGCGGCCGGTCCGGTATCGGATCCCATCCCCCACGGTGCCACGGACCGCACTTCCCGAGCCGCAGCACGGTCAGCCATCCGCCGCGCACGACACCGAACGTCATCAGTGCTTCGACGGCGTACTGACTGCACGTCGGAGTGAAACGACACGACGGTGGTCGAAACGGCGAAATCATGTGGCGATACATCTCAACAGCACTAACCAGCAACCGCGCAACTAGACCCACGGCCCCATCAGGTTTGTCGGCCGTCACCGCCGGCGCTCCAGATCGCGGGTCCGGCGAAGGCCCGCGCTCAGTTCGGTCTGCAGACGAATCCAGGGGGCCTGCCGGCTTCCCGGCAAGGCCCGGATCACCAAACGATCACGGGAATCCAATTCCGGGATGATCGTCTTCACCGCATGTCGTAACCGCCGGGCAACCCGATGCCGATCCACCGCCGATCCCACTGCCTTGCTGACGACGAACCCAATCCGGGGGCCATCGGCGCTGCCCGGGTCTCGACGGGCATGAACGATGAGATCGGGTTGCCTAGCCCGCACGCCGTGCTTAACCGTGACACCGAACTCGGCAGAGCGTGTCATCCGGTATCGAGCCGGCAGCACGTCGAATGCCGGTGGATCAGGCCGTCAGCGAGCGACGACCCTTGCGGCGCCGACCCGTCACGATCGCCCGACCTGCGCGAGTGCGCATACGCAGCCGGAAACCATGAACCCTCGCGCGGCGACGGTTGTTCGGCTGGAACGTGCGCTTACCTTTAGCCACCGGTCTATCTCCTCATCAAGCCTGACGGAACCCCACGAAGGTGGCAGGCCCCACCTGTCGTGCTCCTGTGGTAACCGGCGCAGTCAGCGGAGACTCCGGACGCGGCCGTATCGCCGACTTTCGGGCGACCGCTTGAGGTTACTGACCACACTTGCGCAGGTCAAACCGCGCCGGTCCGCAGGAACGGTCATTCAGGCGGTCGCTCGGGTTGGCACCGATGCGGAAACCTGTTAACTTCTGGCCGGGGTTCGAACCAAACCAACGGTCCGGACGCGGACCCTCGAGGCAGGAATCGTCGTCCGCCTGCTCGTCGGCGACCATCTAAGCTGTACACATTTGTGGATAACTATGTGGACAGTTCCGACACCCTCCCCTGTCGCGCCGGCCCGAGCCCGGGAGATCTGCGCATGAACCCCGATCCCGGCTCTGACTTCGCCACAGTATGGACATTGGTCGTCGCCGATCTGAACGGCGACACGCCGGGATCCGCCGACAACGCGTACTCCAGCACACCGCTGACACCACAGCAGCGGGCCTGGCTCAAGCTGGTGCGGCCGTTGACGATCGCCGAAGGCTTCGCTCTACTGTCCGTTCCCAGTTCGTTCGTCCAGAACGAGATCGAGCGACACCTGCGAATTCCGATCATCGAAGCCCTCAGCCACCGCCTGGGCCAACGGGTCGAACTTGGCGTTCGCATCGAACCGGTCACTGACAGCCCCACCGACGATCCCGAACCTGCGCCGCCGAACGCCGACCAGGTCAACGACACCAGCAGCGCACCCCCCGGCGGTACCGATAACTGGCCGGGGTACTTCATCGAGCGGCCCCAGCGCACCCCCGCCGAACCGACTGCCGGTATCAGCCTCAATCGCCGATACACCTTTGACACCTTCATCATCGGGGCGTCCAACCGCTTCGCCCATGCCGCCGCCCTCGCGATCGCCGAAGCACCCGCCCGCGCTTACAACCCGCTGTTCATCTGGGGCGAGTCTGGCCTGGGTAAGACCCATCTCCTGCACGCCGCAGGGAATTACGCGCAGGGGTTGTTTCCCGGCATGCGGGTCAAATACGTATCCACCGAGGAATTCACCAACGACTTCATCAACTCGCTGCGTGACGACCGAAAGGTCGCGTTCAAACGGAGCTACCGCGACATCGACATCCTTCTTGTCGACGACATCCAGTTCATCGAGGGTAAGGAAGGTATCCAGGAGGAGTTCTTCCATACCTTCAACACCCTGCACAACGCCAACAAACAGATCGTGATCTCCTCCGACCGGCCGCCCAAACAATTGGCGACTCTCGAGGACCGGCTGCGGACCCGTTTCGAATGGGGATTGATCACCGACGTCCAACCGCCCGAGTTGGAAACCCGCATCGCCATCCTGCGCAAGAAGGCACAGATGGAACGCCTGGCTGTTCCCGACGACGTTCTGGAGCTCATCGCCAGCAGCATCGAACGCAACATCCGCGAACTTGAGGGTGCGCTCATCCGGGTTACCGCATTCGCCTCGCTGAACAAGACGCCCATCGATTCCGCCCTGGCCGAGATCGTCCTGCGGGACCTCATCGCCGACGCCGGAACCATGCAAATCAGCGCTGCGATGATCATGGCCGCCACAGCCGAGTACTTCGACACCACCGTCGAGGAGTTGCGCGGTCCGGGCAAAACCCGCTCACTGGCGCAGTCCCGTCAGATCGCCATGTATCTCTGCCGGGAACTTACCGACTTGTCGCTACCCAAGATCGGGCAAGCATTCGACCGCGATCACACCACGGTCATGTACGCCCAAAAGAAGATCCGCAACGAGATGGCATCTCACCGCGAGGTCTTCGACCACGTCAAGGAACTCACCACCCGGATCCGACAGCGGTCAAAGCGCTGAGTTTGCCCGGCGGGTCGCACGGCGTGTCCTATGCCGGCTCTGAAAAACTTTGGCCGCATCAGTCACATCCATCACAGACCCAGGATGTGCATCAACTGTGGAGAAACACCGCATCACCACGGGACAGCGGTAAGCACAATTTCGAACGATCCTCTGTTATCCACAAACAGCTCTCTTCTCCGCGCACATGATCCACACTTCACCCACACCCACAACAGGGTGGCTAGCAGCGCAGACACCATGTTCTCCACAGCTTGCACAGGCCCTATTACCACTGCTTTTCCATCTATCAAGTAGTTATCTCAGAACACAGCCGGTGGGGAAATCCTTCATCCAGGCCTAGCGGCCCACCGTCCGGCGGCTGACTTGTCAGCGTCACCGATTAACTTCCAACTTCGGACAGGACGCTCTACGGTTGGACTTCGACCCGCCGCCGCCGGTGGGATGGTCGGCGGTGTTCGGCTGCCCGATGAGGGCGTTGCTGGCTGATGAAGGGACACGATGGACGTGGTGACCACAACGGTGGGCTCCGACTTGAGATTCCGCCTGGTGCGGGAGGATTTCGCCGAGGCGGTCGCTTGGGTCGCCCGCAGCCTTCCGTCCAGGCCGGCGGTTCCGGTGCTGGCCGGAGTACTGATCACCGGAACCGACGAGGGGCTGACCATCGCCGGCTTCGACTACGACGTCTCCGCAGAGGTGACGGTTCCTGCGGAAATTGCGTCCAACGGAACGGTGTTGGTGTCCGGAAAGCTGCTGTCCGAGATCACCAGAGCATTGCCGGCTAAGCCGGTGGATGTCAGCGTGGACGGCAATCGCGTGCTCCTCACCTGCGGCAGTGCAAAGTTCTCACTTCCGGCGATGCCGGTGGAGGACTATCCGGCGCTGCCGGCCTTGCCTGAGGAGACCGGGGTGGTTGCCGCCGACGTGTTCGCCGAGGCCGTCGGCCAGGTGGCCGTTGCCGCTGGCCGCGACGACACGCTGCCGATGCTCACCGGAATCCGGGTGGAGATATTCGGTGACACCGTCGTGTTGGCTGCCACCGACAGGTTCCGGCTCGCGGTTCGGGAACTCACCTGGTCGACAACTTCACCGGGATTGGAGGCCGCCGTTCTGGTTCCGGCCCGTACCCTGGCCGAGGCTGCCAAAGCCGTCACCTCGGGTTCCGACGTCCACCTGGCACTCGGCAGTGGTGCGAATGTCGGCGAGGAGCGGCTTCTGGGTGTCCGCAGTGCAAGTAAGCGGAGCACCACACGTCTGTTGGATGCGGAGTTCCCGAAGTTTCGGCAGCTTCTCCCCGCTGAGCACACCGCACTCGCGACGGTCGGCGTGGCGGAACTGACCGAGGCGATTAAGCGTGTCGCGCTGGTGGCCGATCGTGGTGCGCAGGTTCGGATGGAGTTCTCCGAAGGTCTCCTGCATCTTTCCGCGGGGAATGACGGTGTCGGTCTGGCCGAGGAGGATTTGCCGGTGGCGTTCGTCGGGGAGCCGCTGACGATCGCGTTCAACCCGACCTATCTCACCGATGGTCTGGGATCGTTGCACTCCGATCGGGTCACATTTGGTTTCACGACGTCGAGTAAGCCGGCGGTGTTGCGGCCCGCTGAGGATGACGGGGCAGAGAATGCCGGCGTCGGTCCGTTCCCCGCGGTGAACACCGACTACGTGTATCTGCTGATGCCTGTTCGGCTCCCGGGCTGAGCTGACAACATCCGGTTCAAGAAGGGGCGTCGAGATGCAGCTTGGTTTGGTGGGGCTGGGCAAGATGGGCTTCAACATGCGTCAACGGCTCCGCGACGGTGGTCACGAGGTGATCGGCTACGACCCGCGCCCCGAGGTGTCCGATGTCGCGAATCTGTCCGAACTTACGAGTCTGCTCAGTACGCCACGGATCGTGTGGGTGATGGTTCCGTCCGGACCGATCACCCATGACACCATCACGGTGCTGACAGAGGTTCTTCAACCAGGTGATCTCGTCGTTGATGGCGGTAACTCTCGCTACACGGAGGACGGTCCGCACGCGGAACTGCTCGGGGCGCACGGCATAGGTTTCGTTGACGCTGGTGTGTCTGGCGGAATTTGGGGTCTCACCGAGGGATATGGCCTGATGGTGGGTGGTTCTGATGCGGACGTCGCCAGACTCATGCCCATTTTCGACACCTTGCGGCCGGCCGGTGACGTCGCCGATGGGTTCGTCCACGCCGGACCGGTGGGCGCCGGACACTACGCGAAGATGGTGCACAACGGGATCGAGTACGGCCTCATGATGGCCTATGCCGAAGGATACGAACTGTTGGCGGCCGAACCGCTCATCACCGACACCCAGGCTGTTCTCCAAGCATGGACGAACGGCACCGTAGTGCGATCCTGGCTGCAGCAACTGCTCGCCAAGGCGCTCAAGGAGGATCCGGGCCTCGCCGATATCTCCGATTACACCGAGGATTCCGGTGAGGGCCGGTGGACGGTGGAAGAAGCCATCCACCACCGGGTTCCCACCCCGGTGATCGCGGCCGCCCTGTTCGCGAGGTTCGCATCCCGGCAGGAACAGTCCCCAACCATGAAGGCTGTGTCCGCCTTGCGTAATCAGTTCGGCGGCCATGCGGTGCAGCGGATTCCGCTGTCCGGCTAGCTGTCATGTTCGTCCGGCATCTCACGTTGCGCGATTTTCGATCGTGGACGCACGTCGAGTTGGATCTCACCCCTGGCCGTACCGTGTTCGTCGGATCCAACGGATTCGGAAAGACGAATCTTGTTGAAGCCCTGTGGTATTGCGCAACTCTCGGTTCTCACCGAGTTGGCTCGGATGCGCCTCTGATCCGGTCCGGTGCCGACCGGGCGGTGGTATCGGCGATCGTGGTGAACGAAGGCCGGGAATTGGCGGTCGACATTGAGATCGCCGCCGGCAGGGCAAACAAGGCGCGGCTCAACAGATCTCCGGTACGCAGTCCGCGCGAGGTTCTCGGAGCGGTGCGGGCTGTGCTCTTCGCACCCGAGGATCTGGCTCTAGTCCGTGGCGACCCCGGCGAGCGGCGCCGCTTTCTCGATGAATTGGCAACTGTCCGAAGACCCGCGGTCGCGGGTATCCGCGCAGACTACGAGAAGGTGTTGCGGCAACGCACCGCCCTGCTCAAGTCTGCCGGTGGAGCGCGATCTCGTAGCGGCGTTCTGGACACTCTCGACGTATGGGACGGGTATCTCGCCGCGCATGGCGCCAAGCTGATGTCGGCGCGGATGGAACTGGTGAATCTGCTTGCGCCCGAAGTTGAAAAGGCCTATCTGTTGCTGGCTCCCGCTTCCCGTCCGGCAAGGATCGGCTACCGCGCGAGTATCGAGTTGGCTGACGGCGACACCCACGATGTCGGCTACTTGGAGTCTGCGCTCGTCGCTGAACTAGGCCGGCGGCGTGACACCGAGCTCGACCGTGGCATGTGTTTGGCCGGCCCGCACCGAGACGACTTGGAGCTGCGGTTGGGAGATCAACCGGCGAAGGGATTCGCCAGCCATGGCGAGTCATGGTCGACCGCGCTGGCCCTGCGGCTGGCCGCATATCAACTGTTGCGCTCCGAGGGCAGCGAGCCCATTCTGATTCTCGACGATGTCTTCGCGGAACTGGACGTCGCGCGGCGAGCGGCCTTGGCGGAGGTCGCGTCCACCGCCGAACAGGTGCTGATCACCGCGGCGGTGCCCGATGACGTTCCGGGCGATTGGGCTGTCCGCCGGATCGGGGTCAACCTGTCCGACGGCGTGTCGGAGGTGATTACATGACCGGCCCGGCCGAGCCGCCCGAACATCTCAGCCATCTGCCCGGTATGGACTTGGTACGGCGTGCCCTGGAGGAGGCCCGAGCGACTGCCCGGGATCAGGGCAAGGAGGTTGGTCGAGGGCGGCGCTCCACCGCCGCGGGCCGGCCCACGCCCAAGGGCAACCGTCGTCGATGGTCGGGGCCCGGTCCGGACGCGCGAGATCCGCAACAGCTGGGTCGAGCCGCCAGTGATCTCGCCAAAGTTCGGGGCTGGACGCCCCGAGTCGCCGAGGGCTCGGTCTTCGGTGAATGGGAGAAGGTGGTGGGCGAACAGATCGCCGAACATGCCCACCCCACGGGATTACGGGACGGGGTTTTGCACATCGCCGCCGAGTCGACGGCGTGGGCTACCCAGTTGCGGATGGTGCAGAGTCAAGTACTGGCCAAGATTGCCGCCCAAGTGGGCGACGGCGTGGTGACTGCCCTGCGGATCACCGGCCCCACGGCACCGTCATGGCGAAAGGGTCCGCGGCACATATCCGGGCGAGGACCTCGAGATACCTACGGGTAGACCGACCTACTCAACGCGTCAGGGGTTGACCGGCGGCCGCCCATCCGTTGGTACCACTCTCAAGTTCGACAATGTCGAGAATGCCCGCGGCCTGCATCTGGGCCACCGCGGGCTGCGAGCGATTGCCCGACCGGCAGTACACCGCGTACCTCCCAGCCGGATCCAACTCCGATACCCGGCGTCCGAAGTCGGGATCGTTGACCGGGATATTGACCGCACCGACGATGTGACCATCGGCGAACTCCGCCGGTGTGCGGACATCGATGATCTGCACGCTGGGCTCGGCGATGACGGCGGCGAACTGGGCAACCTCGACTCGGTGCGGTGTGCCCGATGCTCCGGGTGTCATCGGCGCCGCGGCCGTCGTTGCGGTGACCCGGTCGGCGCAAGCTGAAACCGACCCGCCGATCGCGAGGCCGGCGGCAAGGACGACAAGAATGCTGCCACAAGTTCTCATACCCGGGAGGGTATATGACTCAGCGCTGTCCGACCATCCCCGCGGACCGTTCAGGGCAGCCCCTGAGGGCCGCCAGATCCTTCCAGTCCGCCGCTTAAGGCCTCCCGACGCGTGCTAAGCCGAAAAATTCCGTGCACGGCCCGATTAGGTATGCAGAAACGCCGCCTGAGAATCGGTCCTGTCCCCTCTTCCCGGTAGACTGTGATGAATCGCCGCGCGGCGTCCCGTTCGCGCCAGCAAACCCGAGGAGAACCTTCCGCCCGTGGCCGCCAGCAAGAACAAGAAGGACGACGAGTACGGCGCTGATTCCATCAAGATCCTCGAAGGGCTCGAAGCCGTTCGTAAGCGCCCCGGTATGTACATCGGTTCCACCGGGGAACGGGGTTTGCACCACCTGATCTGGGAAGTGGTGGACAACGCTGTCGATGAGGCGATGGCCGGGTACGCGACCCAGGTCGATGTGCGGATGCTCGAAGACGGCGGCGTCGAGGTGCGCGATGACGGCCGCGGTATCCCGGTCGCCATGCACGACTCGGGCGTCCCGACCGTCGACGTGGTGATGACCGTGCTGCACGCGGGCGGCAAGTTCGAAGAGGGGGCTTACCAGGTTTCAGGTGGCCTGCACGGAGTGGGCGTCTCGGTGGTGAACGCGCTGTCCACCCGCGTCGAGTTGGACATCTGCCGCGACGGCTACGAGTGGTCCCAGACCTACGACCTGTCGGTGCCCGGCAACCTCAAGCAGGGTGACCCCAGCAACAAAACCGGAACCACCCTGCGATTCTGGGCTGACCCGAACATTTTCGAGACCACCAACTACGACTTCGAAACGGTCGCGCGTCGGCTTCAGGAGATGGCGTTCCTCAATAAGGGGTTGACCATCACCCTGGCCGACGAAAGGGTGACTCCGGCGGAGGTGGTCGACGAGATCGTCAGCGATACCGCCGAGGCGCCGAAATCAGCCGAGGAGAAGGCCGCCGAACAGGCCGCTCCGCACAAGGTCAAACATCGCACATTCCACTATCCCGGCGGTCTGGTCGACTTCGTCAAGCACATCAATCGGACGAAGCAGGCGATCCACAACAGTGTTGTCGACTTCAGTGGGAAAGGTGTGGGCCACGAACTCGAGGTGGCCATGCAGTGGAACGCCGGCTACTCGGAGTCAGTGCACACTTTCGCCAACACCATCAACACCCACGAGGGTGGTACCCATGAAGAAGGTTTCCGGGCGGCGTTGACCACGGTGGTCAATAAGTACGCCAAGGACAAGAAACTCCTCAAGGACAAGGACCCCAACCTCACCGGCGACGATATCCGTGAGGGCCTCGCGGCGGTCATCTCGGTGAAGGTGGCGCAGCCGCAGTTCGAAGGCCAGACCAAGACGAAGCTGGGCAACACCGAAGTCAAGTCCTTCGTGCAGAAGGTGTGCAACGAGCAGTTGACACACTGGTTCGAGTCGAACCCGGCGGAGGCCAAGACGATCATCAACAAGGCGATCTCGTCCTCCCAGGCGCGGATCGCCGCTCGCAAGGCGCGTGAACTGGTGCGCCGCAAGAGCGCAACGGATATCGGCGGCCTGCCCGGAAAGCTGGCGGATTGCCGTTCAACAGATCCGAAGGCATCGGAACTGTATGTGGTGGAGGGCGATTCGGCCGGCGGCTCAGCCAAGAGCGGCCGGGATTCGATGTTTCAGGCAATCCTCCCGCTGCGCGGCAAGATCATCAATGTCGAGAAGGCGCGTATCGACCGGGTGCTGAAGAACACCGAAGTCCAGGCGATCATCACCGCGCTGGGCACCGGTATCCACGACGAGTTCGACATCTCCAAACTGCGCTACCACAAAATCGTGCTCATGGCCGACGCCGATGTCGACGGCCAGCACATCTCCACGCTGTTGCTGACGCTGCTATTCCGGTTCATGAAACCCCTTGTGGAGAACGGGCATATCTTCCTCGCGCAGCCTCCGCTGTACAAGCTCAAGTGGCAGCGTTCCCTGCCGGAGTTCGCGTATTCCGACCGGGAACGGGACGGCCTGCTCGAAGCAGGGAAGAAGGCCGGCAGGAAGATCAACGTGGACGACGGCATCCAGCGCTACAAGGGCCTCGGCGAGATGGATGCCAAGGAACTGTGGGAAACCACCATGGATCCGTCGGTGCGGGTTCTGCGTCAGGTCACTCTCGATGACGCGGCCGCGGCCGACGAACTGTTCTCGATCCTGATGGGCGACGACGTAGAAGCCCGGCGGAGCTTCATCACTCGCAATGCCAAAGACGTTCGCTTCCTTGACGTTTAGGCCTTCCTTGACGTTGAGACACCCCTTCACTTCTAGACGTCTGATTTCCGACAGAGGACCCCACCATGACTGACACCACGCTCCCGCCCGACGGGCCTGCCGGTGACCGGATCGAACCGGTCGACATCCAGCAGGAGATGCAGAACAGTTACATCGACTATGCGATGAGCGTCATCGTCGGTCGGGCACTGCCTGAGGTGCGTGACGGCCTTAAACCGGTGCATCGTCGCGTGCTCTATGCGATGTACGACTCCGGGTTCCGTCCGGATCGCAGCCACGCGAAATCCGCACGCTCCGTTGCCGAAACGATGGGTAACTATCACCCGCACGGTGACGCTTCCATCTACGACACCCTGGTGCGGATGGCACAGCCCTGGTCGCTGCGCTATCCCCTCGTCGACGGCCAGGGCAATTTCGGTTCGCCGGGCAACGATCCGGCGGCGGCCATGAGGTACACAGAGGCGCGCCTAACCCCGCTCGCCATGGAGATGCTGCGGGAAATCGACGAGGAGACAGTCGATTTCATCCCGAACTATGACGGCCGCGTGCAGGAGCCCACGGTTCTGCCGAGCCGGTTTCCCAACCTGCTGGCCAACGGCTCCGGCGGTATCGCCGTCGGGATGGCCACCAATATCCCGCCGCACAACCTGCGTGAGTTGGCTGAGGCCGTGTACTGGTGTCTGGCCAATTTCGAGGCCGACGAGGAGGCGACTCTCGCCGCGGTGATGGAGCGGGTCAAGGGACCCGACTTCCCCACTTCGGGACTGATCGTGGGAACCGGTGGCATTAACGACGCCTATATGACCGGCCGCGGATCGATCCGGATGCGCGGCGTGGTCGCGGTCGAGGAGGACGCACGCAACAAGACGTCCATCGTCATCACGGAGCTGCCCTACCAGGTCAACCACGACAACTTCATCTCGTCCATCGCCGAACAGGTGCGCGACGGCAAGCTGGCAGGTATCTCGAACATCGAGGACCAGTCCAGCGACCGGGTGGGACTGCGGATCGTCATCGAGCTCAAACGTGACGCCGTGGCGAAGGTGGTGCTGAACAACCTCTACAAGCACACCCAGCTGCAGACCAGTTTCGGCGCCAACATGCTCTCGATTGTCGACGGCGTTCCGCGGACCCTGCGGCTGGACCAGATGATCCGGTACTACGTCGATCACCAGCTTGACGTGATCGTGCGCCGGACCACCTATCGGCTCCGGAAGGCCAACGAACGAGCCCACATCCTGCGCGGCCTGGTCAAGGCGCTCGACGCCCTCGATGAGGTGATCGCGCTCATCCGGGCGTCGCAGACCGTCGACATCGCCCGGGCGGGCCTGATCGAGCTCCTCGACATCGACGAGATTCAAGCCCAGGCCATCCTCGACATGCAGTTGCGCCGGCTGGCTGCGCTGGAGCGCCAGCGCATCATCGACGACCTGGCCAAGATTGAAGTGGAGATCGCCGACCTCGAGGACATCCTGGCCAAGCCGGAGCGCCAACGGACGATCGTGCGCGATGAGCTCGCCGAGATCGTCGAGAAGCACGGCGACGACCGCCGGACCAAGATCATCGCGGCGGAGGGTGACGTCTCCGACGAGGACTTGATCGCCCGCGAAGAGGTCGTCGTCACCATCACCGAGACCGGCTATGCCAAACGCACCAAGACCGACCTTTACCGCAGCCAGAAGCGCGGCGGAAAGGGTGTGCAGGGTGCGGCGCTGAAGCAGGACGATATTGTGCGGCACTTCTTTGTGTGTTCCACGCACGATTGGATTCTGTTCTTCACCACCCAGGGCCGGGTGTACCGGGCCAAAGCGTACGAGCTACCCGAAGCGCTGCGTGCGGCCCGCGGCCAGCACGTCGCCAATCTGCTCGCGTTCCAGCCTGAGGAACGGATCGCCCAGGTCATCGTGATCCAGACTTATGAGGACGCGCCGTACTTGGTGCTGGCAACCCGCAAGGGTCTGGTCAAGAAGACCAAGTTGACCGACTTCGATTCGAACCGGTCCGGAGGCATCGTCGCGGTCAACCTGCGTGACGGCGACGAACTGGTCGGTGCTGTGCTGTGCTCGGCCGAGGACGACCTGCTGCTGGTCAGTGCCAGGGGACAGTCGATCCGGTTCTCCGCCACCGACGAGGCATTGCGCCCGATGGGCCGTGCAACGTCCGGTGTGCAGGGCATGCGGTTCAAATCCGTCGAACCCGAAGACCGGTTGCTATCCCTGAATGTGGTCCGCGAGGGTACTTACCTGCTGGTCGCGACGGCGCTAGGTTATGCCAAGCGGACCGCGATCGAGGAGTACACCGCGCAGGGGCGCGGCGGTACAGGCGTCTTGACCATTCAGTACGACGAGAAGCGTGGCAGTCTGGTGGGCGCTTTGGTGGTCGACGACGAGACTGAGCTGTATGCGATCACGTCCGGCGGCGGAGTGATCCGCACCGCGGCGCAACAGGTTCGTCGAGCCGGACGCCAGACCAAGGGCGTTCGCTTGATGAACCTGGGTGAGAAGGACACACTGATAGCCATTGCCCGCAACCCGGAGGAACAGGACGGCCCCGACGACGAGGCCGAGGCTGAGGCCGACGCCTGAACAGCGTCGGCACAGGTAAAGGAGTGCTGGTGAGTTCACCGAAGGAACCGGGTCAGCCCGTGCCCGGCGACGGGCCCCGCGCGGGTGACGGGTCGAACGACGTTCCGCCGTGGCAGGGTGTCCGTCGCCCGGACGCACCGGTTCGTCCGCCCGCGCCCCGGGCCGCGGATCCGCGATCCCGGTATGTGACCGGCATTGCCGCGCCGGACCTTTCGGCAATCGGGCCGGTTCCGCAACGACCGGATCCGGATCCGATCCCGAACCGTCCGGAGCCGATTCCCAGCCGGCCTGAGTCACGTGTCGAACGCACGGAGGTGACGCCTGCCGTCCGTTCGGCCGGCGGTCAGGCAGAGCCGTACTCGAGCGAGCTTCCGGATCTCACCGGTCCGCTGGCAAAGCCGGTCCCGGTCCGTCGGCCGCCGGTCGAACCACCCCAGCGGCCCAACGCCCCGCGGCCAGGCGCTCCGGTCGCCGCCCGTCCGCGTGGTCCGGTTCGGGCCAGCATGCAGATTCGGCGCATCGACCCGTGGAGCACGCTCAAGGTGTCCGGTCTGCTCAGCATCGCGCTGTTCTTCATCTGGATGATCGCGGTGGCGCTGCTCTATCTGGTGCTCGGTGCGATGGGAGTTTGGAGCAAGCTCAACAGCAATGTCGGCGACTTGTTGACCACCGGTAGCGGCGCCGGCGGTGAGATCGTCTCGGCGGGGTCGATCTTCGGTAGCGCGGCGTTGATCGGACTGGTCAACATCGTGCTGCTGACGGCGATGGCCACCGTTGGCGCCTACATCTACAACCTCAGCACCGATATCGTCGGCGGCGTCGAGGTCACACTGGCGGATTTGGACTAGTGGCTGCCAGCGGATTTGGACGAGCACACCCGCAGTGAGGTAATCTCTGCGCTCGTTGTTCTTCGGGCCTATAGCTCAGGCGGTTAGAGCGCTTCGCTGATAACGAAGAGGTCGGAGGTTCGAGTCCTCCTAGGCCCACGATGTCCCGATCGACGTGCACGGCAGCCATGGTCACGATGGTTCTCGCGGCAGCGGTTTTGTCGCTCGCGGTCATCCGCCGGCGCCGTCGCGGCGAGGTCTGGCACACCCTGCCCGATTCCCCGTAGGGGTGTGCAACGACCGATCCGGTGACGAGGGGCCTTAGCTCAGTTGGTAGAGCGCTGCCTTTGCAAGGCAGATGTCAGGAGTTCGAATCTCCTAGGCTCCACTCTCAGAGAACACCCCTGCGCGACGGGCCTGGCCCGGGTCAGGCCACTGCAGGTGCTGCCGGTTTCCACGCGACGCGGAGGAATGCGTCCACCGCGTCGGTGTAGTCGCCGGGTCTGCCGAGGGTGACGTTGATCTGCCGGTGGGTCAGGCTTTGCGGCAGCACGTGCACCTCGGTACCGAACGATGATGCGGCGGTAGCGTACACCTGCGCCTGTGGGCACGAGTCGCTGCGGCGGCTTGCGCAGACAAGCAGGAGCGGCTCGGTGGATCGATGCAGCGCGAGCAGGGGCGAAACGCTTTCCCAATAGGCAGGATCATTGCCGAACGCGCGGCGGAACAGCGGCGGCGGGCGGTTCTCCATTCGAGCCACGAGGTCCAAAGCCGCCGAGTCCAGCACCACGGTGCCCCGCCACGGACGAAGATCCGGATAGCGGTCGCTGTCCGCGGATACCAGGGCCACGAGATGGCCGCCTGCGGAGTGCCCCATGATCACGAGGTTGTCCGGATCGCCGCCCCATTCCACAGCATGGGTCTGCACGTAGGAGATGGCCGCGGCAACGGCAGCCGCCTGCCCGTCCGGGGCCTCAGACGGCAACATCGGGTAGTTCGCAGAAATGAAGAGCGCGCCGTCGGGAACGAAATGGTTGACCTTGTTACGGACCAGACCACGATTCGACTTGTCGCCGAAAGCCCAGCCGCCGCCGTGAATCATGAGGATCATCGGGGCATCGACGGCACCCGGTGGTGCGTAGACGTCGAGTTTCTCCTTCGATGACGCGCCGTAGGCGATGTTGCGGTATCTGACGACATCTTGGGCGGAATCGGAGTGAGTCTGACGCGTAAACGGTGACAGCGATTCGACGAACCGGACGATGGAGTGGGTCGGCGAATCCGCGGCCGCCGTTGCGGCACCGGCATGGGGAGGGGGTCGGTCGACTACCGATCCCACGAGCCGGGGCGCGCGTCGCGGCGGTTCCGTCGATGGAGTTCTGGTGGACATGCGGGCCTGTGCCGCGAACGCCGAGGGGCCTGTCCCCGACCGGGTTGCCGCCGAACGCTTCGTTGGCTGTCCGACCGATCCTTCGCCGGCGGCGCGCCCAGTGTTCTGCAGGTTCCCGTCGCCGGGGTCCGCGCCTGCGACGGCGTGGCCGGTGTAACCGGCCAGACCGAGTGCCACGGCGGCGGCGCCGGTACCCAGCCAGCGCCTCACCGAACAGCAACGATCGTTCTGTCGCGGGTGTGACCCGCGGTGAACGACCGACATCGTGTCGTGCACCCTCCAAGTCTCATGCACATCACGCCAGCCCACAAGAGTGCACTTCGACGCGGATTCGCCGCGCCTCTCCATGGCACGGCATCCCGCTGAAGCTCTGCTGTGACGGGTCCGGCAACGCGATAGCGGCGTGAGGGGTGGCCGCGGGATCGGTCACCGGGTGCTAGTGGCACACTGTGCTCGTGACGAGCCCCATCGCAACCGCGACCGCGACCCTGCATACCAACCGTGGCGACATCAAGATCGCCCTGTTCGGTAACCACGCTCCCAAGACCGTCGCCAACTTCGTCGGCCTGGCCCAGGGCACCAAGGACTACTCAACCCAGAACGCCTCCGGGGGCACATCGGGACCGTTCTACGACGGGGCCGTGTTCCACCGCGTCATCGACGGCTTCATGATTCAGGGCGGCGATCCCACCGGTACCGGCAGAGGCGGTCCGGGCTACAAGTTCGCCGATGAGTTCCACCCGGAGTTGAACTTCGACAAGCCCTACCTGTTGGCGATGGCCAATGCGGGTCTGGCAACCAACGGCTCGCAGTTCTTCATCACGGTCGGCAAGACTCCCCACCTCAACCGCAAGCACACCATCTTCGGTGAGGTCGTCGATCCGGACTCCCAGCGGGTGGTCGATGCCATCGCCGGCACTGCGACCGACCGTAACGACCGGCCGGCCGATGACGTCGTGATCGAGTCGATCAGCATCGTCTAGTTCGGCCGGTGTAGCTCAGTGTCCGGTTAACTCAGTGTCCGGTTAACTCAATGGCCGGTGTAACCGGCTTCGGTCAGCGCGTCGAGCACGTCCAGTGGATCTCCGCCCAGGTCCCAGCGGCTGAAGACCAGCAGCGTGTCGGTGGTGGTGTCGATCTCCAAGAGTCGAGCGCGCCGACCCAGGCGCCGGAACTCGGTGATGCGGATCGATCCGATGTCCGCCGGCCGCAACGTCCGGGTGTAGAACCACCCGCGGTGAACCAAGCCCTCGGGGGTGAGCGCCAGGCGTGGCCGCGCGCGCCACGACCCCGCTGCGAACACGAAGAGACCGACCGCTGCGAGCCCGGTGAGGACCTGACCGGGAACATCCCCCTGTAGAGCGATGAAACCGACGGCCATCAGCACCCCGGCGACGGCCACCAGAACCACCGAGGCCGGCCGCGGACCCCATTCGGTCACGTTATCCACAGGAGTTGTCCACAGTGGGGATGAATCACACGCGTGTGATTGTCGTCATCGCCAGCGCATCGTCAGCAGCAATCCGGTGATCATGAAGCCGAAGGCGATCGCGTAGTTCCACGGCCCGAGGTCCGACATCCACTGCAACGGGGCCGGGGTGTTGTAACCCGATGCCGCCAACTGGAATACCAGCAGCCAGACCAGGCCGATCAGCATCAGGCCGATGAACAACACGACGAACCACACGCTCGACGGACCGGCCTTCACCTTGACCGGGGTGCGGCTGACGGATTTGATCGTGAAATCGGTCTTCTTGCGGACTTTCGACTTGGGCATGGCCACCTTCCAGGCGTCGGTGCGACGATGGTGCCGACTGACTATGAGATTAAACCAGCCCAGATGGTGGCCCAGCGCACGCCAGACCCCGGTCGAGGACCGCTCCCGCACCACGAACACGTGGTGGCGGGTCGCGGTGCCGACCGTGTGCCTGCTGGCGGGATTGCTGCTGGCCACCACCCATACGGTGTCCGGCGGCGGGCAGATTCGCGGTAGTGAGGCCCCCCGGCTGGTCGACCTCGTGCGCGAAGCCCAGCGCGCGGTGGACGGCCTGGGTACCCAGCGTGACGGGCTGGCGGCCCAGATCGACTCCACGCACGGCGCAGCATCGGGTCCGGCCTTGACGGCCATCGAGAATCGGGTCGCCGCACTGGGCGATGAGACAGGACTCGACGCGGTGCAGGGGCCAGGGGTGTCCGTCACTCTGACCGACGCACGCCGCGATGCCGACGGCCGGTTTCCCCGGGACGCCTCTCCCGACGATCTGGTGGTGCACCAGCAGGACATCCAGGCGGTGCTGAACGCCCTGTGGGGTGCGGGGGCAGAGGCCGTCGCCCTGCAGGACCAGCGCGTCATCGCCACCTCGGCGCCGAGGTGTGTGGGTAACACGCTGCTGCTCAACGGACGCACGTACAGCCCGCCGTACACCGTCACCGCGATCGGCGACCCAGCCGCATTGTCGGACGCCCTGGCAGCCGATCCGCAGATTCGGCTGTACAAGCAGTACGTCATCCGCTTCGGACTCGGCTACACCGAGCAGGCCTCCGACAATCTGGAGATCCCCGGCTACACCCGGCCGCTGCGGATGCGCTATGCCCGGCCGGCGGGTCCGCTGGTCTACTGACAGCCCGCCACGGCGGGTAGCCTGTGGCGGTGCGCGTCCTGGTGGTCGATAACTACGACAGCTTCGTGTTCAACCTGGTCCAGTACCTGGGTCAGCTGGGAGTCGACACCGAGGTCTGGCGTAACGACGATCCTCGACTGGCCGGGGAGGCCAACCTGGTGACCGCCGCCGAGGACTTCGGCGGGGTGCTGCTCAGTCCCGGCCCGGGTACCCCGGAACGGGCCGGTGCCTCGATCGGCATGGTCCGCGCGTGTGCGGCCGCGGGCACCCCGTTACTGGGCGTGTGTCTCGGCCATCAGGCCATCGGTGTCGCGTTCGGCGCGACGGTGGACCGTGCCCCGGAATTGCTGCACGGCAAGACGAGCAGTGTGTTCCATGACGACGCCGGTGTGCTGAAGGGACTGCCGAATCCTTTCACCGCCACCCGCTACCACTCGCTGACGATCCTGCCCGAGACGGTGCCGGCCACCCTCGAGGTCATTGGCCGCACCTCCGGCGACGATCGCGGTGACTCAGAGTCGGGTGGGGTCATCATGGCGGTTCGACATGTCGAACTGCCGATCCACGGCGTGCAGTTCCACCCCGAGTCGATCCTCACCGAGGGTGGCCACCGGATGCTGGCCAACTGGTTGGGGTTTTGCGGTGCCGCGCCCGAGGAGGCGTTGGTGCGCAGACTCGAACAAGAGGTGGCCGATACCGTTCGGCACGCTCTGGGCGCCGCGCCCGCTATGACGCGAACGACAGCGTGATCTGACCGGTGTAGTTGACGCCGGCACCCGGTGCCGGGCTCTGGGTCACCACAGCGTTGTAGCGCTGACCGCTGTTCGGTAGGTCGGGACCCTTCACCAGCGCTCCGGTCCAGCCCAGTCCGCGCAGATTCGGCTCGGCGTCCACCCAGAACTGCCCGATCAGGTTGGGCATGACGAACTGATTGCCCTTAGACACCTTGATCGTGATCGGCGAGTCGACCGGCGCCGAGGTGCCCACCGGCGGATCGAGTGCGACCACCTCCCCCGCCGGCTGCGGGCTGTCCACCGGGTCGGTGAGGATCGTCGGGAACCCGACGGTGTTGAGATTCTTCGTCGCCAGGTCGACGGTCTGTCCGGTCACGTCGGGGACGTCGCGGGTCTTCGGCCCACTGCCCACGACGATCGTGATCTCGTTGGTGATCGCTGATGTCTGGTTGGCCGGCGGGACGGTGCTGAGCACCTTGTCCTTCAGTTCCGGCGGTGACGGCGCATCGGCCTGTTTGAACTTCCCGAAACCGGCGGCGGTGAGCCGCTTGACCGCATCCGCGTAGCTCAGTGTCGCGACATCGGGCACCTCGCGTTGTTCAGGACCGGTGGAAACGTTGATGGTGATCTCATCGCCCGCGGCGACGGTGGTGGTTCCGGCCGGACTGGTGTTGATGACGTGATCGGGTGGCACCGTGTTGTCCGGCTTCTGCTGGGTGCGCACCTTGAAACCCTTGTTCTGCAGCGCGGCAATCGCGTCGGCCGACACCTGACCACGGACGTCGGGAACCTGGATGGCACTGGGTCTGCCACCGGCCACGTTGATCACCAGCGTGACGACCACGGTGAGAACACCGAGAATCGCCGCGGCCACCAACCAGCGGCCCACGCCCCGACGCGGCGTCGGGTAGTCGTAGCCGGCCGGGCCCGCACCACCCGCGGATGCCCGCGGCCCCGGGCGCGAGGCCATCATCAGCGTCCGGTCGGCGGCGGTCAGGACCTTTGGTGCTTCGGGCTTCTCGCCACTGTGCACCCGGACCAGGTCGGCGCGCATTTCGGCGGCACTCTGGTAGCGGTTGTCGGGGTTCTTCGCCAGTGCTTTGAGCACTACGGCGTCGAGTTCGGCGGAGATGCCCGAATGCTTGTGCGATGGGGCGACCGGGTCCTCGCGGACGTGCTGGTAGGCCACTGCGACGGGGGAGTCGCCCACGAACGGCGGTTCGCCGGTGAGGATCTCGTACAGCACGCAGCCCAGCGAGTACACATCTGACCGCGCATCGACCCGTTCACCGCGGGCCTGCTCCGGGGACAGGTACTGGGCGGTCCCGATCACCGCCGCGGTTTGGGTGACGCTGTTGCCGGTGTCGGCGATGGCCCGGGCGATGCCGAAGTCCATCACCTTCACCGCACCGGTCTTGGAGATCATGATGTTGGCCGGTTTGACGTCGCGGTGGATGATGCCGTGCTGGTGACTGAAGTTCAGCGCCTGGCAGGCGTCGGCGATGACCTCCAGGGCACGACGCGGCGGCATGGGGCCGTCATGGTGGATGATGTCGCGCAACGTCACCCCGTCGACATACTCCATGACGATGTAAGGCAGTGGGCCACTTGATGTTTCGGCCTCGCCGGTGTCGTAGACCGCCACGATGGCCGGGTGGTTGAGCGCTGCGGCGTTCTGTGCCTCGCGGCGGAAACGCAGATAGAAGCTGGGATCGCGGGCGAGGTCGGCGCGCAGCACCTTGATCGCGACATCCCGGTGCAGCCGCAGGTCACGGGCCAGGTGAACCTCCGACATGCCGCCGAAGCCGAGGATCTCCCCCAGTTCGTAGCGGTCGGACAACTGGTTGGGTGTGGTCATCGCCTCATCCCGCTGTCGGTCGGTGTGGGAAGAGGGGAGGATTCCGCCGTCAGCTGTACGACTACATCGTCGTACCCGCCTGCATCGTCGTACCCGCCTGCATCGTCGTACCCGCCCGTCCAGCCGGACGGCGCGATCGGGGCAGGTGTCGGTGCCGGGACGACCGTATCGGTGATGGTCTGCTCGACCGGTGGGATGTTCCGCCGGTCCCGGTCGGCCAGCACGATGAGAATCGCGCTGATGATCGCCAGCGTGCCCAGCACGCCGGCCGCCCACAACAGGGCCCGCTGACCCGACGTGAAGGACCGCCGAACCGGAGGGGGTGGCCGGTGCGCCGCGGTCCGTTGGCGTGGCGTGGTGACCGGCCGGGGTTCAGGCAGCGCCCGTTTGGCGCCAGGGATCGCCGCCGGGCTGGCCTTGATCGTCGGTGCCGAGTTCGGTCGCGGTGGCCGTCGCCCGGCGCGCACCGCGGCGACCGCGTCGGCGAACTGTCCCCCGTTCCGGTACCGCATGGCGGGGTTCTTCACGAGCGTGATGTCGATCAACTCACGGACATTGGGCGGCAGGTCGGCAGGCAGCGGCGCGGGTGCCTCTTTGATGTGCTTCATGGCGACCGTGAGGGCGCCGTCACCGGTGAACGGCCGTTTGCCCGAAAGTGCTTCGTAGCCAACGACTCCCAAGGAATAGACATCGCTCGTCGCGATGGCATCCTGGCCGAGCGCCTGCTCGGGGGCGATGTACTGGGCGGTACCCATCACCATCCCGGTCTGGGTCACCGGGGCGGCGTCGACGGCCTTGGCGATGCCGAAGTCGGTCAGTTTCACCTGGCCGGTCGGTGTGATGAGGATGTTGCCCGGCTTGACGTCGCGGTGCACCAGACCGGCGGCGTGCGCGACCTGGAGTGCGCGGCCGGTCTGCTCCAGCATGTCCAGGGCGTGCCGTAGCGACAGTCGGCCGGTGCGTTTGATCACCGAGTTCAGTGGCTCACCGTTGACCAGTTCCATCACCAGGTAGGCGGTGCGGCCTTCGCCGTCCATGTCGGTTTCGCCGTAGTCGTGGACGGCGGCGATCCCGGGATGGTTGAGCATGGCCACGGTGCGCGCCTCGGCCCGGAACCGCTCAACGAACTCCGGATCCGAGGAGAACTCCTGCTTGAGGACCTTTACCGCGACCCGGCGGCCCAGTCGGCTGTCGACGGCCTCCCAGACCTGGCCCATCCCGCCGGTGGCGATGAGCCGCTGCAGCCGATACCGCCCGGACAGCGTCACTCCGACGCGGGGGCTCATAACTCGCCTCGCTTCGCTCGGCTGCGGG
>JAUPLT010000379.1 GCA_030836785.1 Actinomycetota bacterium
AGGACAACCCATCAATACCGGGAGTTCCGCTGCCTTACACGCACCCGACACCGTGTGTCACACTTGCCCCACCGGTCACACCACTAACTGAGCGGCATTGGGGCTAGTCGCTGTGCCGAGGCATTCTCGGAGTGGGGCGGAGCCCGAGAGCTCAGGCGGCGATTCCCTCTAGCCACTGGGGCGCCGGTGTGGCGGGGATCACGTGCGAGTCGGTTGCCGCGGGTGTTGACAACGACAGGTAGTTAGACTAACTTTATATTTAGTTAGTTCAGCGAACGAAAAGGATTCCACCAAAGCCATACACACTGTGAACACACAAGGAGGAGCGACCATGAACACCGCGACGACATCCCAGACCCGTAACAGCTCCCCAACCGTTCCAGTGTGGTTCAAGCGAGCCGCCGCCGGCGCACTCCTTGCCTGCGTCCCCGCGATGGGGGCCTTGGCGGCAGCCCCGGTCAGCCTCGCCGCTCCGACAAATCAGGGGCCCTCGGTGGTCACGCATCACACCCCGACGCATGTTCAGAACGGTGCGGTCAAGCACCACCGCCACCACCATGGCACGACAGTCCGGACCGGCGGCTTCGAGTAAGCCGGCGTCGCCCCTCCCGAATCTTCGGCAGGGGCTTTCTTCGGTGGCGTTGCGCGGGCGACAGAATATGCCCACCCATTGAGAGCCGATGACGGGAATCGAACCCGCGTATTCAGCTTGGGAAGCTGATGTTCTGCCATTGAACTACATCGGCCGGTAACTGCTGCCGTCGAAGGATAGCAACCCGTGCCGATACGCTCTCACGCGTGCTGCTCTCCGATCGCGACATCCGCGCCGAGATCGCCGCCGGGCGGCTCGGCATCGACCCGTTCGACGATGCGCTGGTCCAGCCTTCCAGCGTCGACGTCCGGCTGGACAACCTGTTCCGGGTTTTCAACAACACCCGCTACACCCACATCGACCCGGCCCAGCAGCAGGACGAACTGACCAGCCTCGTGCAGCCCGCCGCCGACGAGCCGTTCGTGCTGCACCCGGGGGAGTTCGTGTTGGGGGCGACGCTGGAGTGCTGCACCCTGCCCGACGACCTGGCCGGCCGGCTTGAGGGGAAGTCCTCGCTGGGACGGCTGGGGCTGCTGACGCACTCGACCGCGGGATTCATCGATCCCGGCTTCTCCGGGCACATCACCCTGGAGCTGTCCAATGTGGCGAACCTGCCGATCACGCTGTGGCCGGGGATGAAGATCGGCCAACTGTGTCTGCTCCGGCTGACCAGCCCGGCTGAGCACCCGTACGGGAGCTCAGCGGTCGGCTCGAAGTACCAGGGCCAGCGTGGGCCTACCCCGTCCCGGTCCTATCTGAACTTCCACTCGCCGGAGCGGTAACGCCCGGGGCGGCCACGGCGATGAACCGGGTAGTCGGTTCAAGTTCAGGGGTGAGGCCTGGTGGAGGTCGTTCTTGGCGTGTCGATGACACCCATGGCGGTCCGGATGGTGCTCGTCGAGGGTGCCGACGGTGACGGCGTCACGCTCGACAGCAACGTCGTTGACGGGTCCGTCGGCGAGTCTGGGTGCTCTGGGGCGGCCGAGCAGGTGGTGGCCGCGATCCTCGGCACCCAGGAGAGCGTCGACGAGGGCGCGCACCGGCTGACGGCGATCGGTGTGGCCTGGACGGATCACGCCGACGGTAAGCGGTTGCGACAGGCGCTGCGGGCCAATGACATCGACGACGTCGTGATGGTTTCCGAACTGCATGCTGCGAGTGCGCTCGCCCAGGCCGTCGGGCGCAGGATCGGTTGCGAGCGAACCGCTCTGCTGTTCCTCGAGGGCTCCGAGGCCACTCTGGCTGTGGTTCGGACGGTCGACGGCGCGGTGGTGGCGGTCCAGAGCCGAGTCCTGCACACCGAGGACATCGTTGCCGACCTCCGGGGCATGGTGGCGACCCTGGAGCTGTCCGCCGAGCCTCCGCAGGCGGTGTTCCTGATGGGCGCTGGTCTGGACGTGGCGGCGCTGGCTGCCCGGGTCGCCGAGGGTACGACGCTGCCGGTGCACGCTCCCGAGGACGCCGATCTGGCACTGGCCCGTGGGGCGGCGCTGGCCGCGGCTGGAACGCCGCGATTCGAGGCCGAGACGGTCGTCGTGCCCGCCGATGCGGTAGGACTGGTCGAGCCCGGTCCTTCTGACGACACCGCTGCCGGTGCCACCCAGGTGGCCGCGGCCGGATACATGGCTCCGCTGGGTTACAGCGCGGTCATCGACGACGACGACGGTGACGACGACGGTGGCGGTGGCGGTGGCGATGACGACGAGGCCGTTGAGATCGATGACGATCCAGCCGAGCGGCCCGATGTAGCCGACGAGAAGCCGTTCCTGCTGGTCGGCAGCACGCTGGCGACGATCTTCGTGGTCGGCGTCGTCGCGCTGGTGATCTCGCTGGCGGTCAGCATCCGTCCGGCGGTGGACCAGCGGCCAGGGGAGATACGCACCCCGAATGAGCCAACCGCGGCCAGTAAGGCGACCGATGTCGAGCCGTCGCCCGCCCTCGAGACCATTGAAGCCCCCGTACCGGTGGTGCGGGAGGCGCCCCGGACGGCATTCGTGCCGGCTCCTGCTGCGCGCCCCCAGCCGCCCGTCCCCGCCGCACCGGCGGCCCCGGCCCCGGTGATGCCTGCAGCGCCCGTGGCCCCGCCGGCAGCCCCGCCACCCGTCGTGACCGTCCCGGCCGCCCCCGCGCCCGCACCCGTGGCGGCGATACCGCCGATCGTGCTGGCCCCGGTGATTCCGGTCCTGCCGCCATTCGTGCAGGCACCGATCCGCATCCCGACGCTGCCGGTTGCTCCGCAGGTGACGACACCCATGACTACCGCTCCGGCGACCACAGCCCCCACGACTACGGTCCCTACGAGCGCAGCCCCCACGACGACAGCCCCCACGACGACAGCTCCCATGACGACGTCGGCCGGCACCACCCCCACGACCGTCCAGAGCCCGACCTCCGTTCAGACGGCGCCGACGGAAGTCTCTGTGCCGACCCAGTCGACTGCGGTCTCGGTGCCGAGTGTGTCGACTGAGGTTTCGATTCCGACGGTATCGGCGGAGGTCTCCGTGCCGACCGTGACGACGGAGGTGCTGATTCCGAGCACCTCCGGCGCAGGCTCCCGTGGCGGCGACTCGGGGTCGGGGGAGTAACCCGCGGTGCCGCGGTGTCCGGTCCGGGCGGGCGTGGCCGACGCGGTCGATCGGCGGCAATCAGGTCAGCGCGCTGCGGTACTTTCATCATCCATGAGGGAGCACCCATGAGTACTTCGGAGATCGCGACCGTTCTCGCCTGGCATGACGCGTTGAGCGCCGGAGACCACGACACCCTGGTGTCGCTGTCGAGCGACGACATCGAGATCGGCGACGCGGGCGGGGCGGCCCAGGGACACGCGGCGTTGCGGGAGTGGGCCGAGCGGACCGACGCCACCATCGAGGTCGGCCGGATCTACTACCACGACGGGATCGTCGTGGTGGAGGAGACCATCACCCCGCACTCCGACCCGACCGGGATCCGCACCGCGGGTTCGGCCTTCCGCGTCGTGCATGACCATGTCACCTCGGTGTTCCGGCACGATGATCTGACCGCAGCCCTGGCCGCCACCGAACTCAGCGACGACGACCTGCAGCCTTGATGCGCGGGATCATCCTGGCCGGCGGCTCGGGCACCCGCCTGTACCCGATCACGCAGGGCACCAGCAAGCAGTTGCTGCCGGTCTACGACAAGCCGATGATCTACTACCCGCTGTCGACGCTGATGCTGGCCGGTATCCGGGACATCCTGGTGATCTCCACACCCGAGGACGAACCGGCCTTCGCCCGACTGCTCGGCGATGGATCGCAGTTCGGGTTGAACATCACCCGGGCGGTGCAGGACCGGCCTGAAGGGCTGGCCCAGGCGTTCCTCATCGGTGCCGGGCACATCGGGACCGGCCCGGTGGCACTGATCCTGGGGGACAACATTTTTTACGGCCCCGGTGTGGGCACCAACCTGCGCCGGTTCGCCACCATCGAGGGTGGCGCGGTATTCGCCTACTGGGTTGCCACCCCCTCGGCCTACGGCGTCGTCGAGTTCTCCGCGGATGGCAGGGCGCTATCGCTGGAGGAGAAGCCGGCCGCTCCGAAGTCCAACTACGCGGTGCCCGGCCTGTACTTCTACGACAACGACGTGGTGGACATCGCCCGGGCGCTGCGACCGTCGCCGCGCGGCGAACTGGAGATCACCGACATCAACCGGACCTATCTGGAGCGTGGCCGACTCGCGGTCGAGGTGCTGCCCCGCGGCACCGCGTGGCTGGACACCGGAACCTACGACTCGCTGCTGGAAGCCGGGAACTTCGTCCGCACGATCGAAGCGAGACAGGGCTTGAAGGTGGCCTGTCCCGAGGAGATCGCCTGGCGGATGGGCTTCATTGATGACGACGAACTGGAGAAACGCGCTCAGCCCTTGCTCAAGTCCGGTTATGGGCAGTACCTGCTGGCTCTCCTGGAGCGGAGTTAGGCGTCGCGAGCACCGTGGCGATCGCGGTGGTCAACGGAACGGCCAGCGCGAGCGCGATCCCGCCGACCGCCGACCGGGCGATCTCGATGGCCACGCTCTCACTGGTGAGTACATCGGCCAGCGACCGGTTGGCCACGCTGAACAACAGCAGCAGCGGCAGTGAGCTGCCGGCATAGGCCAGCAGCAGGGTGTAGACGGTGCTGGCGATGTGGTCGCTGCCGACCCGCATGGCGCGCAGGAACACCTGACGGCGGGAAACAGTGGAGCCGCCGCCGGCGGATGGGCCGGGGCCGAGGTGGGCCAACTCGAACACCGCCGAGGACTGGGTGATGGTGACGTCGTTGAGCACACCCAGGGACCCGATGATGAAGCCCGCCAGCAGCAGTCCGGTGATCGAGACGTTGCCCAGGTAGGCGGCCACTTCGTTGTTCTGGTCGTCCGACAGCCCGGTGAGATGGGTGAGTTCGATTGCGCCCCATGACAACACGGCTGCCAGCAGCATCGCGGTCAGGGTGCCCAGCAGGGCGGCGCTGGTTCGCAGGCTGATCCCGTGGGCCAGATAGATCACCGCGAAGAGGATGGCTGCCGATGCCACCAGTGCCACCGGAACCGCTGGGGCGCCGTCGCGCAGTGCGGGCAGCATGAACACCACCAACACTCCGAAGGCGATCGCGATGCCGACCAGTGCTCGCAGACCCCGCCAGCGTGCCACCGCGACGATCACGATCGCGAACAGGGCGGCCAGCCCGATCAGCGGCCAGGTTCGTTCGTAGTCGTAGAAGCCGTAGCTCGTCGCTCCCTGCGGATCGACCTGCCGGAACACCCGGATGGTCTGGCCGGCAAGAAGATTCGGTTGGCCTGGACCACGGGAGAACTCCAGCATCGTGCCGGCACCGGCATTCGGACCGGTTTGGATGGCGACCAGGGCCTGTATGCAGGTTCCGGCACCAGGCAACCCGGGGGCCGGGCCGGCGGTAAGTACCGCCCCGGCTGACGGGCTGCCGCAGTCGGCCAAGGTGCTTGAGGTGACCTGTCCGCGTTCGGTGGTCACCGAACCGCCCTCGGCGCTCTGGAACGGCAACGGAATGTCCACCTTGCCCCCGGACGGCCACAACAGCACCGCGCCTACCACGACTGCGAGTCCGATCACGCTGAGCGCAATGACCACCAGACGGGCCGCCAGGGGGCCCAGCGGTGCGGGCCCGTGCGCGGAGTGCGAGTGCGCCACCGGCTACTGGCGGTAACTCGCCAGGAAGTTGCCCAGCCGCTCAATGGCTTTGGCAAGGTCCCGGGCCCACGGCAGGGTGACGATCCGCAGATGATCCGGGGCCGGCCAGTTGAAACCGGTGCCCTGGGTCAGCAGTATCTTCTCCTCGAGCAGCAGATCCAGGACGAGCTTCTCGTCATCGACGATGTCGTGCACCTCGGGGTCGAGGCGAGGGAAGACATAAAGTGCCCCCTCGGGCTTGACGCAGGACACGCCCGGAATCTCGTTCAGCTTCGTCCAGGCCACGTCGCGCTGTTCCAGCAGGCGGCCACCGGGCAGGACCAAGTCGTCGATGCTCTGATGGCCGCCGAGTGCCACCTGAATGGCGTGCTGCGCAGGCACATTCGGGCACAACCGCATGTTGGCCAGCAAGCTGATGCCTTCGATGAAACTGGTCGCGTGTTCGGTGGGGCCGGTGATCACCAGCCAGCCGGAGCGGTAGCCCGCCACCCGGTAGGCCTTGGACAGGCCATTAAAAGTCAAACAGAGCAGGTCGGGCGCAACGGCCGCCAGCGGGATGTGCCGGGCGTCGTCATAGAGGATCTTGTCGTAGATCTCGTCGGCCAGCAGCAGCAGGTCGTGCTTGCGGGCCAGATCGGCCATCTGCGCCAAGACCTCCCGGCCGTACACGGCGCCGGTCGGGTTGTTCGGATTGATCACCACCAGCGCCTTCGTGCGAGGAGTGATCTTCGACTCCAGGTCAGCGATGTCGGGCTGCCAGCCGTTGGTCTCGTCGCACAGATAGTGCACCGGAGTGCCGCCGGCCAGCGAGGCCGATGCCGTCCAGAGCGGATAGTCCGGAGCGGGGATGAGCACCTGGTCGCCGTTGTCCAGCAGCGCCTGCAAGGTCATGGTGATCAGTTCGGAGACGCCGTTGCCGAGGAAAACCGAGTCGACGTCGAAACGGGGAAAGCCGTCGACGAGTTCGTAGCGGGTGACCACCGCACGGCGGGCGGACAGGATGCCCTTGGAATCGGAGTAGCCCTGCGCGTAGGGCAGGGCCTGGATCATGTCGCGCATGATCACGTCGGGGGCCTCGAAGCCGAATGGGGCCGGGTTGCCGATGTTCAGCTTGAGGATGCGATGGCCCTCGGCCTCAAGTCGCGCGGCGTGATCGTGAACCGGCCCGCGGATCTCATAGAGAACGTTCTGCAGCTTGCTCGACTGCGCGAACGTCCGCGGCCGCCGGTGTGCGCTGACCGGGTGCCAGGGCAGCTGGTGGGTAGTCACGTCGTTGATTCTCCCACCCCTGCGCAACGGGTTTTGCCTCGTCGGTCCGGGGTGCCCGCGGACCGAGGCCTCAGCCGGCGTCCGCCGTTGCCGCCGGATTGACCTGTGCGAGCGATTCGAAGGACGGTTTAGCCAGGTAGTAGCCCTGGAAAAGGTAGACGCCGAGATCTTGGAGGCAGAGCATCTCGTCGCGGGTCTCGATCCCCTCGGCGATGACCTCCATGCCCAGCTCCCGGCACACCTGGACGATGCCCCGGCAGATCACCCTTCGCGTCCGGTCCTGGTCGAGTTGGCGGACCAGGCCCATGTCCAGCTTGACCAGGTCGGTGCGTAGTTCCGCCAGCAGGTTCAGCCCGGCATAACCGGCGCCGAAGTCGTCGATCGCAACCTGGAAGCCGCGCTGTTGATAGTCGGCCACAATCGCCTGCAGGTGCGGCAGGTCGGCGACCCGTTCGCCCTCAGTGATCTCGAACACGATCCGGTCCATCGGGAAACCGTAGGTATGTGCCGCCTCCATAGCCGTCCGGATGCACAACTCCGGCTGGTAGACCGCGTTCGGCATGAAGTTGACGTTGAGGAGCGACGTGATACCCAACTCGGCCGCACATTTGATCGCCTTGACCCGGCAGGCCTGATCGAAACGGTAAAGGTTGTCATCGTTGACCCGGGTGAAGATGTCTGACGCCGGTTCGTTGTTCACGCCGCGCACCAAGGCTTCTTGCGAGTAGACCTGTCCGGTTCGGGCGTCGACGATCGGTTGGAACGCCATCGAGAAGTCGAAGTCCAGACCTGTACCGCCACTGCAGGCCCCGCACTTCGGTGGCTGGTTCCCCGTGGGCTCGCCCATGTGCGCCTCCTTGGAATCTTTGTCGTCCTGCAACCAATTTTTGCTCAAGCGGGCTTCCCGAAACCCTGAAGCGGGCTTCCCGAAACCATTGTCCGTCACGCTCGATGATCGGTTTCAAAACAGCCTGGAAACGACCGCCACTTTTCTGTCCCGGAGGCGGTTAGCTGACAGTCATGAATCGAGTGACGGCACGCGCACTGGTCGGCGGCACTGTTCTGGTGGCGGTGGCCGCGCTCGGCTCGACAGCCACGGCCTCCGCCGACCCGACCTCACTGAACGGCAGATACGCCGTCGCTGGTGGCTCCGATCAAAGCGTCGTGACCGCGAAGTCGAACTGCGCGACCGAGGGGTGCACGGCAGCACTGGTCAGCAACATCGGCTGGACCGCCGTCGCGACGATGAACGGTGGGCGCTGGAACTTCAATGTGGTCAAGCCGGACGGGGTGATCTGCAGCGACGGCAATTTCGCCGATGTCGTCATCCGCTATTCGATCGACGCCAGCACTCTGGCAGGCACCGTGCACGCAGACTCGAACGGCGAGTGTCCCGGCGGCCAGGTAACCCAGTCCGCTCTGCAACTGACCAAGGTCGGCTGACCAGACCCCCGCGCTCGTCGGCTCAAGAACGCTTACCGGGCGGCCGGGCACCCTTCGCGATACCAAGCCCCTTGACCGGCGGCACCTCTGCGGTGGGTTCCGCGGGGGCCGTCGGCTCCGCCGCGGTCGGCTGTGCCGCAGCGGACTCGGTGCCAGTGGGTGCCGGTTCCGCCGGGGATGCCTCCGCCGGAGATGCCTCCGCCGGAGATGTAGTGGCCTTCCGCGCGCCGGGCCGCCGGGCACCGGCGGCGATACCGAGGCCCTTCACCGGAGCGGACGGTGCCGTCGGTGAAGCCGCGGACTCAGCCGCGGACGGGCCGGCCGGGGCGGGGGCGGCGGGAGCCTGGGCGGCGGGCTCGGTCGCCGCGGAGGCCTTCTTGGCGCCGGGCCGCTTGGCGCCGGCGGCGATACCCAGACCCTTGGCAGGTGCGGCGGGTGCGGCCGGTGCGGCGGGTGTCTCAGGTGCCGCAGCAGCGGCCGCTGGTGCAGGTGTTGCCGCAGACGCAGGTGCTGCCGCAGGCGCAGTGGCCTTTTTGGCGCCGGGCCGCTTGGCGCCGGCGGCAAGGCCGAGACCCTTCGCGGGCGCCGCAGGAGCCGCGGGCGCCGAGGTTGCGGTGGCCGGTGCGGCAGGAGCTTCCACGGCGGGTGCGGCGGCGACCGGTTCAGGTTCGTGGGTCGCCGGCGAAGGCGTGACCGCCGGGGCGGCGGCCGCGGCCCGGGCGGCGGCAGTTCCCTTCTCCGGCAGCGTGATCGTGCCGCGGTCCAGCGAGCCCAGCAGCAGTTGGGCCACGTCGACCACCTCGACCTGATCGGACTTGCCGCGGTCACCGACGCCGTCGGACAGCATCACCCGGCAGAACGGGCAGCCGGTGGCGATGGTCGTCGCGTCCAGGGTCAGCGCCTCGTCGACACGGTTGTGGTTGACCCGCGTTCCGAGGTGTTCTTCCATCCACATCCGGGCGCCGCCGGCGCCGCAGCAGAAGCCGCGCTCGGCATGCCGGGGCATCTCGGTGAGCGTCGCGCCGGCGGCGCCGATGAGCTCGCGCGGCGCCTCGTAGACCTTGTTGTGGCGGCCCAGGTAGCACGGATCGTGGTAGGTGAGGGTGCCCGCGGAGGCGGCGGTCACCGGCACCAGTTTCTTGTCCCGCACCAGCCGGTTCAGGAGCTGGGTGTGGTGCAGCACCGTGTAGCTACCGCCCACCTGCGGGTACTCCCGGCCCAGGGTGTTGAAGCAGTGCGGGCAGGTGACGACGACCTTGCGGTCCACCCGCTCGACACCCTCGAACAGCTCGTTGATGGTCTCGACGTTCTGCGCCGCCAGTTGCTGGAACAGGAACTCGTTACCGGACCGGCGAGCCGAGTCGCCGGTGCAGGTCTCACCGTCGCCGAGCACCAGGAACTTGACCCCGGCTGCCGCCAGCAGTTCGGCGACCGCCTTGGTGGTCTTCTTGGCGCGGTCATCGAGCGCGCCCGCGCAGCCGACCCAGAAAAGGTACTCGAAGCCGGCGAAGCTCTCGACGTCCTTGCCGTAGACGGGGACGTCGAAGTCGACCTCGTCGATCCAGGTGAGCCGCTCCTTGGAGTTCTGGCCCCACGGGTTTCCCTTGGTCTCCAGGTTCTTGTAGAGGCCGCCCAACTCGCCGGGGAACTCCGACTCCATCATCACCTGGTAGCGGCGCATGTCCACGATGTGGTCGATGTGCTCGATATCCACCGGGCACTGCTCCACGCACGCCCCGCAGGTTGTGCACGACCACAGCACGTCGGGGTCGATCACACCGAGGGCCGCGGCGTCGCCCACCAACGGACGGGTGGCCTGCAGTGGAGAGTCGGCGGGAACCCGTTCGAAGCCGGACTCCGGGACGTGGTGCGCGTCGTCATGTCCCAGCTCCAGACCGCCCTCAGTGTTGGTGAGGGCGTCGGTGTCCGCATTCTTATCGCCGAAGATGTAGGGCGCCTTGGCGAACAGATGATCGCGCAGGTCCATGATCAGGATCTTGGGAGACAACGGCTTTCCGGTGTTCCACGCCGGGCATTGAGACTGGCAGCGGCCGCACTCGGTGCAGGTGGTGAGGTCGAGGTAACCCTTCCAGGTGAAGTCCTCGATCTTGCCGCGGCCGAACACCGCGTCCTCGGCGGGATCCTCGAAGTTGATGTACTCGCCCTTGGACTCCATCGGCAGCAGGGGGCCGAGCGCGTCGGGGAGGCGTTTGAACGTCACGTTCAGCGGGGCCAGGCCGATGTGTAGGTGCTTGGAGTGCAGCACGATCAGCAGGAACACCAGCATGACGCCGATGTGCAGCAACAGGGCGACGGTCTCGACGATCTCGTTGGCATGAAGTCCGAGAGGCGTGAGCAGGCTGCCCATGGCGTGGGAGAAGAATGCCGCTTTGTCATAGGGCAGGTTGCCGGTGGCCACCGCGGCGCCGCGGAACAGCGCGTAGGTCCAGATGACGTTGAAGATCATGAACAGGATCAGCCACGCGCCGCCGGTGTGCGAGCCGTAGAACCGCGACGCCCGGCCGTACTCCTTCGGTTCCGAACGCAACCGGATGATGGCGAAAACGATGATGCCGAGCAGCACGGCCACGGCGAAGAAATCCTGCAGGAAGCCCAGCGCCCCCCACTTGCCGATGAACGGGATGTGGAATTTGGGGTCGAACAGCACGCCGTAGGCTTCGAGGTAGACCGAGGCCAGGATGAAGAAGCCCCACATCGTGAAGAAGTGCGCGATCCCGGGGACCGACCATTTCAGCAGCTTGGTCTGGCCGAAGACCTCGCGCATCTGGTTGCCGATCCGCTCGCCGAGGTGGTTCTTGCGACCCCGTTCATCGGCGGTGGGCTGGCCGGAACTGATCAGCTGTGTCAGCCACAGCACCCGCTTGACGGCCAGTGCCCCGACGATTGCGGTCATGGCGAGGCCGATAATCAGCCGGATCAGAATCTGCGTTTCCACGGCTTCCCTCTCTTGGGAGCTACTGATCGGTAACCACGCTTAGTTACCGGCCGGTAACTTAGGTGATTCTGCTGTTCAATATCCCACCCCGGGAGCCCTCCGCGCGAGAAAGGTTGCCCTAACCTGCTTGTTGGCGCCCGGGGTCGCGGGCCAGTGTGGTGCGCAGCATCGATAACAGTTCCGAACGGGACCCTGCGCCCAGTCGGCGGCGGATTCGGGCGACGTGGTGTTCGACGGTCTTGGCGGAGATGAACAACTGCGCTCCGATATCGCGGTACGGCATGCCCAGGAGTAGCAATTCGGCCACCTCGCGTTCTCGATCCGACAGCGCGGTCAACGGGGCCCGGGGAGTGGCTGGTGCCGGGACCGTGTCGCGCGGCGCGTCAGACGGTGTGTCGGCGACGCCGTCGCCCGGGGTGGCCTTCAGATCACGCGCGACGGACAGCAGTAATGCCGTGATCTTCGGGTCCTCGGCGCCGAGCGCGGCCTGACCCGTCAACCGGGTGGCATCCGCGGTGAGTCCGAACCGGGACAGCGCGCGGGCGGCGGAGATGACGTCGTCGGCTTCCGCGGGGCCCACCCCGCCTGCCAGCACCCGCAACCAGATACGCCCCGCGCGGGTCAGGGCGGCCGCGAAGGGGCTGTGGCCGGCGGCCGCCGCCAGCGCCTGACCGTGCGGGGCGACCGCCCCCGGGTCGTTGCTGAGCATCCCGGCCTGCAGACCCGCCCAGTGCAGCGGCAGCGCCCAGGCCGACGGGTTGTCCAAGGTGTTGAGCACGTCCCGTGCCTGGTCCATCGCCGCTCCCAGACGCTCCTGCTGGCGCAGCCGTGCACCGGCGACCCACAGTTCGCCCAGGGGCAGCAGCAGGTACAGGTCGACCGCACAGTCGGCGAGGATGTCCACGCCGCTGTGCCAGTGCTGCTGCAACGCCCCGATGTCACCGCTACGCCGGGCGATCGCCGTGCTCAGAGCAGCCGCCCACAGCGCGTCGCGGCGGTGCAGTGTCGCGGCGTCACCAATCCCCTCGGCGGCCGCACCGAACCGGCCTTCCTGCATCTGCGCCCAGCTCCGCAACAGCCGGTGCCGGTTGACGAACACCGGGTCGGTGTCGGCGGCGATGGCCCGGATGATCACGCTGTGGGCGCGTGTGACGTCGCCGTTGTGCAGGGCGGCCAGCGTTGCCAGCGCTGCC
>JAUPLT010000035.1 GCA_030836785.1 Actinomycetota bacterium
GGCGCGCACCGCTGCCTGAGAACAGGCTGACGGGCTAACGCAAGGCTTCCAGCACGGCAAGGCTTTCAAGAACGGCGGCGACATACCGGGTGGGACACACCAGCAGGTCGGGCAGCAGTGGGTTCGGCTGGTTGTACGCGAGCGCGGACCCGTCGATCCGGGAGGTGTGCAGACCGGCAGCGCGGGCCACGGCCACCGGGGCGGCCGAATCCCACTCGTACTGGCCGCCGGCGTGCACATAGACCTCAGCGCGTCCGTCGACCACCGCGGCGACCTTCGCCCCCGCCGAGCCCATCGCCACCAGGTCGCCACCCAGCGCGTCGCGCACCGCCAAGGCGACCGCCGGGGGCCGGGTGCGGGAGACCACGATCCGGGGCGCGCCGGCATGGTCCGGCACGGCGGGAACGTGCGGTGTCGCCAGCGTGCGGCCCTGGGCAGGCAGGGAGACCGCGCCTGCCACCAGATCCCCGTCACACCACAGCGCGACATGTACCGCCCAGTCCTGGCGGCCGACCTCGGAGAACTCCCGGGTTCCGTCCAGCGGGTCGACGATCCACACCCGGTCGGCGCTCAATCGCGCCGGGTCGTCGACCCCCTCCTCCGAGAGAACGGCGTCGGCCGGCCGCGCGGCCGCCAAAGCCTCCACCAGGAAGTCGTGCGAACGCCGGTCCCCCTGCGCCTTCCGCTCGGCCGGGTCCGCAGCGGCGAACTCAGCACGAACGGCGCACAACAACTGGCCGGCCTGGGCCGCCAGTGCCGCCGCAAGCTCGTGATCGTTCACGCTCGGAAATCCAGCAGCCCGACAACCTGTTCGGCAAGCTCCGCAGCGGTGTAGTCGGGTGTCAGGCGCAGATCGGGATGCTTGGGGCGCTGATACGGGCTGTCGATCCCGGTGAAGTGGGTGATCTCACCGCGGCGGGCCTTGGCGTAGAGACCCTTCGGATCGCGCCGCTCGCAATCCTCCAGCGGAGTGTCGACGAACACCTCGAAGAACTCGATGCCGTTCTCGTCGTGCACTTTTCGCGCCAGCTCGCGATGCTCGTCGAGCGGGCTGATGGCAGGAACCAGCACAGTGAGTCCGGCGTCGGCCATCAACGTGGCGACGTGAGCCAGTCTGCGCAGGTTCTCCGCGCGATCGGCCATCGCGAAGCCCAGGTCGGCATTGAGCCCATGACGCAGGTTGTCACCGTCGAGAATATATGCCGGACAACCCTTTTCGAGCAGGAGCTTCTCGGCCAGCACCGCCACCGAGGACTTCCCCGACCCGGACAAGCCGGTGAACCAGATGGTCCGGCCCCTGGTCAGCCGATCATCGGCGGTCACCAGAGACTGGTGCCGCACGGTGTTCGGAGTTGCCGCCCGAGCGGCGATCGGAGCGGTGTCGCGGACCATCCCGGCCGCGACGGTCACGTTGGTGTCCGGGTCGATCAGGATGAACGATCCGGTGGCTGCGTTGCGGGAGTACTCGTCGAGCAGCAGCGGAACCTGGGTGCGGATCGACACCCGGCCGAGTTCGTTGAGCTTGAGCGCCGTTGCGCTCTTGTCCCGGTGCAGGGTGTTGACGTCGAGACGGTAGTCCAGGGCGGTGATTCTCGCGCGTGTGGTGCGGGTGGTCTGTTTGATGATGTAGTCCCGCCCGGGTTCACAGCTGGACTCGTCGGCCATCCAGCACACGGTGGCGTCGAATTCGGTGGTCGCAACCGGCTGGTTATGCGGCCGGGCCAGCAGGTCACCGCGGGAGATGTCGATATCGTCGGCCAGGCTGATCGATACCGCCATCGGGGGGAAAGCCTCGGCGACAGCGCCACTCGGGCCCTCGATCGCGGTGATACGGCTGGTCTTACCACTGGGCAGCACCACCACCTCGTCGCCGGGTCGGAGGACGCCGCTGGCGACGGTGCCCGCGTAGCTGCGGTGATCGAGGTGGCTGCGGGTCTGGGGCCGGATCACGTACTGGACCGGGAATCTGACGTCGACCAGATTCCGGTCACCGGCGATGTAGACCTCTTCGAGGTGGCTCAACAGCGGGGATCCCTCGTACCACGGTGCCCGCTGAGACTTGGTGACGACGTTGTCACCATTGAGCGCCGAGATCGGGATGGTGGTGACGTCGTGGATGTCCAACCGCGCGGCGAAGGCGTGGAACTCGTCACGGATCCGGTCGAAGCGGTCCTGGTCCCAGTCGATGAGGTCCATCTTGTTCACCGCCAGGACGATGTGCTGCACACCCAGCAGAGAGGCCAGGAACGCATGCCGCCGGGACTGCTCAAGCAGTCCGTGCCGGGCGTCGACCAGCACGATCACCAACTGGGCCGTCGAGGTCCCGGTGACCATGTTGCGGGTGTACTGGATGTGCCCGGGGGTGTCGGCGATGATGAATTTCCGTTTGGCCGTGGCGAAGTAGCGGTAGGCGACGTCGATGGTGATGCCCTGCTCGCGTTCGGAGCGCAGACCGTCGGTGACCAGGGCCAGATCGGTGTAGTCGTTGCCGCGCTCGCGGGAGGTGCGCTCCACGGCGGCCAACTGGTCCTCCATGACCGCCTTGGAGTCGTACAGCAGCCGACCGATCAGGGTGGACTTTCCGTCGTCGACACTGCCGGCGGTGGCCAGTCTCAACAGATCGGTGCGCGGTGCCGAAACCGTCTGCCCGTCAACCGAACTCATCAGAAGTAGCCCTCCCGCTTGCGGTCCTCCATGCCGGCTTCGGAGATCCGGTCGTCGGCGCGGGTGGCGCCGCGTTCGGTGAGGCGGGACAGCGCCGTCTCGGCGATCACTTCGTCGACCGAAGCGGCGATCGACTCCACGCAGCCCGTGCACGTGACATCGCCGACAGTCCGGAAGCGCACCGACGTCTCGAACACTTCCTCGCCGGGAACCGGTTGCATGAATTCGTGTACCGCCAGCAGCATGCCGTCTCGGCGGAACACCGGGCGACGGTGCGCGTAGTAGATCGCCGGCAGGGTGATGTTCTCCGCGCCGATGTAGGACCAGATGTCGTACTCGGTCCAGTTGGACAACGGGAATACCCGGATGTGCTCGCCCTTTCGGTGCCGCCCGTTGTAGAGGTTCCACAGTTCGGGGCGCTGGACTTTGGGGTCCCACTGACCGAACTCGTCGCGGAAGCTGAACACCCGTTCCTTGGCGCGGGCCTTCTCCTCGTCACGCCGGGCCCCGCCGAACGCGGCGTCGAATCGGTTCTCCCGGATGGCGCGCAGCAGCGTGACGGTTTGCAGGGGGTTGCGCGACGGACCGTTGTCCACGACGCGTCCGGCGTCGATGTCTTCCTGCACGCTGGCGACCACCAGTCGAAGCCCGGAGCGGCCGACGAGTTCGTCGCGGGTCGCGATCACCTCGGAGAAGTTGTGACCGGTGTCGACGTGCATCACCGGGAACGGCAGCCGGCCGGGGGTGAACGCCTTGATGGCCAGGTGCAGCATGACGATCGAGTCCTTGCCGCCGGAAAACAGCAGCACGGGACGCTCGAACTCCGCGGCCACCTCGCGGATGATGTGGATCGCTTCGGCTTCGAGCGCACGCAGATGGCTCAGCTCGTAGCGTCCGGGGACCGGACTGTCGAGAACCTGTTCGGGCATCGGTTCCTCGTAAAGTTGGTTGAATTAACCAGGTTTACCTGCTTAGCCGAACGGTAACCGGGGCGGCGAGACGGTGTCAATCGCGGCGCTGATCGCCGCCGCACCGGCGACCCCCTACCCTGTGCTGCATGAAACGTCCGGTCGGGGGCCGCCGATGATCCGGTTCCTGACTCGCCGACTGCTGAACTATCTGGTTCTGCTGGCGCTCGCCTCGTTCCTGACGTTCACCCTGACCTCCTACACCTTCACGCCGCTGAACAGTCTGCTGCAGCGCAACCCCCGGCCCCCGCAGGCCGTGATCGACGCGAAGGCCGCGGAACTGGACCTGGATAAGCCGGTGCCGGTGCGTTACGCACACTGGGTGTCCGGGGCGGTGCGCGGAGACTTCGGCACCACCGTCGCCGGTCAGCCGGTCTCGGAGGAACTGTGGCGGCGCATCGGGGTGAGCCTGCGTCTGCTGGTGATCGGCTCGGTGCTCGGGACCGTACTTGGCGTCGTGGTCGGCGCCTGGGGAGCGATCCGTCAGTACCGGCTTTCCGACCGGGTCACGACGGTGTTGTCGCTGCTGGTCCTGAGCACCCCGACCTTCGTGCTGGCGAATCTGCTGATCCTGGCGGCGCTGGAGGTCAACTCGGTGCTGGGGGTGCGGATTTTCGAGTACACCGGGGAGACCTCGCCGGACGCCGTCGGTGGGGTGTGGAACCGGTTCGTCGACCGGGTCCAGCATCTGATCCTGCCGACCGCGACGCTGGCACTGGCGGCCACCGCCGGGTACAGCCGCTATCAGCGCAACGCCATGCTCGATGTGCTGGGCCAGGACTTCATCCGCACCGCGCGAGCCAAGGGCCTGACCCGCCGGCAGGCGCTGTTCCGGCACGGGCTGCGGACCGCGTTGATCCCGATGGCCACCCTGTTCGCCTACAGCGTGGCCGGCCTGGTGACCGGTGCGGTGTTCGTGGAGAAGATCTTCGGCTGGCACGGGATGGGCGAGTGGGTCGTCCAGGGCATCGGCACCCAGGACACCAACATCATCGCCGCGATCACGGTGTTCTCCGGTGCGGTGGTGCTGCTGGCCGGGCTGCTCTCCGACGTCATCTACGCCATCCTCGACCCGCGGGTGCGGGTCACGTGACCGGCCGGCCGCACGCGGGGACGGCCGGGGCGCCGGCCGAGTTCGTCTCCCGGCGCACCCTGGTGATCCGCCGGTTCGTCCGCAACCGGCTGGCCGTTGTGGCCCTGGTGACGCTGGTGGTGCTGTTCGCCGGGTGTTACCTGGTGCCGCCGCTGCTGCCCTACTCCCACACCGACCTGGACTACGGCGCGCTGCAGTCCCCGCCGAGCCCACAGCACTGGTTCGGCACCAACGGCATCGGCCAGGACCTGCTTGCCCAGGTGCTGCGCGGGATGCAGAAGTCGCTGCTGATCGGGCTGTGCGTCGCGGTCATCTCCACCCTGGTCGCCGCCACCATCGGCTCGATCGCCGGATACTTCGGCGGCTGGCGCGACCGCGCCCTGATGTGGGTCGTCGACCTACTGCTGGTGGTGCCGAGTTTCATCCTGATCGCCATCACCACCCCGCGTACCAAGAACTCGGCCAATATCGCCCTGCTGATCGTCCTGCTTGCGTCGTTCAGCTGGATGATCAGCTCACGGATGGTGCGCGGGCTAACCATGAGTCTGCGCGAACGCGAATACGTCCAGGCGGCCCGCTACATGGGCGTGCCCAATCGGCGGATCATCGCGCGCCACATCCTGCCCAACGTCGCCTCCATCCTCATCATCGACACCGCCCTCAACGTCGGGATGGCCATCCTGGCCGAGACCGGTTTGAGCTTCCTGGGGTTCGGCGTGCAGCCACCCGATGTCTCGCTGGGAACCCTGATCGCCGATGGCACCAAGTCAGCGACCACGTTCCCGTGGGTGTTCCTCTTCCCCGCCGGAATCCTGGTGCTGATCGTGTTGTGCGCCAACCTGATCGGCGACGGGCTGCGCGACGCGCTGGACCCGGGAAGCGCCGGTCCACGACGGAAGGCCGCCCGCCGATGAGTACCGAACCCGTGCCCGGGAGAGAGGACGGCACTGACCTTCTGGAGGTCTGCGATCTCCGGGTCAGCTTCCCCACCGATCACGGCGAGTTGAGCGCGGTGCGCGGACTGAGTTACCGCGTCGAGCCCGGCGAAGTGGTGGCGATGGTCGGCGAGTCCGGTTCGGGCAAGTCCGCGGCGGCCATGGCGGTGATCGGTCTGCTGCCCGAATACGCCACGGTGAGCGGATCGGTACGCCTGGCCGGGCAGGAACTGCTGGGCAGGTCCGATACCGAACTGTCGGCGATCAGGGGCGCCCGGATCGGCACGGTGTTCCAGGACCCGATGTCGGCGCTGACCCCGGTCTACACCGTCGGCGACCAGATCGCCGAGGCCATCACCATCCACCACGACGATGTCGGCAAGCTCGTCGGGAAGAAACAAGCCCGCCGACGGGCGGTGGAACTGCTGGAACTGGTCGGCATCAACCAGGCGCAGCAGCGGGCGCGGTCCTTCCCGCACGAACTGTCCGGCGGGGAACGTCAGCGGGTGGTGATCGCCATCGCGATCGCGAACAATCCCGACCTGATCATCTGCGACGAGCCCACCACCGCCCTCGACGTCACCGTTCAGGCCCAGATCCTGGACGTGCTGCGCACCGCCCGCGACGTCACCGGGGCCGGGGTGCTCATCATCACCCACGACCTCGGCGTGGTGGCCGAGTTCGCCGACCGGGCGCTGGTGATGTACGCCGGACGTGCCGTCGAGGCGGCCACCGTCGCGGACCTCTACGCCGACCGCCGGATGCCGTACACCGCCGGCCTGCTCGGATCGGTGCCGCGCCTGGACTCCCCCCGCGGGTCCCGCCTGGTGCCGATACCCGGCGCGCCGCCGTCGCTGGTCACGCTGCCGCCGGGCTGCCCCTTCGCCCCGCGCTGCCCTCTGGCGGTCGACGCCTGCCGGAACGCCGAGCCCGACCCGGCCGAGGTCGGCCCCGGCCAC
>JAUPLT010000380.1 GCA_030836785.1 Actinomycetota bacterium
CCAGTAGCGACGACACCGGTTGCCTGGTAGGTGCGCCGTCGGTCGTGCTGGTAACCTTCTAGCGACCAAGGGGCAATAGCGCAGTTGGAAGCGCGACACGATCGCATCGAGAAGCTCAGGGGTTCGAATCCCCTTAGCTCCACTCCCAAAAATGCGGTTCAGAAGACATTCCTGCTGGAAATTTTTGATGGCGTTGCTGCTGAAGTGACAGGGCGGCCGCCATTTCTGTGCTCGGCGGAACCCGCGACGGAGTTGGCACCGACTCGGTAAGGTTCAGCCCGACTAGTCCTCGTCTGGCCAGAACCGCCTGGCGCACGTAACGCATTGTGTCGAATCCACGAGGAGGAAACTCGTGACCACGCTTGAGCGTGAGCATGCCGCCGGATCGAAAGCCGGGCGGCTGAAATCCGCGATGAGCAGCATCCACAAGCCAGTGTTCATCCCGGCATCGGTGATGGTCATCGGTCTGATCGTGTTCTCGGTGATCTACTCCGCCACCGCGGAGAACGCCTTCGTGCACCTCAACAGCGCCATCACCAGCACCGTCGGTTGGTGGTACGTCTTGATCACGACCGGCTTCGTCCTGTTCGCGCTCTACTGCGGGTTGTCCAGAGTCGGCACCATCCGGCTCGGCCGCGACATCGAGCGACCGGAGTTCAGTTTCGGTGCATGGTTGGCGATGCTGTTCAGCGCGGGCATGGGCATCGGACTGGTGTTTTACGGGGTGGCCGAACCGCTGACCCACTACGTCAATCCGCCGAAGTCGATGGGGATCGAGGGGTCGACCGACGCGGCGGCCAATCAGGCAATGGCCATCACCATCTTCCACTGGGGTCTGCATGCCTGGGCGATCTACGCCGTCGTCGGACTCGGAATCGCCTATATGACCTACCGGCGTGGTCGGCCATTGTCGGTGCGCTGGTTACTCGAACCGTTGATCGGTCGGAAGCGTGTCGAAGGACCGATCGGTCATATCGTTGACGTCGTTGCCGTGGTGGGAACACTGTTCGGGGTCGCTACCTCGTTGGGATTCGGGATCACGCAGATTGCCGCGGGGTTGCAGTATCTGGGGTGGATCACCGTGGACAACTGGTGGATCGTCGGGATGATCGTGGTGATCACCGGAATCGCGGTGGCATCGGTGGTCAGTGGCGTCGGCAAAGGTCTCAAGTGGTTGTCGAACATCAACATGGGCTTGGCCGGGGCGCTGGTCGTCTTCGTGCTGGTGCTCGGCCCCACACTGTTTCTGCTGCAAGCCTGGGTGCAGAACCTCGGCGGGTACGTCCAGTCGCTGCCGGAGTTGGCGCTGCGAACCGGTCCGTTCACCGACGGTGCATGGCTGGGCAGTTGGACGATCTTCTATTGGGGTTGGTGGATCAGTTGGGCGCCCTTCGTCGGCATGTTCATCGCCCGGATTTCACGCGGACGCACCATCCGAGAGTTCGTGATCGCCGTTCTCCTCGTCCCGACCGCCATCGGATCATTGTGGTTCACCGTGTTCGGCGAGACCGCGATCCTGCGCCAGCGCGACGAGGGGAACATGCTCGTCGACGGTGCCGTCGACACCAGCACCTCACTGTTCCGGCTTCTTGACGGGTTACCCATGGGGGTCGTTACGAGTGTCATCGCGGTGGCTGTGATCGTGTTCTTTTTCGTCACCTCCTCCGACTCGGGATCGCTGGTGGTCGACATCCTGGCTTCGGGCGGCAACGAGGATCCGCCGAAGCCGACCCGGGTGTACTGGGCGACGCTGGAGGGTTTCGCGGCCGCGGTGCTGCTGCTGGCGGGAGGTGCCGGGTCGCTGACGGCCCTGCAGACGGCGTCAATCGCTACGGCACTGCCGTTTTCACTGGTCATGGTGGCGGCGTGCGTGGCCATGATCCGGGCGTTTCGGTACGACCTCGCGACGACTCCCCGGCTGATGCATGTGTCAGCCCCCGATCAACTGGCTGTCGAACTCACTGGCCATGACAAGGCGCGTCACGACGTGTCGGCGACCCTGGCCGGACTGGTTGCGGTGCGCACCATTTCGATCGACACCTGCGAGGTGCATGAGAAGACCGGCGCACTGACCATCAAGGACCCCATCGACCCACTCGCGCCCGAGGTCGTCGATGTGGTCACTGAAGGTGAGTTGGAAGATGCTGAGGCCCGCTACCGGCAGGCGCATCAGGGCGGCCGTCGATAGTGTGAGCGACGGTGCACGCTCCGCTGCCCGGCCGTTCGGCCTGCGGCGGGATGGAACGGTGTCGGCTGCGCACCCTCATGAGCTCCCTGGCAGCGGCCGGCGGTGCGTGTCAGGCGGTGAGGATCGGCGTCATCGCCGCGTCGATGATTCTTGGGTCGCGAGTCGCGATCGTCAGATTGCGGCGCAGTGCCTGCGCGATGATCATGCGGTCGAACGGATCCTTGTGGTCCCAGCGAAGCCTGCCGGCCAGGATGGCATCGGCTGATCCGATGGACAACTCCGAGGCTTTCATGTTGGCAAGGATGTCGGTCCACCCGGAC
>JAUPLT010000381.1 GCA_030836785.1 Actinomycetota bacterium
CGATCATGAAATCGGGCGCTATCTGGTTACGGACTTCTGCCGCAGGTAGGCGACGACGCCATCGACAACGGTCATCGCGTAGGCGGCTCGGCCTTCAGGGCTTTCCATGCGGGCAGCATCCTCACCGTTTCGCATGTTGCCCAATTCGACGACAATTCCCGGGTATGCGTAGAGATTCAGTCCTGCGAGATCGGAACGGCCCAGGAGACCCTGTGCTCCAATGTAATCGGCTTCGCGAAGACCGTCTTTGCGAAGCGCATCCCTCATCGTCCTGGCGAGGTCCAACGACGGACCGGCCTGAACCTCGTTGAGTGGGGGGGCCGAGTAATTGACATGAAATCCCTGCCCTCCTAGCGGGCCTCCATCGGCGTGGATACTGACTATGGCGTCCGGTCGCATAGCGTTAGCCTCCGCGGCGCGCTGATCTACGCAGGGTCCAACGCCATTGTCACTGGGCCGGGACAACTGCGTACGCACACCGAGTCCCTCGAGCGCATCACGGATCTTCAGAGCTACGTCCCAGTTGAAGGTGTGCTCGGCGTAGCCGCTATTGGTGCTCGTGCCCGATGTCTGGCAGTTCTTGGTCCCTCCCCTCCCGTTAGGTACCTGGCGGTTGAGCGAGTCATCGCTGACTCCGCTGTGCCCAGGGTCGAGGAACACAGCTGTGCCGGCGAGGGTTGGATCCGCCAGTGCCGCTTGACTAGGCAAGCCCAAGCCAACTCCGAGTACCACGAGTGCAAATGGGGACAGGCGCGCCGCCCAGCGGCCACTACCGCGGCGCATGCACCACCATGATCACCCCACCGATCCGCAGCCGCGAGCCATCCTTGAGAGATGTCCTCTTGCCAGTGGCCGTTTCGATGTGCTCGATCACGCCGTTCTCCACGGCGATCGTCGACACCCGTGGAGGTGCCCCTCGCAGGATTATGTCGTCTGCACCGCCGCCCACGGTCACTGGTCGTCCACCTAGTTTTACGGTCGTGGTGTTCTCCGAGGACCAATGGACTTCTACCGTCGCTGAATGCCCGCCTCCATCGATGAGAAATGTCAGCAGTCCCAGTGCCGCCCCGAAAACGATCAAGCTGGCCGTTGACCACGCGGATGGGGAGATAGCAAGTCCGGATGTGGCCCAGCCGACAAGTCCCGCGATCACCGCTGACAGCAGACCTGCGCTAATCGCTGGCAGCGGCGACAAAGATGTTGCGGAGAAGGACAAAACGGCGCCGAGTAAAGCGCCCAGCAACACACACGAGGCGGCATGGATAGCCCACCTTGGTGATTCGTCCGCACTGCTCAACACGTCCTGCAGTGCTTCGACCAGCCCGCCGGAAACCGCGCCGGCGAGAAAGCTGAGCCCCGCCATTTTCATCGCAGCCTGCGTATCAAAAGCGCGGTAGCGATGCCACTGCAAGGCGATGAACAGGGCGAGGCCAAGTGCGGCGGCGAAGACGCCAAGCTTCAATCCGGCCAGTAGGACCGTCTTGAAGGATTCAGACAGCAAGACTCCCCCTACCGAACCGACGGTAGCGCCCAACAGTCCGGCAGCGATGTAGGGCCCCGAACGACTCAAAGCCCGCGCGCTCGACCGGTGGGGGGCATCGTTGTTTCGGCCCGTGCCAGGGCGGGGATCGTGAGTGCTGGTCATTTCGAGGCGTGCACCACCATGTACTTGCCCCCAATACGGAGCCGCGATCCGTCCTGGAGGGGCGTCCGCTTGCCGTTGGCGGTCTCGATGTGTTCGATCTGGCCATTCGTGAACACGATGCTGGAGACGTGATGGGGTAGGCCGCGGATAAAGATATGGTCCTCGCCGCCGCCGACGGTGACCGGTGTGGCGCCGAGACTCACGCGACTCGTCTCGTTGGGCGCCCACTCCACCTCAACGCTCGCCTCCCGGACCATGGTCTCGACGATGTGGATCGCAAGCCCGAGCGCGAGTCCGAGAAGCCCGAAACCTATTATCCTGCCGACGAATTCGGCTGATTCCGGAAGGACGTTCCAGGTGATCAGGGCTCCCACGCAGCCGACGGCCCCTCCCGCCGCGCCAGCGATAGCCCCGCGCGTCAACCCGAGGTTCGGCACCCGGCGCGACAGGATGGCTCCCAGCAGGAGCCCTGAGAGGGCCCAGCTGGCGATTCGAACGACGTAATATTTGAAATAGCCGGGGTCGGCGAGGGTGTAGAGGGCCTGTCCCGCTGCTCCGGATACGAGCCCTGCAAGCGCACCGAATAGCAGTATTCGTAAAAGCTTTGGGGGTGTGATTTCGCGGCGTTGATGCCACTCCGCTGCAGCGAAGAGCGTCGCGGCGAGTATCGCCGCAAGCGCCGCTTCGTGAAGTGCTGACCACATGATCGAGCTGGTGCGTGAATCGGCAAACTCCGGGCCGGAGAAGAACTCCGCCACGACCGCCCCCACAGCTCCGCCTGTAAATCCGGCCGCTCCGTACAGCGCTAACTTGTTGCCACGCAGAGTAGCGAGCACGCTATCCACAGATCCTCCCCCGTGCAGAACCGTTGACTGCCGATGATAGGCCCGCGAGGCGACCCGTATTGCGAAGTTTTCAATCTCCTTATTTTGCGGACTCCCCGTTTGCGCAGAAAGCTGACAGCTGTTTGCCCGAGTGCTACCGTCGACCGGTCGGGGCGCGCAGCACTGCTGACGCTGACGGGGGGCACGTCAACTGCTTAAAGGGGTCCCCCGTGAACTGCTAGCACTAGGGGGGTCACTCGTGGAACCGCAGGGCACCATCATTCCCGTCTACTTTGTTGCCGATCAGTCCGGCTCGATGGCGGAGTGCATCTCAGAGTTGAACGAGGGCCTGACGTCGCTATTGGACAGTCTGCAAAAGCAGCCGTTCGCTGCGGCAAAGGTTCGCTTCTCGGTGATCGGCTTCTCCGATACGGCCCACACCTATATGGAGCCCTCGGACCTGCGTTCGGTGCCGGAAATGCCAATCCTGCAGCCTGGGGGCATGACGTCCTACGCGGCGGCGTTCAACGAGCTTGCGAGTCGGATAGCTATTGACGTCCCAGCATTGAAGTCGCAGGGCTACGCGGTCATTCGGCCGGTTGCCTTTTTCTTGACTGACGGACAGCCCAATGCCAACGAGGATTGGCGTGCGGCCCGTACCAGGCTCTTGAGTGAGCGCGCGCGTCCAAACATTGTTGCTTTCGGCATCGGCGAGGCAGATGCCGCGACGGTCGCGGAGATCGCCACCAAGCCCGAGCACGCACTGGTCGCGGTCCGGGGTGCAGACACTGGCGATGCGCTCAACAGGTTCTTCGACGGATTGACCCAGTCGGTCATCAGTTCGGGCCAAGCGGTCGCGTCTGGCTCTGCGGAACTACAGATGGAGAGGCCGGAAGGCTTTTCTCTCGCAGTCGATATCCTGTAGCACGGCGATCCGCTCAGCTGGATGTCTGCTTCAAAGGATGGGCCGCGTGCTCGGCGCAGCCGTCGCAGCGGCCGGTCGAAGGATCGACTAAACCGGCGATCTCCGGCTCCGGACAGCGGCGTCGATGCCGGTCCGTTTGATGTCGACATCGACATCCTCGGTATGTCCGCCATTAGTGGCCCGCCACCCGGCAAGCCGGTCGTCAATGCCACCGCGCCTGCTTTTGCCGCCGGCAACGCTCAGCCACAGGACGTCCGACTTCTCGCTCGTGAGAAATCCGTCAACCTGGTCCCGCCCGTTGCCTCCACGGGGTCGGCTGGGACCATTACCCCGCTTGCGATTTCTGAGATTCGCGGTCCGGTCGAGGTTCCCCAGATTGTCATCGGGACACCCTCCCCTGACATCGAACCCGTGGTCACGGACCCCCGTTTCCGTGATTTCCCCTTCCGGCCCGACACCACCATCGACGGCTGGTCCAACGACATCGTCACCGTCCGTGGGGCCTCGCTGCGCGGACACGTGCATCGCCACAACGGAGCCCCGCGGCAAGACGATTTCGCCATCCACGCTTTACCGGACGGGCGGCTGATTGCTTTGGTGGCAGACGGGGTTTCCTCGGCAAACCAGTCGCATCTGGGCTCCACTATGGCGGTGCGTCAGGCCACCCACTGGCTCAAGACACAGCTTCCACCGCAGACGGCTGATACGGACTGGATGGCACTTGTCAGAGACGCGGCCTACGCGCTGATAACCCAGGCCCAAGCGATGCTGCAGTTGCAAGACCCTCCCGACGTGGGGTCTGCCGAGAAGGAAATGGCCACAACCCTGCTGTGCGCCGTGATCGAACCGACCGCCGAAGGCGTTCTGCGCGCCTCGATCGTCGGTATCGGCGATTCAGGGGCATGGCTTTTGCGAGAAGGGCAGTTCACTCCAGTTCTTGGTGGCAAGACAGCAGACGAGGGCGGTCTCTCTTCGAACGCGGTCGCAGGGCTGCCGCGCCTCCCCGGCGGATTGCAGCCCTCGGTAATCGAAATCCGAGAGGGGGACGTACTCCTGCTTGGCACTGATGGCATCGGCGATCCGCTGGGGACAGGAGAGGGCGGTGTTGGCAACCTCTTCCGAAAACTGTTGGACGGTGATCGACCACCCTCTCTCATCGAGTTCGCCCATGCTCTGGACTTCAGTCGCGAAACGTTCGACGACGACCGAACGCTCGTCGCAGTGATGTTGCCGACGCGAGGGGGTCCCCTGGGCGGGCGAGTCGAATCCGTCGTGCAGAAGGTGGGGTTCGCGGAATGACCAAGATGATCCGACGCGGCGACATCGGCCACCTCGACAAATTGGGTCAAGGCGGTCAAGGCGTCGTCTACAAGGCGGCCAAGGTCACAACGGACTTCAGCAAATCAATGGTGTACAAGGAGTACCACGACGGCCGTGGCGGTAGGAGCGACGTGCTCGCCACGCTGAACGTTGCCGCTCTCAAGGCGATGCCGGAGTACCTCGAGAAACTCCCTTATGCCCAGGGCGCCAAGCTGATCAAGATCGCCGCGTGGCCGTGTCGAATCGTTGAGAACAATGGCCGGGTCAGCGGCTTTGTTATGCCCAGCATCCCCGATGAGTTCTTCATCGACCTCTCGACGGCCAAGGGATCGTCGCGGGTGATGGCGGATTTCCAACACATTCTAAACCCCCCAGACGTTGTGGCGATGCGGCTCAACGGCCGGATCATCACTGAACGGGAGAAGTATCAGCTGCTAGGCAAGGTCGCCTCGGCGCTGGATTTCTTGCATAGCCAGAATGTTTGCGTAGGTGATATATCTCCGTTGAATCTTCTTTTTTCCCTTTACGGAACACCGGCCGTCTACTTCGTCGACTGCGATGCTATGCGCGTTAACGGAGTCTCGCTGTCCCACCAACTGGAAACGCCAGGGTGGGAAATACCGAATGGGGAGGAGAAGGCCACTCCCTACTCCGACCGATTCAAATTCGGACTGCTGGCCCTTCGACTCATCCTCGGCGACCAAGACGCCCGTGACCCTTCCAGGTTGCCGTCCTCTGTCCCCGCCGCTATCCGGCAGATGATCACCGAGACCCTCAAACAACCACCCCATAGCCGGCCGGCGTGGTCAGGGTGGGAGCTGGCGCTGGAAGCGGCGGCCAAGCAGGCCCCAGCCCAACCGCTGACCGTTCCGATACCGGTTGCCAAGAACACGATTCGACCCATTCCGCCACAGCGCGGCCCGAATAACCAGACCCCCGTGCGCCAGACCGCCCCCGCACCGTCGGTATCCCCACCAACCACGTCATCTCAACCGTGGTCGGCTCCGGTAGCGCTGCCCCCGATGTCCCCGAAGGTGAAGTCCAGCGTTCTGGGATGGTTGGCGGCTGCCGCAGCGGTGGTGTTCTTCCTTGTCATCGCGAAGATCGCCGTCGGCTCTTCGGGATCTGGGACCAACGCCTATCCATCGACGCCGTCGGTTTACCCGACCTATACCTCCACGCCCAGCTACGAAGCCACGACACCGACAAGGACCACTTCTCGTTCGACGCCCACTGCAGTTGCACGTCCACCCGAAGTGACGGGACTTGATCCGAACAATGCCCGTTGTGACGGGGGTTACTACAAAACTGACTACTCAGGTTGGGGCACGCGCTCGGTCCGTGGTTCGGACAGAACATCTTGCTATTTCACGGACGCGGTGTTGACGGCGTACTGGGCTCAGTACCCGTCTCCTTCTAAAGACGAGCGCGTTGTCTATGTCAGCGGATCGGTGGACTGCAATTCCGTCCCCGGAGCGAGTAGTTGCCTGCCCGATGGCCGGTTCGTGATGACATGCCGCGGTTTTACCAACCAAGACTGGATCACCTGTACTGGCGGCAACCAAGCCGTGGTCTACCTCTACTAGGCGCCGGGGATTGAGAATGAAATTGACTGCGCTCGCCCTCTGCGCACTGCTTCTCGTACCAGGGTGCGCGAGGAATACTCAGGCCTCCGAGCCGACACCGGATCCAACCCTCGCCGCGACAACGGACGAGAACTCGCCCGGTAGTCCCCCTGAGGTCCCCACCGCGACTCCAAACGTGGATGCGCTCGACAGCAGCTTCGGCGAACTCAGCTCGGCAATCCCCGGCGAGGTCGGAGTCGCTATCGCGACCGACGGAGGTGTGCGGTCCTTCGGTCCATGGGCGGGAGGCGTCGCGTGGTCAACGATCAAAGTTCCCCTCGCGATCGCGGCCCTTCGCCACTCGGCAGAAGACGCTTCTCCGCTAGTGCCGAAGGCAATCCGGGATTCCGACAACACGGCTGCAGAGGAACTTTGGGCGCAGTTGGGAGAGCCGACGCAAGCTGCGGCAGCCGTCGAGGCGGTGCTCAAGGACGGCGGTGACACCGCGACGGCTGTGGAGTCGAAGCGAAAGCGCGAGGAGTTCACTCCTTTCGGGCAGACAAACTGGTCTGTGGTCGATCAAGCAACCTTCATGGCGGCTCTGCCCTGCCTGCCAGAGAGTGAACCGGTCATCAGCGATATGAGCAACGTGGCTCGCAACCAGCAGTGGGGACTGGCCCTTCGTCCCGATGCCGCCACGAAAGGTGGATGGGGGCCCTCCCCAGAGGGGGCCTATCTCGTCCGCCAGGTTGCGACCATCATGACCGAAAACGGCAATCTCGGAGTTGCCCTATCCGCCCTCCCGCAAGACGGAAGCTTTGACACGGGTGTCGCGCAGGTGGGGAAATTGGCGAAATGGGTAACCGAGCATCTCGGCGAATTCACCGCCAGGAAATGCTCCTCGTAGTTCCGCGCCGGTCCCGCCGTTACACACTGCTCGAAAGGCATGGAGGTTCCCCCTGTCGAAGTAGTTGATGAGTGGCGTGGTGGTTCGGGTCAGCGCAGGGGGGGCGATAATCGCCGCCACGCGCCGGCCCGGCGGGGCGGCGGGGCGCGTGTACCGGCGATGGTGGGATGCCCGCTGCGGGCGACCAGCGCCTGACATGCCGCGTCATACCGGGCGACGAACACCGACCAATCCGGTATCTGCACGCATTGGCCTATGCCGCCGCGGATCAGCAGGCGGGCGTGTTCCCTATCGGGTGGCAGCAACTCCTGCCACCGCAGGCCCGCGCCCACATCGGAACTGACCGTCTTGTGGCTGTCGCTCTGACCGAAACTCTGGGCGCGGCGGTTGGTCAACCCCGACCACTGCTCCGCGGCGGTGAGCAGCTCCTCCTCCCGTGCGCCGTGCATGATGACCGCCGCCGGGAAGATCGCCCGTAACTCGGCGGCGTACACCGAGCCGTACACCGTCTCCAACTGTTCGGAGGCCTGCACCGCGACCATCAGGTTGATGCCCAGCCCGCGGCCTTCGCCGACGAAGCGCCGCAGGCCCGGGATCGGTGCGGTGTTGGGCAATTCGTCGACGATCATCAGCAGCCGATACATCTGTTCGCGCACGGCGGTTTTGTTGCGCCACCGCCGCACCAGGGAGTCCAGCAGGGTCACCGCCGACCCGGCAACTGTGCCGTCGGCAGGGGCCAGGACGAACAACGTGGCGGCTGGATCGTCGAGGAAGTCGGGGGTGAAGGGGGTCAGCACGGCGTTGTTGGTCAGCGAGGTCCGCAGCCACGGGGTGATCGCTTTGCGCATGGTGATCGCCACCGAATCCCGCTGCCGGGCATCCATATCGAGGATGCGCATCATGCCCAACGCCAGCACCTCATAGTCGCGGCACCATGCGGCGGCCTGCGCCCATCCGGGTGAGTCGAACTGCTCCGGGTCGATGTTGTCGACCGCGGTCAACACCCACGACATCCCCAGGCCGTTGCCCCTGGGTGATGCGGCGTAGAGGAACGCAGCCAACGGCCCTGCGGCCTGGCTCTCCCAAATGCCGCCGTCGGAGACCTGATCGGCGCCGCTGCCCAGGCCCACCGTGGACATCTGCATGATCGTCTCGGCCACGGTCAAGGCTTCGGCAGGCGAATCGATCGACACCGTCGGATCGAAGCTGAGCGGGGTGACTCCGTGCGGATACACCGGGCTGTCGATCGGCCGCAGATCAATGAGCGCGGTTGGCCCGTAGCGACGCTCCATCACCAGCTGCATGAGGTCGTCTTTGCTGCTCACCACACAGGCGGGACCGTTCCACAGGACGGCCGCCGGAGCCAACAACCGCCGCGTCTTCCCCGTTTCGGTCGGGGCTGAGATCAGGCAGTGGGCCGCGGAATACGGCACATACAACTCGCTGCCCCTGCCGTCGGCGGTGCGGCGCTGCAGGAACCCGCAGTACGGCGTCGCCGGCTTGCTGTACGGCGGCCATGCGGTCGACGGCAGGGGTGCAACGGTCACCCCCGCAGCGTGCCAGACGTAACCGGTAACAGTCAACACAACACAAGTGTGAACACCTAGCGTGTTACGTTGTGGACAGTGCGAGGGAAGGAAAAGCGATGACCGGGATCACACCGCCGCGCGACTCGGGGGCCGCTGCCGGCGAGGTCGACTCATCCGAGCCGATCGCGACGATCTACACCACACCGAACTGTGTGCAGTGTGTGGCCACCAAACGCGCCTTCGAGAAAATGGCCGAGGTGCCCTACGCGGTGGTCGACGTGTCCACCAACAGCGCGGCGCGAGACATGCTGGCGGACATGGGATATCGCGCCGCACCGGTCGTCATCACCGCCGCCGGCGAGCACTGGTCGGGGTTCCGTCCCGACCGCATCAGCGCCCTGTCCGCCCTGTCCGCACAGGCGGCGGTTGCCTCGAATGCATCACGGGCAGCACCTGCCCTGACCCCCGACCGCCGGGCCCCGGCCGGCCCGGCACCGCTTGACCACGCGGCACGGGCGTGGGCGCAGGCGATGGCCGAGCGGATGCGCACCGGATTGCACAGCGCCGCCAACACCGGTCTTTCGCTGTAACCACGCGTACCCCACCCACGAATGGACCCCATGGAACCCACCACGCTGATCGCCCGGGTCTACCTGACCACCGACGAGGCGGACTTCCTGCACTACCGGCTCTCCGGCGCCCTGGCCCCGCACAGCGTCGCCGAGGCCGCCACCTTCGCGCTCGACCTCGCCACCGGCGACCCGAACGCTGAACGGCCCGCATCCTCCCAACACCAGGAGGCGATCATGGCCGCCCTGGAAACGATTTTCGACGAACTCAACGAGGAGCCCAACACCACGTGGGCACAGGACTACCGCGCCGCCGGGAACCGCAGCCTCAGCGTGGGTGACGTGGTGGTGCTGGGCGAAACAGCGTGGGTGGTGGCCCCGGTCGGCTACGCGCGGGTCGGCACCGACGAACTCGCAACCGCTATCGTCCCCGACCCGCAGCTGTCCGCCGAGGTGTCCCTCGATCCCCCAGCCCGCCAATGGGCGCAAACCATGGCCGAACGGTTGCGCGCCCGCAACGCCGTACTACCGGCGCCCGATCTGTCCCGGTAACCCACCGCCCTCACCGCGGCAGACCGCTGGGCATGGCATCAGCCAGCCCGGCGTGCAGGTCCTCGGCGGTCAACAAGGTCATCGCCGTCTCGTCGATCGCATCGACCAGCGTCTCGTCGCTGAGGTCGGCCATTCCCAGCCCGTGGGAGTCGATCACCCGCTCATTGCGGGCGGCTTGGGCGCTTTCGATCAGTTTGCGCACGAACCGCCCATTGCCCAAGGTGTCGATAGCCCGCACCTGGTCGCCCTCGTCGCTGGTGGACACCGCGGTGTAGAAGTGGGTGAACGGTTCGCGCAGAACCCGTTCCGCTGCACCACACTCAAGGGTGTCTCCACCGCTGGTGGCGAAATGCTGCGCCAACTGGATCAACTCATCGGGAGTGTAGGAGTGGAACTCGATGGTCGTTTTGAACCGCGACAGCAGTCCCTGATCGACCTCGAGCACCCGCTGGCACGCGCGCGGATACCCCGCGGCGATGATCACCGAATTGTCGCGCTCGTTTTCCATCCACGGCACCAGAGTGTCGATGATCGCTTGGCCGTAGGCGTCACCGCCTGACAGCCCCGTCTGCACCAGGCCGCCGAACTCGTCGAGGAACACCGTGGCGCCCAGCGCCGCCTCCAACAACTCGCGGGTGTTGTTCTCCGCGTCGCCCAGGTGCCGGCCGACCAGCTTGCTGCGCTTGGTCTCATACAGATCCGCCCGAGGCAGAATCCCCAACCCGCAGAACATGTTGGCGATCGTGCGCGCCGAGACGGTCTTGCCCACCCCGGGAGGACCCACCATCAAGATATGGCGCGACACCGCCGGCGTCGGAATCCCCTTGCGTTGCCGGATGATCCGCGCGATGGAGTCCGACCGCAGCCGCGCCAGCCGCGCTTTGACCTCGCTGAGTCCGACCATCCCGGCCATGTCGCCCTCGGCGGTGGCCAGCAGGGTCTTCGCTGAGGCCGCAGCCCGCTGGGCATCGGTCGTCGCGGTGGCCGCATCCCAGTAGTCGGTGCGGGTGTCGATGGTGGCCGAATCGGTGAAGCGCAACCCGTAGGTGGGATCGGCCAGCGCGGCCGGGGCGTCGGCAAAGTCCGGCCAGCGCACCCCAATCTCGGTCAGCAGCGTCTGCGCCGCGTCGTGATCGCCGTTGTGGCGCAACACCAGCGCCCGGCAGAACACGGCGTCACGGGTGATGTCGTCGGTGATGTGCCCGTCGAGTGCCGCCCGGTTCGCGGCCGCCAACGCCCGGTCGAGCAGTTTGAGGTTGGCCGCCGCTTTGGCTTCCATCATCGCCCCGGCGCGGCCCAGATCGACGTTCATCCATCCCGCGCACCCGCTCACCGCGCCCAACACGTCGGGCCAGCGTTGGGTGCGCGAGTACAGCACCGCGCGAATGTAGGCGGCCGCCGGCGAGGCCCCCAGTGTGCTCAGGCGGTCGTGGGCGTCCTGGTACTGGCGGGCGTCGATCAGGGCTGCAATGTAGGCCAGCGTCGCGGTGTCGGCGTCGTGGATGGTCAGCTGGATGTAGTCGGTGTGGAATCGGGCACCCAGGTCGCCGGGGCGCACCTGCACGGCCCGCAGGTCGTGGCCGATACGGGCCGCGTTCGTCGCCAACGCGCGCAGCGTCGACAGCGCGTGGTCGCCGGTCGCCACCCGCCCGAGCCACGCGTCGGCGACACCCGGATCGTCGCTGGTGACCAGCCGGAACACCTGCGCGGCCCGATCGGGCGCCGTCGGCAACGCCTTGACTGCGGCCTGCAACGCGCTCAGCGTCCGGTCGTCGCCCACCATCACTGGCGCACCGACAGGTGGGAGAGGAACTGGGCCTCGTTGCGGGGCCGCATCAACGTCAGGGGGATCGCCCGGATCGCCGGTGTGCTCACTGTGATTTCGTCGTAGCTGGTTTGCGTGACGACCAGATCCGAGGCGTCCTTGGTCGCGGGTGATCCCGACAGGAACACCAGGGTCTGCCCGCGCTGGCCGCCCGCGATCTCCTGCGACTCGCCATCGACGACGATCAGCGTCGGTTCGCGGTGCGGCGCCGTCGCCCCGGCGACGCTGATTCGGGCGTCGGGATCGCACAGCGGCAACCACACCTCGGGTCGGCCGGTGTGGATCAGCACCACTGCTCCTGCCGCGCTGGCCCGCAACAGCAGCGGGACGACCACCTCGAGGTCGGCGTCGATGGTCAGTCTCGACGCCGCCAGCGCATCGGTGACCGGCATCAAAAACGGCAGCCCGGTGACCGTCATGCCCAGGATGGGGCCGGTGGGCCCCACCGGGATCTGTAGCTCGGCGTCACGCAGGCGGCGCTGCGACATCTGCAAGCGCAGCGCCCGGTTGCCCAGCGGCAGCGACGCCAGCAGCGCATCGAAGGCCTGACCCGCGACCGGCCGCAGCGCCAGCAGCGGCGGGTGGGTCAACGGCGCGGAGGTGTGGAAGCGCACCACCGCGGCGACCGACACCTCACCGGCCCGCGTCGCGGTGATGCGGATAGTGGTCACGGTGCGGTTGCTGCGCACGGTGGCCAGGTCATTGAGCAACCGGGTGGTCAGATCGACGCCGGCGATGCGGTAGTTGGTCACAAAGTCGGCGTTGACGTCGAGGTGGGACCACGATTCCTCGACGCGGTCGAGGTCGAGGGCGCGGTCGGCGAGCAGCGCTGCGGTGGCGGCGCTCATCTGCTCGGCGCTGGCTGTCAGCGCTCGACACCCCGCCCGGATCAGCGACTGGCGGATCCGCTCAGTCGCTGCGGCGGTCGCTGCGGCGGCATCGCCTCTGTAGGCCATCGCCGCCATGCACGCCTGCGGGCACAACCGCAGCACCAGCCAGGTCCGCCGACTGCCCACCGCCGGCCGATCCCCCACGATCTCGTCGTATTTGGGGGTGTAGCGGCCGTCGTCGGCGACCCGCTGACTGACCGACACCACATCGGCGCAGTCCAACTCCAATCCGGCGAACTGGTAAAGCAGAGTGCTGATGGCCTCCACCGGCACCGTGTCCACGGTGTCGGCCCCGGCGGGCACCAGCACCGTGGGTGCGAAGGGGCGGCCGTGCAACTCGATCATCGTGATGGCGTACTGGCCGTCCCAGCGCATCCCGACCGGGCTGAGGCCGGGCAGGTCGGCGTTGAACGGTTCCGGGATCGCTGCCCGCCGCCGCCGCGCGGCTCCGCTGCGCCGGTAGTGCTTGAGCCGCGCCCACCGCAGCGCCCAGCCCGCCGCGGTCGAGCCGTTGTAGGCCACCGTGATCAGCGCCGCCACCACCACCGCGATCAGCACCGCGACCCACCAGATCACCGGCGACATCGCGATCAGCACCGCCGCGGTGAGCAGTTCGGCGATGATCACAAACCTGCGGGTGAGGTTGAGCCGCCAGCGCGCGAGCCGTTCGGGTAGCGCCGAACGCGCGCCGGGAATCGAACGGTCCTGCGCGACCATCACCTGAGTTCCCGCGTTGGTCGTCGTCGTCATCGTTTCCCGCCCCTTGCGTTCGCCATCGCACCGATTCCCAGTACCGACGCCAGCACCACCGCCAGCACTCCCATCCCCGCCAGCGCAATCAGCTTGGGTCGCCCGTCGACCGGCGGTGCCGGCGGCGGTGGCTCGAGCGGGCGCGACACGCTTTCCCGCGGCTGCGGCACCTCGGGCACGTCGAAGTTCAGCGCGGCCAGCGGGTCAATGACGCCGTGTCCGATCCGGTTGTCCACCACCGCCGCCGGGGAGTGCGCGGTCGCTGTGATGCGGTTGATCACCTGGGCGGCGGGCAGCGTCGGATATTTGCCCCGGATCAGCGCCGCCAACCCCGACACGTACGCCGCCGAGAAGGAGGTGCCGCTCATCGGTTTCAGCATGTTCTTCTGGCTGTCGAACGTGGCGTTGATGATGCCGCCGGCCTCGGTGACGCCTTCCACGAACAGCCCCGGCGCCGCGACACCCACCCACGGCCCGGCCAAACTGATCTCCCGCCCGGATTCGTCGACCGCCGGCTGCCCGGCGGCGTCGGTGGCGCTGACGGCGAGCACGTAGTCGGAAAACCACGCCGGGGTGGAGACGGTCACGACCTGGTCCCAGTTACGGGGATCGGTGGCGTCGGTGGCGTCGATGTCGGGATTCTGCGCGCACCCGGGATTGGCGGTGTTGCCGGCCGCGGCGATGAGCACCGCGTCTTTGTCCCTCGCCGCGTAGCGCACGGCGGCGCCCAGCGTGGTCTGGTCGACCGGCTTGAGGGTCGGGATGCAGGCGACTACCGACAAATTGATGACGCGGGCACCGGCATTGGCGGCGTGGACGATGGCCCGCGCCAGGGTGGACACGGTACCGGCGCGGCGGTCCTGATCGACGTCCCCGCCGCCGGGGTTGGCCGGGACATACATGCCCGAGGACTGCCGGATCGACAGCAACTCCGCGTCGGGGGCGACCCCGACAAGTGCGTCGCCCTCGGCGGGCGCGGCGCCGATGATGCTGGCGATCACCGTGCCGTGGGTATCGCAATCGGTGAGCCCATCGCCGCCGTCCACGTAGTCGCCTTCGCCGCGAAGATTCGGCAACCGCACCGACCGATTGACGCCGGTATCGACCACCGCGACTTTCACCCCGGCGCCCCGCCCGGCCGCCTTCCACAATTCGGGGAGATTCATAAACGCCTGCGCCGCCACGGGACTCGCCAGATCGGTGTTCGGGAGCAGGCCCGTGGCCGGGCATTGGTAGCGCTGCTGCATCGCCTCGTCCGGTCCGGGCGGACCGTCACCGGGAACCGCGCCGGGGTCAATCACCGGTGGGGTGATGGCCCAGGCGGTCCCGCTGAGGACGGGAAGCACCGCTGTCACGGCGGCCGCCGTGGCAACCGCCGCCACGCTGCGCAACCGGCGCCACATCATCGGTTCCGGACGAGGGTGAACACGTTGAGCAGCCATACCGCCATCACCGGCACCAGCACCACCATCAGGTATTCCAGCCATTCCACGACCTTGCGGAACACCGGGGAAAATGAGCGTGCGGGCACGGTGGCGGCGATGATCAGACCCAGCACGCCCAGTGCGAGGAGCAGACCGGCCACCGAGTAACTCACCGCGGCGCTGGGCCACACCAGCGTGTAGCGCACCGCCACTGCGGCGTACATGGCCAACCCGGTCGCCACGACCAGGACCGCCTGCGTGCGGGTGGTGAACGCCCGACCCCGCAACACCAGGATGGTGGCGACCACGACGATGTAGACCGTAGCCAGTACCCAGCGGCCACTGCCCGGCGACACCACCGCGAATGCGCCGCCGACGAAAAACACTGCCGTAGAGGCCAACAGCGCCGTCAAATAGGTGTTCGCCGCCGCCGCCGCGCGTGCCAACTCCGAGACGCTGGGCGTGCCCTCGTGTTCGGCGGCGACGAGCGCCTCTTGGGCGATGTGTTCGGCGTCGTCGAAGGTGTCTTTGCCGGTGACTGTGGGAAACGGTGGGACCGGGATACCGGCCATCAGCCCGGCCAGCGTCGCGCCGTTGGTCAGCACCCACAGCGCAATCGCCACCGCACCGACCCAGACGTACATCATGGGAGCGCCGAGTGCGTGGACGACCGACATCGCCAGCACGGCGGCGGCGGTGATCGTCACCCACGCCAACAGGCCTTTCGGTGCCGTCGAGAGCCGCCACAACACCGCGGCGGCCGTCACCTCCACCGCCGAGGCGAACATGACATGCCAGGTTCCCGGCCTGCCGGGAAGACCCATTACCGCCGCCGCCATCAGCACCGGCAGCGCAGGCAGCCACAACGCGGTCGCGATCACCCGGTCGCGGCGACGCCACCACACCACGGTGCCGGCGAGCAACAGGCCCGCGGCCAGCACCACACACACCGCAGCGGGCCAGATGTTCCAGTCCCGGCCCGCCTCCAGGCCTCGCCACCACGCCAACGCCAGGACCGCCGTCGCGGTGAGGACCGTGGCCGCGCACACCGCGCCTGCGACCATGCGGGTCGTGGCCTCGGTGACCGTGGCGTACCGGGCCCGGTTGAGCACCGCGACCGCAGAGGAGGGTGCCTCGACGATCGGGGTGAACTCGACCTCCTGGTCGATCACCGACAGGATCAGCAGATCGCCGTCGGCCACCGCCTGCTGGGCCAGGCTCTGCGTGCGGTCCAGTGGACGGCCGTCGATCAGGGTCAAGGTCAACAGCCCCGCCGAGATCATGCCGTCCTCGTCAGCGGTGCGCAGACCGCTCTCGCCGTCCTCGGCGTCACGGGTTTGCAGCACCCGGACCAGGGAATCAACGACGGCGGCCACCGCGGAGTTGGCGGGCAGGGTCACATCGGTTTGCCGGCCACCGAACAGCACCGCGACGCGCACCTGCTCGGCCAGCCGCACATGCTCGGCGGGGTGCAGGAGGCTGCCGTCGGGGGTGCTCTGCGCCGCCGCCGGCTGCTGGTAGGTCGCGGTCATCGCCCATCACCTCGGTAGTCGCGGTAGTCATTGCGGTAGCCGGGATCCTTGTCGGCCGCGCCGGCGAACCCGTCGACCACCGACGCCGCCGCTTCCAGGAACGCGCGGCGGGTGGCGGGGGCGAGGCGGTCGAAATTGATCGCCGTCGCATCGCTGAGATGCGGGTCGTAGGGGATGTCGTGCACCGCCCGGCACACCCGCTCGAAATCCTCGTGCAGATTCCGCACGGCTTTATCGGCGGTGACCTTGTTGACGTTGCTGATGATCATCACCGCCGAGCGGACCAGATGCGGATAGCCATGGGAGATCAGCCAATTCAGCGTGTCCTGCGCTCCGGTGGCGCCGTCGAAGCGGGTGGTCGAGACCACCACCACCGCGTCCACCCGCGACAGAATCGCGGCGGTGAGGTCATCACGCATTTGATTGCCGCAGTCGATCAACCCGATCGGGTACTGGCGCGACAGCTTGTCCCACGCCTGGATCAAATTCATTCCGGTCATCACGTCGTCGCCGACGTCGCTGCCCAGCACCTCCAGCCCGCAGGAGGTGTCCTTGCCGAGATAGTGCCGGAAATCGCTGTAGGACACCAGGTTCGGGTCGGCAATCAGGCTGCGCCACGTTCCCGTGCTCGGCTCATCCACCCGGCTGGCCAGGTTGCCGTTGGCGGGGTTGGCGTCGATCGCGACGACCTTGTCGTCGCGGTAGCGGGCCAGCGCCTCCCCCAGGCCGATCGTGGACGTCGTCTTCGACGCGCCGCCCTTCTGCTGCATGATCGCGATGAGGTAGGTGCCGCGCAGGTTGACGCCGAGTCGCCGCTTGAGGTCGATCCACTCGCGTTCCGCCGGCCCGACCCCGGCGTTGATTCGCGTGAGCTGATGCAGTTTTTTGCGCCACCCGATTTCGGGAATCGGTTTATACGGGCGCACCAGGTCGGCCTGGCGCACCTGCGCACGCATCGGCCCGACCGACGAGCTGGGAACACTGCGCGCCGCGCTGGGATAGTGCCGCCCGGCGTCGGGGCCCGGGGTATCGGCCGCGCGACCGTCGCCACGCGAGGCCAGCGGCGCGGCGGGCGGACCTTGTCGGGGCGGGTAGTGCTGCGGTGGCGGTTCGGGGTGGCGCTCCCGCGGCGGATACTGCCCCCGCTGCTCAGCCGCGCCCAGGTCGGGCCAGGCCGGTGACTCCTGCGCGGCCGGGTCCTGCGGGGCCGGATACGGCGTGAACTGCCCTGCCGGTTCCCCCTGCCGGTCCTGCGCACGCGGGTACGGCGGGTCCGCCGGATACCTTCCTGGGGCCGATGGCCCCATCGGCGGTGGACTCTGCGGCCGGTCCGTGGGCGTCGGGGTAGGCCCGGCCTGGTGCAGGGGCGGGAACTGCGGCCGGGGTGCGCTCAACGGCGGCGCGTCGGGGACCTCGGGTGCGCGATGACCGTTCGGGTCGCGGTCCGCGGCGGCATGGGCCGCACTCCGCGTGCGGTCACCACCGTCGGCCCAGCGGTCCGCGAACGGCTGCTCCCCCGATTCGGGCTCCTCGGCCTCGCCGGTGGCCGCGGGCGGGTTGAGGTACCGGGCGTAGAAATCCTGTTCATGCGTCATGGCGCACTCCCCACTCACTGCTCATCCGATCCCACCCTTCCCCTGCCCAAAACGCGACTAGAAATAAACACTATCAGTCACCTAGTGAACATACCAAGTGTGTAATGGGACAGGGGGTTATCTAGGCCGACCGGTCGTGGCCGTACCAGTCGGTGAGGCCGACAGTGCCCAGCAGATTAGTCAGGGCACCGGCCCCCGCTGCCAGCGTTCCGGGGGTCACCGTCGTCCACCACTGCCCCGATTCGCTGCGGACCGGACCGGTGACCACACGCCCCTCCGCGGTATCGGTGATCGCCACCGCGGCGATCCCCACTTGATCGCCGGTGGCGCCGTGCCGGACGACCCCCAGCGACATCTCCATGAGGGGACGGTCGGCCGCCGCGGTGATGACACGCTGCTGATCAGGGGTCAGGCCGAGGCGCCCCAGCGCGACCTTGGGGGTGTGTTCGCCCCGCACCACCGACGTGAGACCGTCGAGGAACTCCGAGGTGGGCACCAGGATGGTGTCGAACTCGGCCGGCCTGGTCGCCGGGCCGCACAACGGCAGCAGACGCGCGAGCAGCGCCCGCATGGTCGGCACCGCGCCGAGGTCTTCGACGGTGACATCCTCGGCGTGACGGGTGAGCGCGACGGTCATCCCCGCGCGCCGTGCGATCGCGATCCGGAGGTGTTGCGCCTCGCCGGTCGGGTTCCGGCGCTCGATCATGGCACCGAGCACAATGTCGGGGGCGCCCAGCGTTTCCAGCCAGGCCCGGATCTGGGGATGGACCTCCCCGGACCGGATTGCGCCGGCCTCGACCAGGGTGTCGAAGCCGGGATGGGAGCTGGGCGGCCCCACCTCAGCGATGAACGGCCGGGTCACCAGCACCGCCGGGAGCGTCTCAATCCCGCACAACGCCTGGAGCAGCCACAACCCTTCGGTCGTCGTGGACAACGCCGCAATGGGCGAGGGTCCGGCGGTCTCGGGTCCGGGCCGTGTCGCAAACGACGGTATCCGCGCCATGGCGCCCCGCCCCCTTTCTGCGTTGTCCTAGCTGCGTCAATGCGCGGCGACCCGGCTACCGGGACAGACACGGTGACGGGGGGTTCACCGTGTCTGTCCCGGTAGCCGGGTCGCGCAGCAGCCTCTACACGGGCCGCTGCGGTTTGCGGCGGGGGTGGACTTCTCACACCCACCACGGCTGGCAGATCAGTACTGACCCGCCAGCCCCTGATCCTTTTGCACCATCCCGGACTTGGCGCTCTCCACGGCGATCGGAACCTGCCGCAGCTTCTGAATCGCGGAATCGTATTTGGTGTTGATGACGTGGATGGCCTGCTGGAAGGCGTCCGCGCCCTGACCGCCGAAGTTCTCGGCGCTGGCACGCACGATGTTGAGGCTGTCCTGCCGGTTCTGCTCGGTCTCGGCGTGTACCGCGTGGAACTCCGCGATGCAGTTTTCCAACGGTCCGATGACATAACGCATAGTTATCTCGCTTTCGATGAGTGGGTGTGTGGGAGCGGTTTAGGTCGAGATCGACAGGACGGCTTCGATGTCCGCCGCACCGTCCTGGTCGCCGCTCTCCAGGCCGTGGCGGTTGTTGTTCATCTTGTCGCTGTGATCGGCGAAATGCGTCGAGAACGTCTGGCCGTCGGCGTGCAGTTCGGCGCCGACGCGCTGCAACGAGGCGCCGGCGCCGGGGCTCTGCAGCGCCGAGGCTGCGGCTTCCAGCGTCGAGGCCATCCGCTGCATGGCCGCGGCCTGCTTGTCGGAGACGGCCTGCAGTCCCGCCGCGTCACCGGAGATCGCGTCGAGTTCACCGTGGATGATCAAGCTCATGTGATTTTTTCCCTTCTATACCAATGGATTTCGGGTAATGCTGGTGTCCTGCCCTGGTTGCTCAGCGTCCCCCCTTCGCGGTCGCGAAGTCATTGCCGCCGCCGCCGCTGATCGTGGGCAGCCCGGCGGGGACACGGAACGCGTCGGCGGCAGTGCTCAACACCGCGGCACCGCTGACCGCGGCGGTGTCACGTTTGTCGTCATCGGCCCGGGTGGCTCCGTGCGCCATCGCCGGGCTCATCATCGCTCCCGGTGACCCCATCCCTGAGGCGACGGTGCCGCCGGTGCGCGCTTCGACGATCCGAGAGGCCGAGGCAGGTTCGGTGGTGGCCGACGGGGCGGCGGCGTTCACCGTCGAAGACCACGATCCGGGGCTGCGCAGCGCGGAGGCCGGGGCCATCGCCCCCGCACCACCCAGGCCGGCCCCGCCCCCGCCCCCGGCCCCGCCGCCGAGGCCGGTCAGGCTCGCGGTGACCGGTCCGCCCGCGGCGGGAGTCGCGGTGACCCAGTCGCCGCCGACAGCCGAGACCGCCTCGGCGCCGACATCGGGGCTCAGGGAGCCGAACTGCCCGGCCAGGGAGGTGACTTGCTGCAACGCCTGCTGGGGTAACTGGCTCAGTGATCCCCCCGAGGCCATCCCGCCCAACTGGGAGGGCATTTGGGCGGCCATCGGCAGCAGACTCATCATCATCTGCATCGGGGAGCCCTGCCCCGCCAGCAGGCTCTCCGGTGAGGCGGCGGTGTCGGTGAGGCTGCTACCGCCCCCGCCGGTCAGTGGCGCTGCGGTGGGCGGCGGCGGCGGCAACGGCGGGATCGCCTGCACCCCCGCCGCACTGGCGGCCTCGTAGGAGGCCTTGTTGGACACACCCCGCACCCAGTACGAGCTGTACTCGGCGCGGTTGGCCATGATGTAGGGGGTCAGGAAACCCAGAAAATTCGCGGCGTTGAGCGCTACATGCTCGGACTGGTTGTAGGCAACCTCCGCCGGGGTCGCGGTCGCCATCTTTGCGACCTCGAACTGCTCGCCGGTGGCGGCGATCTGCGCCCCCGCGGTCTGCAACATCGTCGCCACGGTGCCCAGCCACAGCATGTGCGGCACGTTGGCGGCCACCGCCGACATTCCGGTTGGGGCCGGCCAACTCGCCGACAGGGCCGCTTCCACGGCGCTGTGCCCGCCCAGCATCCCGATGATCAGCCCGGCCAGCGCCTCCATCTGCGCCGCCGACGCGAAGAACGTGCCCGCACCCGGGCCGCCCCAGAACTCACCGGAGGTGACCTCGGGGGGTTCGGCGGGATTCGGCATGTTCTCGCTCTACTCCGGCTCGGAAACGGCCGCTTAGAGGACCGCGTTGATGCCGACGGCAGCCATCGCGTCGGTCAGGTCATAGGTGGTGGCCGATAAGCCGTTTGCCACCGAATACAACTGCTGCAACGCTCCGGACGGCGCAAGCACACCGGCGACCTCCTGGGTGTTGGCCATGATCTTGGCGACGTTGAGCGGGGAGATGTCGGGATCCAACGCCGGTGGGAC
>JAUPLT010000382.1 GCA_030836785.1 Actinomycetota bacterium
TCAGTCAATAGGTAATACTGTTGCAGCCGTTCAATACTCACGCCAACACCCCATCCTGGTCGTTGAGGTCATCGATGCTGAGCTGGCCGGGAACCTCACCGTCGCTGGGCTCGGTGGTGGTGAACAGGGCGTTGTAGCCGATGCGCCGGTCGGCGCGGATCTGTTCGTGATGGGTCGCGGCGGTCAGTGCCAGGTAGTCGATCCCGGTCGCCGGCGGGGGTGGTTCGGGGGTTTCGGGTCGGGCTTTGGGGTGGGTGTGGCGGGTGATGATGTGCGGCACCGCCCGGCCGTGGGAGACCTCCCGGTAGCGGACATCGATGGTTTCCAGGTCGAACGGGGAGAACACCAACTCCACCCGCCGTCCGATCAGGGCGGTGTCGACTTCGAAGGTGTTGGGAGTGCAACGACACCGTGGCCGTTTTGGTGACGGTGCGGTACTCCGACCACAGGAACGCCTCGGTCAGATCCGCCGCGGTGGGCATCGCCGCCCTCCGCCCCAGGCGGGTCCAACCGGCCTCCCAGCGCTCCCGATAGCGTCCCGTGGAGTGGTGGACTTCGGATCTGGCGTGGTTCACGCTTAGTGATCAGCGAGTCATGTTGAACGCTAGGCGATTTGGTGTTGTTTGGCAAGGACTTGCGCGGCGTGTTTGGCAGCGATGACCTTGCGTAGTTCGTCCATGGAGACGTCGGAGAGGTAGCGGCGGGCGACTTGCCATTCGTCGTGGGCTTCGATGACCACGGCGGTGGCCAAGCGCAGAAACGCCGCCGGGTTAGGGAAGATCTCCACGACATCGGCTCGACGCTTGATTTCCTTGTTCAACCGCTCGATCGGATTATTCGACCAGATCTTCTGCCAATGCGCCGGCGGGAACGCGGTGAACGCCAGCACGTCGGTCTTGGCCTCGCCCATCATCGCGGCGACCCTCGGAAATGAGCCGGCCAGGGTGTCGGCGACGCGGTCCCACTGGGCGGCGACCTCGACGGGGTCGGTGTGGGCGAAGATCGTCTTGACCGCCGCGGTGACCGCAGGGGCGTGTTTGGCCGCGACCGCGGTGTGCAGATTACGCATGAAATGCACCCGGCAACGCTGCCATGAAGCACCCGAGAACTGCTGGGCGACAGCCGCTTTCAGCCCGGCGTGCGCATCGGAGATGACCAGATGCACCCCTGAGAGGCCGCGGGCCTTCAGCGAGGCCAAAAACTCCCGCCAGAACTCGTAGGACTCGCTGTCGCCGACCGCGGTCCCCAGTACCTCGCGGGTGCCGTCGATGGACACCCCGGTGGCCACCACCAGCGCCTGAGAGACCACGTGCGCCCCGACGCGGACCTTGCAGAAGGTCGCATCGGCGAACACGTACGGGAACTGCGTGTGGGCCAGGCTGCGGGTGCGGAACGCCTCGATCTCGCGATCCAGGCCGGCGCAGATCCGCGAGACCTCCGACTTCGACACCCCCGACTCGACGCCCATCGCCGCGACCAGGTCATCGACACTGCGGGTCGACACCCCATGCACGTAGGCCTCCATGATCACCGCGTGCAGCGCCCGGTCGATCCGGCGGCGCCGTTCCAGCAAGCACGGGAAGAACGACCCCGACCGCAGCTTGGGAATCCGCACCTCGATATCCCCGGCGGTGGTCGCCAGCGTCTTCGGTCGATGCCCGTTACGGTGCACGATGCGCCCGTCAGCGCGTTCGTAGCGGCCCGCGCCGATCGCCGCGGTGGCCTCGGCCTCGATGAGCGCCTGCAGCCCGGCACGGATCAACTCAGCGAACACCGCCCCCGAGTCGGCGGACTTCAGGGCGTCGAGCTGGGCAAGCAGGGCAGAATGGTCATGGGTCATCGCGTAATGCGTCCTCTCGTGAGTCACTTTGGTAGGTAACTCACTGACCACTACGCGATGGCCCACCCGGAAGCCCGCAGCGACACACCCCCGAGCCCGTCCCGGCCGGTGCGCCTCAGGCTCCGAAACCCCACCACCCCAGGGGACTTACCCAGTGGGTCCTCGGTCACGCCCAGTTGTCCACCACTCAGATCTACCTCACCCCGATGCCGGACGACGTGATCGCCGGCATGCTGGCCCACTATCGCCGCGTCGAGCAAGACGCTGAGCCGCCCGAGCCGGCCGATTCCTGCGCTGACGACACCGGCGGATACCGCCGTGCCGCGCTGGACGTGCTTTTCGGTCGCCAGCCCCGATGACCGCCACAGTCACCTCCGGCGAGGTGAGGTCCGAGCAGGTCGCGTCGTCGGCTGGTGCGGCGGCGGCGATCGGCCCGGACATGCAACAGCTGCGGCGCTCTTACCCACCCCGTTCATGCCCGCCGCGGTGGCTAGCGACGCAGATGTCGACCGAGGACGTGCTGGCCCGGGTGCTCTGCGCACCGCCGCCCGCCGAGGATGGCATGAAACGAGACACACTGCAGCGCAACGCAAGTGGTTTGCGTCGGGTGCTGGGTTGGCTGTTCGGCCATCCCGGGGACACCTGGCAGGCGCGGTGGTTGGCCAGCGGCGCCA
>JAUPLT010000383.1 GCA_030836785.1 Actinomycetota bacterium
ACACCACCGTTCCGCCCCGGACGAAGGCGATCTGGCGGCCGACCATACTCCCGGTGAAGGTGGCGAACTTCTCGGCCGACTCCGGTGTCATCGTCATCGAGACGGTCTCGGCACCGGTCAGCGGGTTGCGGAAGGACTCCACCTTGGTCAACTGAATGGTCAGCGCCTCGGGCTCCAGGTCGTAGACCGCGGTCCTGGGGATGTCGCAGATCTTCAGCGGCTCTTTCGGCGGAGCGTTCTTGACCGGCGGCGGACACTCCTCGGGGGTGGTCACGAACGCGGTGATGACCGGACGCACCGAGAGTGGCTTGATGGTCAGCACCGGGGCGGTGGTGGTCGTCGTTGTCGTCGTCGGCCCGTTCGCTTGGTTGAGGAACTGCGGGGTGAACAGCGAACTGAACGTCGGGATGACGATTCCGAGCACCGCGAACGCGGAGACTAGGGCGATCAGCACGCGCCGACTGCGGCGTTTGGTCACGGTCATGATGGGTGCAAACTACCTGGGCGGCCGCGGCGGGTGCGGAACGCCCGGGAAAACGCCTCCGCGGTGAACATCGCCAGCGCCAGCCAGATCAGCGCGAACCCGGCCCACCTGGGCGCCGACATCGGCTCGTCGCCGACCACCAGTCCCCAGGTCATCTGCATCGACGGGGTGAGGTACTGCAGCAGCCCGATGGTCACCAGCGGAAGACGCTGGGCGGCGGCGGCGAAGAACAGCAGCGGAATCGCCGTCACCGGGCCGCACAGCAGCATCAGCGCCAGATGACCGCCGCCCTGGCTGGTGAAATGGGACAGCCCGAAGTAGGTCAGCACGGTGATGTACCCGAGCGCGAAGGGGGCGGCGATGGCCGTCTCGATGGCGACGCTCACCCGGGGGTCGGCCGCCACCACCTTCTTCACCGCGCCGTACAACGCGAACGACAGCGCCAGTCCCATCGCGATCGCCGGCTGGCCGCCCGCGCCGGTGGCCAGCAGGATCACCGCGACCGCGGCGATCCCGACGGCCGCGGACTGCACGCGGTTGAGCCGTTCGCCGAAGATCGCCGCCCCGAGCAGCACGCTGACCAGTGGGTTGAAAAAGTACCCCAGCGCTGCGTCGACCACATGAGCGGAGTTGACCGCGTAGATGTAGATCAGCCAGTTGGTGGAGATCAGCGCCGACGCGCAGGCCAGCAGGGCCCAGGCACGCGGGCCGACCCGGCGGAGGTCACCGAACCGCCGACCGACCGCCAGCACCCCGGCCATGAAGACCACGGTCCACAGCACCCGGTGAGCCAGGATCTCCGTCGGGCCAGCGGGTTTGAGCAACGGGAAGAACGCGGGGAATACGCCCCACGAGCCGTAGGCGCCGAGGCCGTAGAGCAGGCCGCTTCGCTCGCCGGCGCTCTGACGGCCGGGCGTCACGTGTCGGCGCGCAGGACGTCGAGGGCGTGCTGAAGATCGGCCGGGTACGGGCTGGTGATCTCGATTCGCCGGCCGTCGCCCGGGTGGGCGAAACTCAGCGAACGAGCATGCAGCCACTGCCTTTGCAGCCCGAGACGTTTGGCCAGCGCCGGGTCGGCACCGTAGGTCGGGTCCCCGACACAGGGGTGGTGCAGTGCGGCGAAGTGCACCCGGATCTGATGGGTGCGGCCGGTCTCGAGGTGAATGTCGAGCAGACTCGCCGCCCGGAACATCTCCAGGGTGTCGTAGTGGGTGATGCTGGGCCTGCCGTTCGCACTGACGGCGAATTTCCATTCACCGCCGCGATGGCGTCCGATCGGGGCGTCGATGGTCCCACTGGAGGGGTCCGGATGTCCTTGAACCACAGCGTGATACCGCTTGTCGACGGTGCGCTGTTTGAAGGCCCGCTTCAACGCGGTGTAGGCCCGCTCGGACAAGGCCACCACCATCACCCCGGAGGTGCCGGCGTCCAGGCGGTGCACGATGCCCTGCCGTTCGTGCACCCCGGAGGTGCTGATCCGGAAGCCTGCCGCAGCCAGCCCGCCGAGCACCGTCGGCCCGTGCCAGCCCACACCCGCGTGCGCGGCGACACCGGGCGGCTTGTCGACCGCCACGATGTCGGCATCGGAGTACAGGATCGTCATGCCCTCGATCTCCACCGGGGTGTTCTCCACCGGGGCCGGGGCGTCGGGAAGCCGCACACTCAGCCACGCGCCGGCCACCAGTCGGTCCGACTTGCCGACCGGAGCCCCGTCGAGTTCCACCCCGCCGTCCTCGGCCACCGCCGCCGCGGCGGTGCGGGACAGACCGAGCAGCCGGGCCAGGCCGGCGTCGACCCGCATCCCGGCCAGCCCTTCCGGCACGGGCATCGACCGCTCGCTCATCACCGACGCCGCCACCGCGCCACATCCCTGCGCCAGCGCGGCACCTGCCGGCGCGGGCGCCCCGGATCGGATTCCCTGCTCGGACCGGGCGCGTCGAACTCGTAGCCGAACAGCGACAGCCCGACCAGCAGGATCGCTCCGCCGACCACCGCCGGGTCGGCCACGTTGAACACCGGCCACCAACCAATGGACAGAAAGTCGACGACGTGGCCACGTAACGGCCCGGGCGACCGGAAGATCCGGTCGATCAGGTTGCCCAGGGCACCGCCCAGGATCATGCCCAGGCCGACCGCCCACCAGGTCGACACCAAGCGCCTGCCCATCCAGATGATGCCGGCCACCACCGCGAGCGCGACCAGGGTCAGCACCCACGTGTAGCCGGTGGCCATCGAGAACGCCGCACCGGAGTTGCGCACCAGCGTCCAGGTGACGGTGTCGCCGATGATCGAGACCGGCTCCCCCGGCTTCAGGAACTTCACCGCCAGTACCTTGGTGACGACATCGAGGGTCAGCACCACGAGCGCCACCGTCAGCAGCACGCGCACCTGCTTGCGCGGCGGGCTGTCCCTGGTGTGCCGGCCCCCGGCGGTCTGGTTGGTCACGCCACCATCATGGCCTAGGCCCGGCCGCAACCTGCGGCTGCCATGATGATCGGCATGCGACGCCTCGTGGTCATCAGCACCGGTGGAACCATTGCCACTGCGGCCGATGCCAATGGAACCCTACGGCCGGTGAGAAGTGGGGCGGAACTGACTGCCGACGTCGACGTCGACCTCGACGTCCTCGACCTGATGTCGGTGGACAGCTCTGAGCTCACCCCCGCCGACTGGGTATCCATCGGCTCCGCCGTCGAGGCCGCTGCCGCCCGGGCTGATGGCATCGTGATCACACACGGCAGCGATACCGTGGAGGAGACGGCGCTCTGGCTGGATTTGACCTATGGCGGAGATGTTCCGGTTGTGCTGACGTGTGCGGTACGGCCATCCGACCACCCGGACGCCGATGGACCCGCCAATGTGCGCGACGCACTGGCTGTGGCCGCCTGCCCGCAGGCGCGTGGTTTGGGTGTGCTGATCAGTTTCGGCGGTCTCGTTCGCCCGCCGCTGGGCACGACGAAGCTCGGTGGCCGCGAGATCTTCGGCGGATCCGAACCACTCGGTAGCGTTCACCAGGGCCGGTTCACCATGGCGACGCCCCGCAAGCGGCCGTATCTCGGACCGGTCGCCTCGGTGCCGCGGGTTGACATCGTCGCCGCCTATCCCGGGGCGGACGAGACCGCTATTGCGGCGTTCATCGCCGCCGGAGCGCAGGGACTTGTGCTCGAAGCGGTCGGAGCCGGCAACGCGGGGAAATCGATTGTGGCGGCCATCGAACGGGCCTGTGCCGACGGAGTGGTTGTTGCAGTGAGCACACGGGTGCCCGACAGCCAGGTCGCGGCCAACTACGGACCGGGCCATGACCTGGCAAAAGCGGGTGCGGTCATGCTGCCCGGTTTGCGGGCCAGTCAGGCCCGGGTACTGCTGATGGCGGCACTGGGCGCCCGACTACCCGTCGCCGAGGTCATCGCCCGCTGGGGCTGACCGCTCGATCTGCGCCACATAGCCGGGCCAGTCAAGGCTGTCAAGCGGATCGGCCGCGACGAGGTCGGCGCTACCGAGGGCGAATGTGCGCATCAATCCCGTTCCGCTGCAACGTGTTTCAAACCGGACGCTGACCACCCCGTGCCCGGATCCTTGTACCCAGCCGTGCCCGAACCGCGGGTGCCGGACGTCGTCGCCGATACGCCATCCGGCGGACACGGCC
>JAUPLT010000384.1 GCA_030836785.1 Actinomycetota bacterium
CCTCCTGACTGGAAAGAACCAGGCCGCGCGGGCGGCCCGGATCATCAGCGCGTGGGCAGATCCATACCTGTGAGGCCAGCAGTCCGCGTCGAGACTGCGTCCAGATCGCGAAAGCCTCCAGGAAGGCGATCTCTACGCAGACTCGATGACCTGTCGTAGGGCGCGGCGGCAATTGACGGTCGCGCAAAACGATCTGCGAGTTCGTGTTAGGTTGCTCACTGTCAAGCGGAAGCAGGCCGGTGATGACGGCCCCCCGATCGTTCTTGCGGGCTCCAACGCCGTGGGATTCCCAGGCGGCGCCGCAGAAGTAAGGAAATGATGGAAACTCCTGGTATCGGCGTTCGTGTCGGCTCGGCGGCATTCGCGGTGGGCCTGATGATGGCCGGTGGTTCACCGATCGCAGCGGCCGAGGAGCCGGATTCCGGCGCAGCCGCCTCGGAGTCCGCCGGTTCGGCGGACTCCTCGAAGTCAGGGCCGGCGAATCGGCTCACGGCGGGTTCTCCCGGTGAGCCTCGGTCTTCGGTGCGAACACGCGCGTCGAAAGCCGAGTCTGAGTCTGAGTCCGGGGCTGGGTCCAGTGCCGGGGCCCAGGAGCCCGGGACCGGCCCTGGTGACGGATCCGGCTCCAGCGAGCTGCGGACGCGCGGAACTGCAAGGGCCGCAACGGCAGCATCCGTGGTTGCCCGGAGCAACGACGCCAGTCCGGCGACCACCCCGGCAGCCGAAGAGGCCCGCTCGGGGGCGCTCGTGCCGCACGCTGCGCCAACCGATCCCGCCGGAGTCGATCTTCCGGCTGCCGGTGGGGATTCCTTGCGCCCGGATCGCATCCCTGCCCGGGCAGGTGCGGCTGTCTCCGCGGTATCGCCGGCCGCGTCGTCGGAGGTGGCACCGGCAGCTGCCGTATCCGCCGCCAACGTTCCGCAAGCAGCCGTTTCCGCTGATGCGCCGGCAGGGATCTTGTCGGGGCTGCTCTCCGTGCTGGGGTTGTCAGAGTCCGGAGCGGGAACCGGCTCGCCGGTCTCGCCGTTCGCCTACCTCACGGCTGCGCTGGAACTGGTCCGCCGTGAGATCACGAGGCTTCTGTTCAATCAGGGACCCGTCGCTGCCCCCGCGCTGATCAGCGAGCTTGCCCCCGGAGTGATGACCGGTTCGCTGAATGCCGTCGACGCCGAGGGCGATCCGCTGAGCTTCACGGTCGTTCGGGCGCCAGAGCACGGCACTGTGATTGTCGATCCGGAGGGGGCGTTCACCTATACCGCCGGTGCGGACCTGGCGGTCACCGGCGGGGTGGACGAATTCGTCGTCGAGGTTCGCGACACCGGGTTTCATCTGAACTTCTGGACCCCGGTCACCACACAGGTGCCGGTGACGGTCGTCGTCAATTCCACGCAGACCGCTGCGGGCCCGTTCGCCGCGGCGGCAGTCGCCGGCGGACGCACCACGGCGATCACCTGGTCGTGGGGTGCGCATCCGGTGCTCAACTTCAATCCGGCCACTGACGCACTCGACTTCGGCTGGATGCAGGCCGATCAATTCGGCGTCAGCGATGCCTCCGGTTCGACGGTGATCTCGGTGGTCGGAAACGACCACTCCTACACCCTTCGGGACGTCACTCTGAGCCAGCTGCAGATGGGAAACATCGTCGCCAATGACAGCGGGACGTTGGCCAAGTGGCAAGGACTGCTGGACGCCACACCTCCGGCGCCGACGCCGACCGCGCCGGCCTTGTCGATCGGTGGCGCGAGCGTGACCGAGGGGAATTCGGGGACATCGAACCTGGCGTTCACGGTGAGTTTGTCGAACGCCGCGACGAGTCCGGTGACCGTTCGGTACGCGACATCGGATGGAACGGCCACCGCGGGCAGTGACTACGTCGGTGCCTCGGGAACGGTGACATTCGCCGCCGGAGAGTCATCGAGAACCATCACCGTCGCGGTGATCGGTGACACCGCAACCGAAGCCAACGAGACGTTCGCGATGACGCTGTCGAACCCCTCGGGGGCGACGCTGGCCACGGCCTCAGCCCTGGGAACCATCGTGAATGACGACACCGCCGGAGCGCCCGGCACCGGTACCGGCGCCGGGGTGGTCTACGACGTGACGACGTCGGGTCCGGACATCGTCGGCTTCAATCCGGCCAAGGACAAGCTGAACCTCGGCGACGTCTCAGTCCACAACTTCATCGTGGTCGACACCCCCGACGGGGTGGGCTTCCGCAGCCCCTGGACCGGGGAGACGGCCGTCATCGCGGGTGTGTCGCTGGGGCAGCTGACCATCGACAGTTTCGCGCCGATCATCAACGATCACCTCCGCCAGGACCTCTCCGGCGCGATGGCGTGGGAGCACGGTGTCACCCCGGCGCCCAACACGGTGTACGCGCGGTCTCATGAAGTCGGTCAGATCGACCGGGTCGCGTTCAACCCGGCCACCGATGTGGTGGATTTCCGCTATTACGGCTCCCGCGAACAGATTTCGATGACCGACAGCCCTCAGGGTGTGATCATCGCCAACGCCGGAACCGGGCAGGCGCTGATTCTGGAGGGCGTCACCAAGAGTCAACTCGGCGTGAAGAACTTCGTGTTCCATCCGGCTCAGGTGCGAGAGGATGCCCTGAACACCCAACTGGGAATCGGAGCGGTTCCCGACACCCAAGTCCTGCCGCAGGGTGTGCCGATCGCCGGTACCAGTAACTGGCCGACCGCGGCCGGGAACGGCACCCCGCCGAGCGGCCAGGCCGGGACGACCACCGTGGTCGGGTGGCACTGGGGATCCCATGCGGTGCTGAACTTCGACCCGGAGGTCGACAAACTCGACTTCGGCTGGTTCCAAGCGGACAACTTCGAGATTTCCGAGGCCGGCGGATCCACCCGGATCGGCATTGTCAACAACGACCAGTCCTACACCCTCAACGGGGCGTCCCTGGCTGAACTGAGCCCGGCCAACATCATCGCGCTCGACGATGGCGCACGGCAGAAGTGGGCTGACGCGATCAACACCGCGACCCCGGCGGTGTCGCTGCCCCGGCTGTCGGTTGCCGATACCAGCGTGGTCGAGGGCAATTCGGGTACGCCGAGCATGGTGTTCACCGTGACGCTTTCCAAGGCCTCCAACGAGGTGGTGACGGTGGGTTACACCACCAGCAACGGTTCGGCGTACGCCGACGATTACCTCCCGGCGGTGGGTTTGCTGACGTTCGCTCCCGGGGAGACGTCCAAGACCGTAGCCGTGGGGGTGGTGGGTGACACGCTGGTGGAATTGGACGAGCAGTTCAGCGTGAATCTCTCCGGCGCGAACAACGCCACCATCACCCGCGGCGTCGCGGTCGGCACGATCGTCAATGACGACGTGGACCAGTCACCGGCGACACTGCCCACCGTCTCGATCGCTGATCGCTCGGTGACCGAGAGCAATGGTGAGCATGCGCATTTCATGTTCACGGTGACGTTGTCGAAGGCCTCCGAGGAGACGGTGACCGTCCAGTACGCGACGTCGGACGGGACGGCGCTGGCAGGCAGTGACTACGGGGCCACCACCGGCACGGTCACCTTCGCGCCCGGCGTGATGTCCCAAATGGTGCACGTGGACATTTCCGGTGACACGGCTGTCGAGCCGGATGAAACGTTCACGGTGACCTTGTCGAACCCGTCGGGAGCCACCATTGCCCGGGCGAAGGCCACCGGGACGATCGTCAACGACGACGCGGCCACCGATCCGGGTGGCGGTACCGGCACCCCGGGCGGCGGTGTGAATTCCGGGAACGCCGGCGACGCGTTGTGGGGCGAGGCCTTCTTCGCCCCCTACGTGGACATGACGTTGTACCCGACCCCGGACCTGATCGGCATCGCTCGCGACAACGGGGTATCCCTGCTCACGCTCGGGTTCCTGCAGGCGACCGAGGACGGCCGGCCCGGCTGGGCCGGATTGGCGGCGTTGGCGACCGACTCCGAGCATGAGCAGGCGAAGGCGATCAACGCGTCGATCGCCGCGTTCAAGGCGGCGGGCGGGGACGTGATGATCTCGCTGGGCGGGGCCAACGGCGTCAGTCTGGCGCAGAGCTACGCCCAACGTGGGAAGTCCGCGCAGGAGCTGGCGGATGCCTACGGCGCCGTGGTGGATACCTACGGGCTGAACCGGATCGATTTCGACATCGAAGGCAACGCGGTCGCCGATCCGGCATCGATCGCGCTGAATGCCCAGGCGCTGAAGCTGTTCCAGCAGGAGCGTCCCGACGTGGAGATCTGGTACACGCTGCCGGTGCTGCCGTCGGGTCTGACCGCCGACGGGCTGAACGTGGTGAACAAGGCATTGCAGGCCGGCGTGAGACTTGACGGCGTCAATGTGATGGCGATGGATTACGGGGAGGGCCCGGCGCCCACCAGCGGCCCGAACGCCAAGACGATGGGCGCGTACGCCATCGACGCAGCGGAATCGACCTACGCTCAATTGAGTTCGCTGTACGGCGGCCATGGGCAGACCTTCGGCTGGAACCAGCTGGGGGTGACTCCGATGATCGGGGTCAACGACGTCCAAACCGAGGTGTTCACCCTGGCCGATGCGCAGGCACTGGAGAATTTCGCCCGTGCCAAGGGGCTGGGCATGCTGTCCATGTGGTCGGTCGGCCGCGACAATCCCGGACCCGTGGGTGCGGTGCTGCCGACGTCTTCCGGACTCAGCGACCCCGCCGGCAGCTTCAGCCGCGCCTGGAATGACTACGGCACCATCAACACCATGAGCCTGCCGGCAGGAGGTGGGGGAGGGACCCCGGTCGAGGGTGGGGGAGGCTCCCCGGTCGAGGGCGGCGTCACCACCGTCGTCGGCTGGCACTGGGGCAGCAATTCTGTGCTGGACTTCGATCCGGCCAAGGACAAGCTGGATTTCGTGTGGATGCAACCGGGTAACTTCACCGTCACTCAGACGAACGGTTCCACGGTGATTGGCATCGTTGACAACAACCAGACGTACACCCTCAATGGCGTCGCGCTGAATCAGTTACGGATCGGCAATATCGTCGCGTTGGACAGCGCCACCACCGCGAAGTGGCAGAGCCTCATCAGCAGTGCGCTGGCTGCCTGAGCCGCTGCTGCCATCCCCCGATGAAAGGAAATCTCCCATGAGACCGTCAGCACTGCGACTGTCAGCACGCCGCGTCCTCGGCGCCCTTGTTCTGGTGGCTGCGCTTCCGCTGGCCATGACCGCGTGCGGGGGTGACGGCTCGACATCCGGTGACACCATCGTCATCGGCACCAAGTTCGACCAGCCGGGTCTCGGGCAGAAGAACCCCGACGGGTCGATGAGCGGCTTCGACGTCGACGTCGCCCGCTATGTCGCGAAGGAACTCGGCTATCCGGAGGACAAGATCGAGTGGAAGGAGTCACCGTCGGCGCAGCGCGAAACCCTGATCGACAACGACCAGGTGAAGTTCATCGTCGCGACGTATTCGATCACCGACGCGCGTAAGCAGAAGGTCGACTTCGCCGGGCCCTACCTGATCACCGGTCAGAGCCTGCTGGTCAAGGCGGACAATTCCGACATCATCGGACCGGAATCACTGCAGGACAACAAGAAGTTGTGCTCGGTGGCGGGATCCACCCCGGCGCAGCGCATCAAGGACAAGTACCCGGGTGTGCAACTTCAGCAGTACGACACCTACTCGGCGTGCGTAGAGGCATTGCGCAACGGGGCCATCGACGCGGTCACCACCGACGAGGTCATCCTCGCGGGGTACGCCGCCCGCACCCCCGGCGAGTTCAAGATCGTCGGCAAGCCGTTCTCCGAGGAACGCTACGGCGTCGGCCTGAAGAAGGACGACTCCGAACTACGGGCCAAGATCAACGACGCGCTGGCGAAGATGGAAGCCGACGGCGCGTGGAAGGCGGCCTTCGAGAAGAACCTCGGCCCGGCCGGCCTGGCTACGCCGGAACCGCCGGCCATCGACAGGTACTGAGCCGAATCGGTACCGGGGTCCAATCGGTACTGGGCTCCAATCGGTACTGGGCCGCAACCGATCTCGTTCAGACGGCTAGCCGTTCGATCACGACGGCCACCCCGAGGCCCGCGGCGCCGCTGACCGCCGCGACGCCATAGCGGCCGTTGCGACGTTCGAGCTCTTCCAGGCAGCTACCCACCAGGATTGCCCCGGTCGCGCCGAACGCGTGCCCCATCGCCATGGTGCCGCCGTTGGGGTTCATCCGATCCGGCCCGGCGTCGAGGTCGCGGCGGAACTTCACGCACAGCGCCGCGAAGGCCTCGGCGAACTCGAAGACGTCGATGTCGGCGGGCTGCAAACCCGCGCGCTCGATGGCTTGTACCACCGCGCTCTGGCCGGCGGTCAGCATCAGCACCGGATTCACCGCCGTGGTCGCCACCGCCACGATCCGCCCACGCGGCGCGATGCCGGCCGCCTCGGCGCCGTCGCGGGTGCCCAGCAGCAGAAGCGCTGCGGCGTCGGCCATTTGGGGTGAGGTCCCCACTGTGTGCAGGTGCTCGATGGACGGTACGGCCGGATAGGCGTTGAGGGCGATCTCGTCCTGACCATCGGCGCCCAACTGCGCGAACGCCGGTGGCAGCGCCGCCAGTGACTCCAACGTCGTAGTCCCGCGGACCAGTTCATCGTGGTCCAGTCCCGGGCCCTGCTCGCTGGGTCCGACCGGTACCACCGATCGGGCGAACGCGCCTCCGGCCCACGCCGAGGCCGCCTTCTGCTGGGTTTCCACGCCGTAGCGGTCGAGTTCCTCGCGGCTGAATCCCTCGATCGTGGCGTTGAGGTCGGCGGCCACGCCCATGTGCACCGAGCCCACGGCGCGGATGGTGAGTGGGTCGGTCCACAGCGGGCCGCGGTCGGCGAACAGCGGAACCCGGGAGACCGACTCGACCCCGCCGGCCACCGCCAGGCCGAGGTCGCCGGCTCGCAGTCGGGCGGCGGCGTGCGCGACGGCGTCGATCCCCGAGGCGCAGAAGCGGTTGATCGTCACTCCCGGAACGTGATCGCCCCAACCGGCCAGCAGTGCCGCGGTTCGGGCAATATCGGCGCCCTGTTCGTCAACCTGTGAGGCGCAGCCCACGATGACATCGTCCACCCGGCCGGGATCCAGGCCGGTGCGGTCGACGAGGGCGCCTTTGAGGTGAATGAGCAGATCTATGGCGGTGCGGTCATGCAGAGAACCCTTTGGCGTAGCTTTGCCACGCGGGGTCCGCACATAGTCGAGAATTAGGGCGTCGCTCACTCGGCGGAAGTTTACGGCGCGTACCGAGCCCGCAGGCCACGCTCCTGCGATAACGCCTGCTGCTCGCTTTGGTCACGAACAGCGGCGAGGCGTATCGGATCTGGGGAACCGATGTTTGGATCGGGCGATCGGCCGACGCGGACGGCGGCCCGGAGGTGAAATGTGGGCTGGTGGGCAACGATCCTGGTGACGGCGCTGGTGCTGGTGGTTGCCGGTGCCTCTGCCGCGGGCGGGTTCTGGGTGGCGGTGTCCGGACGAGGCAAGGTGTCGCGCAGTCGCGGGCCGTTCCTGGTGGGAGTGGTCTGCGGATTCGGGGCGGGCCTGATTCTGACCGGAAGGCGTCATGGACCGCGTGCTGCGGTTGCCGCCCTTGCGCGAGCGATTCCGGCTGTGGCGTCGCTTGTTCGGCGCAAGCCGGTGGCGGCCTGGAGTTGGACGGGTCTCCGATGATGACCCGACGGTCCGATCAGGACGTCCGCCAACGCTCCCAGGCGGCCTGCCGTGAGGTGCCGGAGATCTCGGCGACCTGACTCCACGAGTTGGACTCCGCCACCAAGCGGGCGGCGTCGCCGACCCCCTGGCCGACGTAGGCGACGATCCGCAGCATCTCGGAGAACCCCTCACGGGTACCGCGGCCGCTCAACTCGTCGGTGATCCGACAGATCAGCGAACCCAGCTCAACTTCAGATAACCCGTCCAGCGCCAACCCGTCCAGCGCCAATTCGGCCGGCACCATCTCGGGCGCAGCGTCGGGACCATCAGCCATAGGCCGATTTTACGGTCGTCAGGCGGCGGGGACATCCAGGCGGATCTCGGCGTCGGTGGAGTCGATACGTCGGCTCCATGTGGTGCCCGGCCACCGGTAGTGGACCTCGCCGCTGTCCGGGCGGTAGTCCGCGGTGTAGAGCGTCCCAAATCCGTTGGCGTAGCCGGTGCTTCGCAGCGGAGGGCGCAGAAACTCGGCGGCCACCTGGTCTGCCGGCAGCTGCTCGCTGAGCAGTCCGCGCAGGTGCGCCTGACGTTCCAGGCTGTGGAACCTGCGGGCGTGTGCGCGATCCTCAGGCTCGTCGAACCGGTGATTGGTGGCCACTCGGCAGTCCTGCTGCTCCATGACACCGCCCGGGGCGAGGTAGACGGTGCGGACGTCACCGGTGCGGTCGGTGAGAGTCAGGTTGTAGGACATCGAGATCGGGATGCGGGACACCGCGGCCACCGCCTCGTCGACGGTCCCGGTGACTTCCAATAGGTAGCGCACCACCACCGGGATGCCGAACCCGGTGCCGCTGCCCCGCGCGCCGCCGAAGGTCAGCGAGATCGCCAGCCCATCGGAATTCATCCCGTCCAGCAGACCCCAGAGACAGTCGCTGGTTCCGACCACGTCCCGATCGGTGAACCGGGTCGCCATCACGACCTGCTCGAACAGGTCGGGGTGGTAGTCGTAGTTGCGGATCAACGCCCGCTGCCCCGTGCTGACCACCACCTGCGAGCAGGCCGGCGCGAAAGCGGGCATATTCCAGCCGGTCAGCATCGAGGCCGTCGTCGAATCCCGGTGGGTCAGCGCGACCAGGCGCTCCCAGGTCGGATGCAGTTCGGGCATATGTCGCAACAGGGCTTGCTCGGCCTCGGAAACCGTTGGGCGGCGGCCGGTTCCGGGACGCAGGTACCACGACCGATAGCCCGGCCAGGCCGCGTCGTAGAGCTGACGCCACCGCGGACCGGGGAGGTCTTCGCGGAATGCGTGCAGGGCGATGGACTGCACCCGGGGGTGCGGGATATGCAACATGCGTCAAGGTTTACCTGACGGCGGGATGGGCGTCAAGTCTGGCTTGACGGTGGTCGATGTAGTGCGGCCAACAAACGCGGCATCTGGTCGAAATGATGAATCTGCGACAAGGCACCAATGCTTAGGGATACCTTAGAAAAACTGAATCCTGGCGCTACCGGAGGTTGCGGAACAATGCGAACCCAAAAAGTATGTCTCGGCGTGGCGGTTGCCGGCGTCATGAGCCTCGGCTCACTGGCTGCGGCGGCAGTGGCCGACGCCGACTCGTCCGGGAACGACCCCGGTCCGTCCAACACGGCCGCCTCATCCAGTGGTGAGTCCGCCGATGCGGGCAGTTCGTCTCCGCGTTCCCGGACCCGCGCGTCCAGTGGCGAAGCGCCGGTGCGTGCGGGGGAGCGCAACGCCGCCGGATCTAAGGATGCTGCCGGATCTAAGGCTGCCGGATCCACGGAGGCCGATTCTCACGCTCAGCAGTCGGACAACGATGCAGACGTACGGCTTTCCCGTCTCGCGCGGGCGGTTGGGGCGTCGACGGAATCGGCGAGTGCGCCAGGGCGGGCCTCGGCGCAGGTCCGAGTTGCTGAGGCGGCACCGTCTGCCCCGGCCGCCGCAGTAGCGGCCGAGGCCGCGGCGTCAGCCTCGATCGCCGAGGCTGCCCCCACCTCGGATCAGTCCGCCGGCGCACCGGTGGCGCTCGCTGCGACGGCTCCGGTGGCCGCCGTCCCGGTCCGGCCGGCGCGTGCACCCGTCCCCTTGCTGCCGTTGCCACTGCCGACCCTTCCGGTCTTGCCCGCCAGTGCCGCCACGGTGCCCACCTCTGTCATGACCGGGCGCAGCCGGGGTGTCAACGCGGCCGCCGCCGTCACGATGATCTCGGAGCAGTACCAACCGCTCTCGGCGGGTGCCGCACAGCACGTGCTGTTGATCGGCATCGACGGGACCGACCTCAGCTCCATCCTCGCGGACCCGGCCAATCAGAATCTGTTCAACCTGATGAACAACGGCACCACCGCGGTGTCGACGATCGTCGGCCACACCACTATCTCCAACCCCTCGTGGACCGGGGTGCTGACCGGGGTGTGGAGTGAAACGGCCGGGGTGATCAACAACGTCTTCACCCCGTGGACCTACGACACCTGGCCGACCGTCTTCAACCAGCTGGAGACCTACGACCCGACCATCGAGACCACCACCATCGCCAACTGGTCTGTCATCGCCCAAATCTCAGGCGCTGGTTCGATTCCCGCCGACACCATCCTCTACTACCCGAAGATCAACGACAGTTGGCTGGACACCGATGACGCGGTCGGCGCGGCCTCCATCGACGCGATTCTCAACACCGCCCCGGGCACGCCGAACTTCCAGTTCACCTATTTCGTCGGGGTTGACGAAACCGGGCACGAATTCGGAGGCTCCGGAACACCGGAGTACGCCGAGGCGCTGCGCAACGTCGACCAGAACGTCGGGGACATCATGGCCGCGGTCGACGCCTGGGAGCTCGCCAACCCCGGCGAGGAGTGGACGGTGATCGTCACCACCGACCACGGCCAGGCGGCTCATCGACCTGGCTTCATCGTCCATGGCTTCCAATCTCCTCCGGAGACAACGACATTCGTGATCGCCAATGGGGATGGATTCGTCCCGGGGGCGGTCAACAACACCTACCTCAACATCGATGTCACACCGACGGTGATGCAGTTGTTCGGTATCGCGCCAGAGCCTTATTCGGAGGGCAAGCCCCTGATCGACCGCTCGGCGAACGACTACATGCCGATTCTTCCCGGCCAGGACGCGCTGCATCTCGCGCTCAGCGACGCGATCGCGATGTACGGCTATCCCGATATCCAAACCGATCTGGCGCTCGCGGTGCGTACCATCGCGGCGACGGTGCCCTATGTCGTCTACACGATCTTCAACGATCTGGCCGCGACGGTGCCCGATTTCCTCGAGTTCCCGGTGCAGTTGATCGGCGCGATCATCTACCAGATGGTGAACATTCCCGCGCAGATCATCGCCCGGCTGACCGGCGTCGAGGGCAACAGCATCATCCCGCCGGAGTGGTGGCCGTACAACCCGGTGCCCGGAACCCAGACGCCGCCGTCGGCGGAGGTCCTTCGCGCCCCGGCGCCGGTCTGCGTTGACGTTTGCCTGGCCAGCTGAGCGACTCGGCGGTGAGCGAACCCCCCACCATCGCGGGTGTGCGCCGATCCTTCGTTGACGCGCGGGGGGTTCGGTTTCACGTCACCGAAGCCGGCCCGGAGGACGGCAGGCCGGTGATCGCCCTGCATGGCTGGCCGCAACATCATTGGGTCTACCGGGATCTGCTGGCCGACCCACCGGAGGGACTGCGGATCATCGCCCCCGATCTGCCCGGGTACGGGTGGTCGGGGCCGGCTCCGCACCGATGGGCCAAGGAGGATGTCGCCGCCGACATGCTGGCCCTGATGGATGCGCTCGGCGTACAGCGGGCGCTGCTGGTGGGCCACGACTGGGGCGGGTTCGTCGCCTACCGGATGCTGCTGGCCGCGCCCAAACGGTTCGATGGGTATCTGGTGTGCAATATGGCCCACCCCTGGCAGACCCCGCGGACGACACTGCCGCACTTCTGGCGGTTCCTGGCCTACCAGCCGTTCGTGGCCAGTATCGGGGAG
>JAUPLT010000385.1 GCA_030836785.1 Actinomycetota bacterium
CCCCCCAACGACTGGCCAACTTTCTCGAAGGAACCGTCGTGCGTGGCTTCCGGCCGGATCGCGGTAACGCCGCGGTAGAACAGCCGGCCCGGCAGTGATTTGATGGCCGTGTGAGTGCGACGCCCATCGGAGAGCAGCGGCGGTACAAGGTCTGATGCTGCGAGAGACGCCCCGCGGATACACCGAAACGCCGCCGAGTCGGTGCGACGGATGCGGTGAGGTGTTTGTGGCGGGCAAAGTGCTTGTGGGAGTGAGGCATTGCCAGTGTATCTTGGTCCGGATGCACCGCTCGTTTCATTGCCGTCGGTGCGGCGCCGACACCTTCGTCCCGGCATTGGTTCCGGCGTGCCGGGCGGTGGATTTCGATGGCCGCTGACCCACCACGCTGAGCTAACGCTGCGCGCGGTCGGTGCCCTGGTCGCGGCGGTTGCGATTGCTGACTGCGGTGAGCCGGGTGTCGATGGTGTGTGCGGTGCGCAGCGCGGTGCGCAGCGCGGTGTGGCGGGTCAGGGCGTCGGCGATCTCGGGGGTGTGCAGGTGGGGGGCGAGGGCGGCGGCTCGGACGAGGGCCGGGTCGAGGTCGGGTCCGCTGGGCACCCAGGTCACGGGGCGGGGGTCAGCGGTGAGTGTGACTGCCCACGGCAGGTCGGCGCCCAGGAGTCGCAGGAGCGCGGCCGAGGGCGGCTGGGGCCAGCGCCGGCCGCGGTCGGTGTCGATGAGGATGACGCGGGTTTGTGCGGCGGCGGCGGCTTCGGCGAGGTCGGCTATCGCCTCGGGTGGGGCGTCGGCGGCGTGATCGACCACTAGCAAGGTTCCGGGATCGGGTCGCCATCCGGCGGCCAGGTCCCGATGGGTGCTGGCCAGGGTTGCCCATTGGTCGGCCACACCGGCGGCGTCCTGCGCGGCGGCGGTGTCGTCGGCGGCGGCAGCGGCGTCACACCAGAGGATTGGGCGGTTGTGCGCGGCGGCGGCGGTGTGCAGCAGGCCCATGGCCTCCAGGAAGGGTTTTCGCGCGGAGGCGTGCACAACGCTGAGCGCGTACGGGGTCCGGGCCAGGCGTGTGAGTGCGTCGGCGGTCATAGGCGCCATGGTGGAGGCGGGGTCGGGCAGGCTAAGTCGGGGTTGGGTGATGAGGTCACCGGCGGCGGCCAGGACGCGTAGTTCCGTGCCGATGGCTTCCAGCTGATCCTGGACGTGACTGGCGTCGGTGAGGTGAGCGGCGGCGAAGGCGCGGGCGGCGATGGTCTCCGCGCGGGTGAGGTCGCAGCGCAGTCGGCGCAACTCGCCGCGGGCGGCCTGGAGTTGGCGGCGGTCGGCGTCGTTGGCGGCGGCCAGTACTGCGTCGGCGTCGGCGTGGGTGGCGATGTTGCCCGCGCCGCCGGCGGCGAGTTCGCGGGCCGCTTTCGCCGCGCTCAGTTCGGTCCAGAACGCGGTGGCCGGGGCGGTGTCGGGCACGTTGGTGCCAGTCCACTGGTAGTGCGCCTGGGCGGCGGCGAGATCCTCGGCGGGGGTGTGGGGATCGGCGGTGAGCGCGGCGAGGTAGTCCCGAGCCAGGGTGCGGGCGTTCACCGCCGCCTCGTAGGCGTCGTCGGCGTCGGACCACTGGGCCAGGACTGCCTGAACTGCCGATAGGTAGGGGCGGTCGGCGTCGGCGCGCTCGCGCAGGGCGCGAATTTGGGGCATCGCCGCCGCGACGGCGGGTCCGTAGAAGGCCTCTACCTGGGTGGTGAGCGCGTCTACGGCGGCGGCCTGTTCGGTGCAGCGGTCGCGCAGCCCGTAGACATCATCGAGCGCGGGACGCAACCCGACTTCGGGCAGCACCGCGCGGGGATACTCGACACCGCCCGGTTCAAACGGCGCATACAGGTCGTGGAGGTTGGGGGGGAGCGTCTCGTCGTCTAGTGGCACCTCGTCGGGGTCGATGCCGAGTGCGACGAGCAGGGCGTCGTCGTTGCGGTCGAAGTCGATGGGACCGGGCGGGGGCGGATAGGCGGCGGCGGCCGGGTCGGGGTGCCGGTGATGCAGTTCTTCTTCTTCGTCGGGACTCATCGGCGGCTCATCGACGAGCGGGTCGTCGTCGCGATCGCGCTCGTAGGGCGACCCGGTCGTGAACAGGTCGATGGAGTACGTGATGAGCCGGGCGTACTCGTCGGGGCGGATCGGGTTGGCCATCCGCCGGCCGGCGTCGGCGAGATGTTCAGCGGCGACGCCGAGCAGGTCCAACGGTGTCCAACGCCGCGGGTCGACGGCCGCGACGGCGCTGGCCAACGCGGGGAACGCCGCGTCAGAAACGATGGTTTCAGCGAGCGCGGTGCCGAACACCGCGCTCAGATCCGGCAGCCACACCGGTCGAAGTCCGGATGTGGCGGTGTCCAGGGCGGCGGGGGACAGGGTGCCGCTGATGCGCCACCACAGTGCTGCGGCGGGCAACTCATCGGGCAGCGGGCCTTGGTCGGCGGCGGTGGTGACCAGGTGGTGGATGTTGACTCCGGTGCGGGCCGCCGTTGCCAGGTGGGCGGCCAGGTGCGGCCAGTACGGGTCGCGGCGGATGTGCGGGTTGATGCTGTCGATGAGGTCGTTGTAGCGGCCGGTTTCGGTGTCGGGGCGGCCGATGATCGCGGCGGCACGGCTTTCCAGTCGGGTTTGTTCGGCGCGGGCGCGGTCGGCGAACTGCTCGGCGCCGGCGATACGGGTGTCCTCAGCTGCCACGCCGGTGGCGGATCTGAAGACCGCCAGGTCGGCGAGCAGATCGCGGGCGGCGCCCAGCAGGGGGCGCGCCCAGCGCGGCGCTGTGGCCGGGGTCCAGCTCGCGGCGGCGGCGCGAATCTGGGCGGTTTGGGCGGTGACCCGGGTGTGGCGAGCTGCCAGGTAGTCGTGCCAGTCGGCGGTGCCACGCGCTCCTGCGGGCAGACCCGGAAGCCACCTCAGCGGGCCCGAACCCC
>JAUPLT010000386.1 GCA_030836785.1 Actinomycetota bacterium
ATGGGCGAGAAGCTAACAGAAACCTAAGAACATAGGATGCGTTTTGCCGAGCATCGGCGTGGCCGCGCTTTTCAGCTATCGCAAATCCCTCGGGATGTCTCGTTCGATCGCGTCGAGCCACACCGTGGCGGCCATATCCGACGGGGCCCGCCAGTCGCCTCGCGGAGAGAGCGAGCCGCCGTGGGACACCTTGGGACCGTTCGGCATTGCTGAGCGCTTGAACTGGCTGAATGAGTAGTAGCGCTGGGCGAATACCGCCAGCCAGTGCCTGATCTCGGCGAAGCTGTAGGCCGGCCGCTTGTCCGGCGGATAACCGGGCGGCCAGGTGCCGTGGCCCGGGTCGTTCCAGGCGTGCCAGGCCAGGAAGGCGAGCTTGGCGGGCCGGAACCCGTAACGCAGCACCCCGAAGAGGGTGAAGTCCTGCAGGGCGTAGGGGCCGACCGTGGCTTCGCTGGACTGGACCGGCTCGTTCTCTCCCGCGGGAACCAGTTCGGGTGTGATCTCGGTGTCGAGTACCGACTGCAGGATCTCGCCGACCGCATCGTCGAACTGACCGGACGCCATCACCCATCGGATCAGATGCTGGATCAGTGTTTTCGGCACCCCGCCGTTGACGTTGTAGTGGCTCATCTGGTCACCCACGCCGTAGGTGGACCAGCCCAGCGCAAGTTCCGAGAGGTCGCCGGTGCCGAGCACGATGCCACCGCGCTGGTTGGCGATCCGGAACAGGTAGTCGGTGCGCAGGCCGGCCTGCACGTTCTCGAACGTCACGTCGTAGACCTGCTCACCACGGGCGAACGGGTGACCCATCTCGGTCAACATCAGGGTGGCCGTCGCGCGGATGTCGATCTCCTCGAAGGTGACTCCGAGAGCCTGTGACAGTGCGATCGCATTGCGTTTGGTGCGCTCACCGGTCGCGAATCCGGGCAGGGTGAAGGCCAGGATGTCGCTGCGCGGGCGGCCTTCCCGATCCATCGCCTTGGCCGCGACGATCAGCGCGTGGGTGGAGTCCAGGCCGCCGGATACCCCGATGACCACCTTCGGGTACTTCAGCGCCCGCAGCCGCTGCTCAAGGCCCGAGACCTGGATGTTGTAGGCCTCGTAGCAGTCCTGCTGAAGTCGCTCGGGGTCGCTGGGGACGAACGGGAAGCGTTCGACCTCACGGCGCAGGCCGATATCGCCGCTTGGCGGATCCAGCTGGAAACCGATGCGGCGGAACGACTCCGGACCGAGGCCGTGATGGCGGCGGTTGTCGTCGAAGGTGCCCATGCGCAGCCGTTCGGCGCGCAACAGGTCCAGGTCGATATCGGCCACCGAACGGCGGGGTCCGCGCGGGAAGCGTTCGGATTCCGCCAACAGGCGGCCGTTCTCGTAGATCATGGTCTGCCCGTCCCAGGCCAGGTCGGTGCTGGACTCCCCCTCTCCCGCGGCGGCGTAGAGGTAGGCCGCCAGGCAGCGCGCCGATGCCGAGCGGGCCAGCAGGTGGCGGTCCTCGGCGCGGCCGACGGTGATCGGACTGCCGGAGAGGTTGGCCAACACGGTCGCCCCGGCCAGCGCCGCCTCCGCGCTCGGCGGGATCGGCACGAACATGTCCTCACAGATCTCTACGTGCAGCACCAGGCCGGGCACGTCATCGGCGACGAACAGCAGGTCCGGACCGAAGGGGACCTCAGCGCCGAGCACGGTGATCGTTCCGGTCATATCGTCACCGGGCGCCACCTGGCGCCGCTCGTAGAACTCCCGGTAGGTCGGCAGGTACGACTTGGGAACCACTCCCAGGACAACGCCGCGGTGGATGACCACCGCGGTGTTGTAGATCCGGTGCAGGTGACGCAACGGTGCGCCGACCACCAGGACCGGCAGCAGATCCGCCGAGCCCGCGACGACAGCGGCCAGGCTGACCTCCACGGCGTCGAGGAGGCTGTCCTGGAGCAGGATGTCCTCGATCGAGTAGCCGGTGAGGGTCAGTTCGGAGAACACCGCGACCGCGACACCCTCGTCGTGGCACTCTCCGGCGATCCGAAGCACCGACTCCCCGTTGGCTGCCGGATCGGCCAGCACCGTACGGTGGGTGCAGGCGGCGATCCGGGCGAATCCGCGCGCGTAGGCGGAGAAAAAGTCCACGCCACATTGTCGCTCACCCGCAGCGCCTGGTTTCGGCACGGACACCTGCTTAGGGGGAGTTATTCCGGAGAAGAAACCTCGCGGAGCTTCAGCGTCGGTTCCGCCGATACCGACGACCGCCCAGGCGGGTGCGGCGGCGGCGCTGTTCTTCGTGGCGTTCACCGTGTTCCTGCTGGCGAGCTGGCCCGCCGACCGCACCATTGAGGTCGTCTCGGCACTGGTCTTCCCGCTGCTGGGGCTGCTGTACATACCGTTGGCGGCGCGGGCGGCGATGTCAGCCGGCGGCCGGTTACGGGCGGCGTGGCTGATGCTGGCGAGCGGTTTGGCGACCTGGGCCCTCGGCGACACCCTCTCCGGCTACTACGTGGTGATCCGCGGCGAGGAGCCCTTCCCGTCCTGGGCCGACGCCGCCTACCTCGCCTACATACCCCTCGTGGTCACCGCGTTGGTGCTCTTCCCGAGCGCACGGAGCTGGCGCGACCAGGGCCGGATGGTCCTCGACGGACTCATCCTGGCCGGCTCGATCTTCATCATCGCGTGGCTGGCCGTGATGCGCACCGCGTGGCACAGCGGCGGTACGAGCGGACCGGCGTTCGCCATCTCACTCGCCTACCCGGCCGGGGATGTGCTGATCGTGACGGTCAGCGTACTGGTCCTGATCAGGGCGCCGG
>JAUPLT010000387.1 GCA_030836785.1 Actinomycetota bacterium
CGGCCGGTCCTGACTCTGACATGGCACCCTCCCGTGCTCGCGTGCGTGCTCATCACAGCATGCGAACAGCGCAATCGCGGGTTAACCGGTCTGCTGCGGTCACGTCGGTCAGGGTGGTGTATTCGATGTGTAACCTATGTGTATGAGTCGGACCAACATCGACCTCGACGATGCACTCGTCGCTGAGGTGATGCGGCGGTACGGCGTCGCTACCAAGAGGGAGGCGGTCGACCTCGCGCTGCGCCGACTCGTTGGGATTCCACTCGATCGCGATTTCCTTCTGAGCCTGGAAGGTCTTGGCTGGGAGGGAAGTCTCGCGGATATCCGGCGAGATCAGCCCGACGATTTGTGATGATCCTGATCGACACCTCGGCCTGGATCGAGTACTTCCGTGCGACGGGGTCGGCGGCGGCCGTCGAGGTCCGTCGCCTGCTTTCGGTGGAGTCCGATCGGGTGGTCATCTGTGAGCCCATTGCGATGGAGATCCTGGCCGGGGCGGCCGACGATGACCGCCACGCGAAGCTCGAGCGACTGGTGAACGGTTTGGCTTCGCTGCGGGTCGATGATGTGGTCGATTACCGCAGCGCCGCGGCGATCTACCGGACTGCGCGTCGTTCCGGTCAGACGATCCGGAGCCTCAACGATTGCCTCATCGCCGCAGTGGCCATGCGCCATGGCGCCGGCATCGTTCATCGTGACGCTGACTTCGAGGTAATCGCCGCGATCACGGGGGTCGACGCCCGCTCATTTCGTTGACAACGCGTGGTGCATCAGCATTCGTAGGCGTAGAGCGGGACCCAGCTACCGGACCGCCAGAAGCCCCACTGCCGACGGTCCTGATCGCGCTGTGCGGCAAAGCGCCGCCGCATTTTTGTCGGTGGTCGCTGGAAGTATTCGAGCCATGGATGCACAGCCAGTTGCGGGAGACGGACAACGCCGAATCGCGACGAGTTTCAATGACTATTTCGACACCTTCGGGATCGCCATCGCGCCGCAGGACGTGGTCATCGGCAACCGGCGGACCATCCGCCACGACAGTGGCTGGGTGATCACCTACCGGGTCGACCCGGATGAGGCGGGCGCGGTCAGCCTGGAGTTCTACGCGACGCATCGCCGGACCAACGACCGGCATGTGCGGATCACCGCCGACGGCCAGGGCGAGTATCTGGAGGCGCTCCGTGATTTTGTGATTCTGAACTCCGACAACGCGGTTGACGAATCGGGTGCCAGTAATGAGGCGCTTGAGGTAAGGCTCTCTGAACGAGGTCTGTACCCCCACCCCCGAGTGGGGTGACGGCGCTCGGCGCGGCCGAATCTGTCGGTGGGCCAAGAGATAATGGACTTATGGGGGAGATCAGCAGCGATACCAAGGTCCACGTTGTGCGGGCAGCGCCGTGGAAGGACGCGATCATCAAACTGCTGGAACCGAGTTCGCCCTACCAGCCCTGGGGTGAAGAACTCGACGCAAAGCCGGGGGACGCAGTCCTCACGATCCTGGACACCGATCCGCTCGCCGTCATCGCCGAGATTCTGCCGGTCGACACGGATGGTGGGCCGGATGGCGTGCTGGCAGGCTTCGCGGACACCGAGCGCAATCGTCGGCCGGCACTGCTCGAGCTTGCGACTTTCACGGCGCTGACCGGGGTGTCGCCGATTGAGTGCGACGGTGAGACCATCGAAAACTCGGCTCCGCTGGTCGAGGTGCTGGGCGAACGTATCCAGGGCGACTGGGACCTGTCGTACCTGCACGGGCACAGCACACTGGCCGCCGCGCGGATCCTGCTGAACTCAGGAGGCTGGTGCACCGGATGCCAGAGTGAACTGGACCTGGCCGGCGCGAACGCGCGTTATCACGTGCACATTCACACTGTCGATGCCGATCCCGCCACTCCCACGACACCAGTCGTCTACGTGCCCCCTCCCGATGAGCCCAAGGAATACAGCGCTGCCGCGATCCCGATGCCGGGTCGGTGGCACCCCATCCGGCTGCCGCTGGACTGGCCGGCAGTGCTGTGCGACGACTGCCACGACCGCATGCGCATCGGCGGGTTCACCGGGTTCCTGGACTATCGGTTCAGCCGTCACCCGCGGTGCCCGGAGTGCTCGGCGCGGTGGACGTTGCAGACGATCGCCGGATTGCGCTCCTGGATCCCGAAGGATCCCTGGCTGCGCCATGTCGGATGCGTCCCTCAGGAGAATTGGCAGTGCGGCGCCTGCGGCCACGGATTCGAAGGCGAGTTCACGTCCGAGTCGCAGGAGGACTGACGTCATCGCGTGACCGGCGGCGGGCGGTGAGCTTGGCCCACACCCACGTCAGCGGCACGACGCGGCCGGTGGCCAGGTACTCCACCGTGGCCGGGTAGTGGAAGATGTCGCGCACCTGGGACAGCCCGCTGGGCTTGCCGACGAGCAGCACCCGGTCGCCGACCTCCAGTGCGGTGTCCTCAGCGGGCACGAACTGCGTTTGCCCGCCCCGAATGAGCACCAGTGCCGCCAACGGCAGTGTCGACTCCCGGTCATCGGGTTGCCGCAGCAGGGTGCCCAGGGTCAGGGGGTGCCCGCGGCGTAACCAGTCGGCAATGGCGGGGGCATGTTCGGTGGAGAGCGTGATCACGTCACGTTCGGGGGTGCGTCGGCCGCAGCGGTCGATCAATCGGTCGCGTACGTCCGTGGCCCACTGGTCGTCGCGGGTGAGCGCGTGCTCGACGAAACTCCAGAACTCCGGGGTCAGTGTGCGGGCGAGCACCTCGCGGGCGATCAGTTCGGTGGCGATATGCACCGCGTCGATCTGCAGCGACTCCAGCAGCGCCCTCTTGGCGTTCGTCTGCTGCCGCAGCACGAGGTAGAC
>JAUPLT010000388.1 GCA_030836785.1 Actinomycetota bacterium
CGCCCCCCACCTGCACACCCCCCAGATCGCCGACGCCCTGACCCGCCACACCGCGCTGCGCACCGCGCGGCGCACCGCACACACCATCGACACCCGGCTCACCGCAGTCAGCAACCGCAACCGCCGCGACCAGGGCACAGACCGCGCGCAGCGTTAGCTCAGCGTGGTGACGCGACGTCCGCGCCGCGGTGAGATGCTCGCCCCGGAGCGTGGTGGGTCAGCGGCCGTCGAAATCTATTGCCCGGCACGCCGGAACCAATGCCGGGACGAAGGTGTCGGCGCCGCACCGACGACAATGAAACGAGCGGTGCATCCGGACCTCGATGCACTGGCAATGCCTCACTCCCACAAGCACTTTGCCCGCCACAAACACCTCACTGCATCCGTCGCACCGGCTCGGCGGCGTTTCGGTGTATCCGCGGCGCGTCTTCCGCAGCATCAGACCTTGTACCGCCGCTGCTCTCCTGGGGGCGTCGCACTCACACGGCCCATCAAATCACTGCCGGGCTGGCTGTTCGACCGCGGCGTACCGCGATCCGGCCTGAAGCCACGCACGACGGTTCCTTCGAGAAAGTTGGCCAGTCGTTTGGGGTTGTGGGTGACGCGAAACGCTCTACGAATCCAGCGCAGCGGTCAACTACTAGCTGATAGGCCATGAAGTAGGTCGCTGGGCGGATCCTCGAGGGAGGGTCCGATTCGGAGGAGGCTACTCATGTCGGTGTTGAGCGGGAAGGCGCCTCGCAGGTGAAGGATATCGCCGCGGTTTCGCGGGTGAAAGTATGCCGTCGCCAAGAGCGTCATGCAATCCCTAACCAGCGGAACGCCGCGATCTCGCAGCGGGCCAGTTCGGGTTCCCGTGCCCGGACAACTCGCCGGCCGGGAACTACGCCGTCGCCAGCACGCCCGCGTCGAGGACCGCATCCGCCAAGTCAAAGCCGCCGGCCTGACCAACTTGCCCTGCACAACTTCCACGCCAACGCCCTGGCGTTGGGCCGCCGCCATCGTGACCGCCTTGGCAGTGCCTCAGGGCCGCCTTCCCCTGACCGTCAAACTACCAACGACCAGCAGCGACCCGGAAGACCCGGGCCCAGGAACCCCCGCCCACCCCGACGACACGGGATAATTGAAAACATCATTAGGCTAAAACCGCTACAGCTCAACGGCTTTCACGGCTCAGTGCCCCCGAACCCGCCGGCATGAAAAATCGAGGCTAGGCGTAGGCCAGGCGAGACTGCTGGAACCCGCCATCCATCTACCTCGGCCGAGACCCCAGGCGTTCTCCCCAAATGGTCCGTGGCCTATTCGGAATTCTGATAACTTGGGGCCCGCCGGGTCGGAATGACAATGGCAACGGGGAGTGGCACGGGGTCGGGGATCTTTTATGGCGTTTTATCTTTTCGATTGCGTTCGCGAGGAGATTTCCAGGGCGCTCAGCTGCTTCACGACTCGACAGTGGAGAAGGGAATCTAATGCGAATCCACATGATCTTGGCGATCGTGATACCGCTCGCGGTAATGCCTTTGGGCGTTGCTCACGCCGACAGCAATGACGATGATTTCCTGCAACGGGTTGCGAACGTTGGCATCGCCGGCCCTGCTGCAGATCTCATAAACAATGCCCGTCTGGTCTGTGAGGCTCTCGACAACGGCACCGCCCCAAAGGTGATCGCCGACGCGATTGCCTCACAGCTGGGATTTAGGCCGGACAGAGCTGTGTCATTTTCGGCCTTGTCGGTCACTCACTACTGCCCGCAGTACGGCAATATGCCGTTCAACCCCTGATGTGGGCGCTGGACCAAGAATTTGAGTCCAAGTTTCTGCTTTGCTGGAGTGCCTGGTCGGGTCTCCTACGAGAGGTTGCGCCGCGCTGTCGTTAACTAGCCGAAGGCTAGTCTTCAGTTTCACGACAGCGAGGCCGCGTCAATCTCGGGATTGAGGATCGGTCGACCCAATCCTCTACTGGGAGAGGCGTTGCGCGATGTTTTGCACGACCGTTGCGGCCCGGCCGGCGACTGCGTCGGCACCGGACACGGTGACGTCGATGACGATCGCGCCTTGTGCCGAGATCGCATGTTCGGTCTCCCATCCGCTGCGGTGGGTGCCTGCCACCGACAGCACTGCTCTTTCAAAGCGTGGTTGCTCCACACGCCACACCGCACGACCGGCGTTGTCGCGCATTTCCACGTTGGTGCCTGCGCAGGCCAGCCACCCGGTGCGGGCGGCGGCGATGAACTCACGGGCTGCTTGTGCGTCGTGAAAGGTGATGACGGACTGGGTGACAGACCGGGTCTGGGTGGCGCCGCCAGCATCGCTATCGGAGAGTCGACGGCCGCGCATGTCGGCAACAGTTCCTGGCTGGTAGGTGCTGGTGGAGGCCGACGAGATCGCCGCGCCGCAGAACGGGTCGGAATATGTCCGTCCACCGGTGTCGGGCATCGCGGTGTAGGTGTCGACGGAGTGCAGCAGCGGCGTGTCCACGATCCGGGCGACATCGGCATCGTCGAGCAGCAGCGTTTCTAATGCCGCGCCGGCGGCCTCGGCGGTCGGTGTCGCGGTGTCGGGGTGGGCGCCAAGTGGTGCTGAGCAGCCCGCGACGCCCAGTGCGCAGCACGCGGCAGTCACAGCGCGCAGTGCGTGGCGCGGATGGATGTTCACGGAGCGACGGCCTCCCAGTGGATGACTCTCGGCCCCAACTTGATTCGCCGGATCGCCTGCGTGCGGGCCAGGCTAGTCAGGTGCCGGTAGACCCCGGTTGGCCCGTCCTGCGCGGTGCGGGGCACCTCGATGACGTGCCAGTTCCGGTAACATTCCAGCACCCGCATCTTGCGTGATTTCTGCGGCACGTCACAGAGCAGCGCGCAGGGAAGGGGAAGGATATCGGATCGCCACGGCATCATCTGGGCCAGCTCCGAGGTGCTCATCGCGCGGTTGGCGGTGCGCAGGGCGGCCAGCAGTTCAGCGCGGATCATCATCGTGTCGGCGGTGGTCATGGCAGCGTCCTGGCCGACACCGACCGCAAGTGCCCGCTCGCCGGCAATGCGCGCAGCCGCGGCCGCACCGGGATCAGCATCGCCAGTCCCCGGGCAACGCTGCGCTGCGACGGCCCCGGAACGGGCAGGTCCTTGACCCACCGGCCCAACTCGGGCTGATCGGTGGGCACCAGCGCCGCCAACGTAATCACCAGCGCCATCAGGTCGTGATGGTCGGTGTTCATCAGGGTGCGCCACACGTCGTCGGGATCGACTTGGCGGGTGTCCTCGACCAACGCCACGGCTTCCTCGTAGTGGCGGCGGCACTGTTCGATGCGTTGCTCGCTGGAGGAGTACCGCAGCGTTGCGACGTCCATCCCGAGGCGGTGGCGCAGTTCGGCGGCCACCTCAGAGTGTCCCAGGACCAAGCCGACGCGCACCACCGCCGCCTCAGTCCAGTGTTCGGGGTCGGCACCGTCGCCGGGCCGCCACCCGTCGCGGCGGAACTCCGCGGCGTGGCAGCGCAGCACCTGCGCCACCACGGTGTCGGCGACGGTATAGAACTCTCCCACCTCGGCGCGGGTCTGTGGCCGCTGACCGGACGGCAGGAACTCGTCAAGCAGCGCGATGCCCATCTCGACCATCCGGTCACGGCGGCGGGCGGCTCGCACCGCCATCGCGCGGGCAGCGTTGGCAGCCCGTTCGGTCGCGGTGCTGGTGTGGTCGGTTGAGCGGCGGCTGCTGCGGTGCGGCGCGCTCATCGGTCTGTTCCCCCACCCACGCTGGGGTGAAGGGCCAGCGCGCTGTCTGAGGTCCGCTGATGGGCGGTGACCAGCTGCGTCAATGTGCGGCGCTCACCGTCGGTCAGTGTGAACAGGTGCGCGGCGAGCAGCATCGACGTGGTCGGGGTGCGGCTGCCTTCGGCGGTGAACCGCTGCGGGCCGTCCTCGTCGCTGCGGAGGGTGGCGTGGAATCCCGACGCCTCGAAATCAAGTATCTGCCAGCGGTAATCGTCGCTGAGGATGGAGCTGATCCAGTAGCCGATCCGCACGCCCGCCGACGCGGCAACAGTGTTGCCGGGGATGGTCCACGGGTGAATCTCCTCGGGGCGGCGGGTGATCGGAACCCGTAAGCGCAGCATGGCGTCCAGGTGCGCGGTCGCCCGGGTGCCGGCCTCACCGAGCACCATCAGCGCCGCGCACAGATCGGTGAGCAGGTTGCGGTGATCGGGTCCGCCGGTATGTCGGCGGCGCACCGTGTCACCGCCGGGTGTCACAGCGGTCACGTCTCCCGGACCGAGGTGAACGAACCGCCAGCGGTGGTGAACGAGCCGGGTCGCGCACCAATGGGCGTGCGCCAGCGCGGTGTCGGTCCGCACCGAGGTGCGAAGACGCGGCGCGCAGGTTGCGCCGCGCACGGTAGTGCGGGTCATCGGGGGCTCCTAACTGGGTGGCGGGGTGCGGCGGTGCGGCGGCGGTGCGGCTTGCGCCCCGGTGTCGTCGTCGAGGCGGTGGCTGTCCATGCGGCCCTCATCGGCGGGTGTCGACGCTGGTGGTGTCGCTCGCCGCGCCCCATCGGGTGGCACCGCCGGCGGCGGTTGGCCGGGCCGGGCCGGCGGTGATGGACTCCCCCCCGGGGTGCCCGCTGCGGCGCGCCCTGCTGAGGGCTGCCCTGCTGAGGACCGGCCCGCCTTTCTCTGCGCCACTCCGACGGCCTTCTGGGCGATCATCGCGCCGACCACCACTTCGGGTGCCACGGCGGTGG
>JAUPLT010000389.1 GCA_030836785.1 Actinomycetota bacterium
CAATCTGCGGGTGCTGGGCCTGATCGGCACCACGATCGGTCTCGGACTGCTGTTCGTCACCCTGATCGTGCGGTCGTTCATGACGCCGTCGATCGGCGCCCTGATGGGCCGGTGGTTCTGGTGGCCGCTGAAGGTGCGTCCGCGCCCGGCCAGCACGATGCTGCGGCCGTACGGCACCCGGGAGTCGGTGCGGACGCTGCTGCACACCGGGCCGCCTGAGGCGCGGGACGGCGACTCGGGTGAGGCCCGGCAGCCGGAAGGGTCGGGCTAGGGGGCGCGCCGCCCCGGCTCATCGAGTCTGCGTAGAGATCGCGTTTTTGGTGGTTGCGACGATCTGGGCGCAGGCTCGGCTAACCAGGCCGCCGCCCTGGCAAGATGACCGCATGCGCGGATTGCGTTTGCTCACCGCGGTGCTGACGGCTGGTGTGCTGACCGCCGGAACCCTGGTGGGTGGAACCGGCGCACCGGCCGCCGCCTGCGCATGCGGCGGGATCGTCAGCTCCGACCTGGGCGCTCGGGTCACCGGCGAGCAGGCGTTGCTCGCCATGAACGGCGGCACCGAGACGATCGTCATGCGGTTGGACGTCGACTCGGTGGCCGACAATGCCGCGCTGATCGTCCCCACCCCGGCACCGGCCACCGTCACCGCGGCCGGTCCGGGGCTGTTCCCCGAACTGGAGCGGCTGACCGCCCCACGGGTGGAACCCGGGCCGCGCAGCCGCGCCGAGTTCGACACCGCGGCAGGTAAGCCCGTCGCCCCGACCGTGGTCGCCCAGGTCCAACTCGGGCCGCTGGAGGCCACCACCCTGACCGGGGGAGACCTCACCGGGGTGCGGCAGTGGCTGGACTCCCACGGCTACACCCTGCGCCCGGAGGTCAGCGCGCAACTCGAACCCTATCTGCGGCAGGACTGGGCGTTCGTCGCGATGCGGCTGACGGGGGAGAAGCCGCTCAGCGGTCAGCTCGACCCGGTGCGGATGGACTTCGCCTCCGACCGGATGGTGTACCCGATGCGAATGTCGGCCGCCGCCAAGGACACTCAGCGGGTGGTGGTCTACACGCTGGCCCCGCACCGGATGCAGCGCGATGACGCCGACGTCGCCCGCCAGGCCGTCACGCTGGACTTCGCCGGTCTCGCGGACGGACCGTTCACCGACGCGACACTGAAAGAACTGAGCCCCGGCAACCCGTACCTGACCCGGATCTCGACCACCATCACCGATCCCGCCGCGATCACCGCCGACTTCAGCTTCACCCCGGCGCCGAACGACGACTCCTACCGCCGGGTCATCGGGCCCGCCGTCCCCGCCGAACCCGCCACCCCGGTGGCCGCGATCGTCACGGTCGCCACCGTGGCGGTGGTCGGGGCGGTCATCGCGCTGCTGGTGGTTCGCCGCCGCCGTTCGTCCTGAAACCGCTGGTCAGAAAATCGCTTGTGCCGCCACGGCGCGGCCCGATACCCTCCTGGCATGTCCTTCGCCGCCCAGCGTCACGCCGCCGCCCGTCTGTCCGTGGACGGGAGCGTCTGCTAGCGCACGCAGCAACCCCCTGAGGCCACGGACGAAAGTTCGTGGCCTTTTTTGTATCTCCGTCAACCACAGGAAGGAACGTCCATGTTGCCGTGCCACGCCGGCGAACCCGACCTGTGGTTCGCCGAGAACCCCGCCGACCTGGAACGCGCCAAGGAGTTGTGCGGCGGCTGCCCGGTGCGCCGTCAGTGCCTGGAGGCCGCCCTGGACCGGGCCGAACCGTGGGGCGTCTGGGGCGGGGAGATCCTGGCCGGCGGCATCGTGCTGGCCCGCAAGCGTCCCCGCGGACGTCCGCGTAAGGACACCGCCGCCTGAGCGTGAAAGCTCAGTGGCCCCCGGGCGTCCGCAGCTTGTAGCCGCGGTCGATGACATCGTCGGGCAGCGGCTGGCTTTCCTCGTCGGGGATCATCACCTCGATGTAGGCCGCGCCGTCGTGGGCGTCGATCGCGTCGAGGGCGGCGTCCAGTTCGGCCACCGTGCCCACCTTGCGGGTCAGCCAGCCAGTACACCCGAACGCCTCCGGCAGCAGGTGGTAGTTCACCGAGGCCAGGTCGTCGTAGGCGTGCCCGCGTGCACTGATGATGTCCTCGATGCCGTAGAGGCCGTTGTTCAGTACGAAGATCACCGGCGCGACGCCGTAGCGGCCCATCACCGCGAGTTCGTTCAGGGTGAGCTGATGCGACCCGTCGCCGGTGACCAGCCAGGTGCGCCCCGCCGATGCTTTGGCCATCGCGACGGACCCCGTCGATTTGGCCATCGCGATGCCCATAGCGGCCGGGGTCGCCCAGCCGATCGAGCCCCACAGACCCTGCCCCTCGGCGCCGACCCCGGCGGGCAGCCGCATCGCATTGAGGTGGGACATACAGGTCCCAGTCTCGATCACCACGGTGTCCCCGCTGCGCAGCCGGCGCTGCAGGCGCGGGTAGAAGTTCGCCGACGACGTCGGCTCGTCCCCGGCGCCGGTCAGCTCCAATTCGGTTGGCACCGGACCGGATTCGCGTTCCCGCGGTGTGACGGCGGAGATCAGCGCGTCGAGCACGTCGCCGATGGCGACGTTCAGATACACGTCGGTGCCGCTGCGCACCCAGTCGTCGTGGATGCAGACCGCCCCGCTGGTGTCCAGGACGTCGCCCCACAGTCCGGTGTTCAGTTCGGTGAGCATCACCCCGCCGATGTCGAGGATCAGATCGGCCTGCGCGACGACGTCGCGGACCTCGGGCGGCCGGGACGAGGCCGCCGAGTACATCCCGATGAACTGCGGCAGGGACTCGTCGAGCACCCCCTTGTCATTGGGGGTCAGCATCACCGGCAGGTTCGCCGCGCGGATGAAGTCGGCGGCCTTGCCGGCCACCCCGTAGCGGGCGGTCATGGTGGTGACGGTGGCCACCGGGCGTTGCGCCGCAGCCACTTTCGCCAGAATGGCCCGCACCGCGGCGGCCAGTTCGGTGGGGTCGCTGCGCCGGCGGGTGACCTCGGCCAGCGGCACACCGGACACCGGGGTGCCGATCACCGGCATCACCCCGTTGACCTGGGAGATCACGAGGTAGGCCGGCATCGACTGGCGCAGCGCCTCGCGGATCACCCGCTCGAGTTCGTCGATGCAGTTGTCCGGGGTCAGCACCGCCGATACGCAGCACGCCGAGGCCGAGATCTCCTGGAAGCGGTCGTATCTGGTGTCGCCCAGGTTGTGGTGGGTGATCAGCCGCAGGTGCTGGATCCGTTCGCTGGGCATACCCACGATGTGGAACACCGGCAGTCGGTGCGCCCGGCTGCCCATCACCCCGTTGAGCGCCGACAGTTCACCCACGCCGTAGGTGGTCGACAGGATCGCCGCGCCCCGGATGCGGGCGTACCCGTCGGCGGCGTAGGCGGCGTTGAGTTCGTTGGCGGACGCCACCCACTCCAGGCCGTCGATCACCTCGGCGGCGTCGTTCACCGGGAAGGCGTAGTCGCCGGGTACCCCGAACACCTTGTCGATGCCCAGCGCAGCCAACCGCCGCAGGGTGTACTCGGCGACCGTCGGATTGGTCATGAACGCCTCCTCGAGAGCACCATCGCGGCGAGCATCACCAGCGTCGCCGCGTACGTCAGCCACTGGAACGGCGCCCCACCGAATCGGGTGAACGGCGCGCCCCGCGGTCCCAGTGGGAGATCGGCGACCAGCAGGGCCTGACCGCCGCGTTCGGCGTGCTCGACCGTCTTGGCCACGACCCTGCCGTTGGGGGCGACCATCACCGAATCCCAGGCGACGTCGGCCTTCACCATCGCGACCCGGTTCTCGACCGCCCGGAACGCGGTGGAGGCGCTGCGGATATCGGCCACCGACAGGAAGTCGATGCTCGGCGCCAGGATCATCTGGGCGCCGTTGCTTGCGACTTTGCGGGCCGGTCCGTCGGGGAAGTCGATGTCGAAGCAGATGATCATGCCCAGCACACCGTGCTCGGTGTCGATCGTCGGGTACACGGTTCCGGGGGTGAAGGCCTCGCCTTCCACCAGCACCCGTTTGGTCTTGTAGTACACCGCCTTCACCTCACCGTCGGGGCTCCACAGCAGGCCGGTGTTGGGCGCCGAGCCGGTGCTGGCGTCCGGGGTGAAACCCATCGCCAGGGTCACACCGGTCTGCCGCAGCAGCGCGGGGATCCAGTCGGTGTGCTTCACCCGCGGGTCGTAGTTGAGCGTTTCCTCCGGCCAGACGACCACTTTCGCGCCCTGCGCCGCGGCGTCGCGGGTCAGCCGGCTCAGTTGGGTGATCTGGTCGGCGATCCGCTGCTCCTCGCTGCGGCCGGGCGTGACGTTGCCGGCCGAGATGAGCGTGCCGGGGGTGGCGTTGTCCAGACCGGGCTGTACGGCGGCGACCCGGACCTCCGGTCCCATCCGCTCCGACACCTCCCGGTAGAGCGCCACGCTGCTCCCGCCCCACACCAGCGTGACGGCGAGGGGAACGGCCACCGACCACGCCAGCACCCGGTCGGGCACCGGATGCTCGACGGCCGGGGTCCGGCTCCGGTCGATCAGCGCCAGGACGATCAGGGCGACCGCCGCGTTGACGATGTGGATGAGCAGGCTCAGCGCCGGGGTGCCGACGATGCTGACCGGCTGCACCAACTGGGGAGCGCCGGCCAGTCGGTAGGCGATCCACGGGTAGGTGCCGACGATCTCGTTGTTCTGGATGAGCAGGTCGATGCTCACCCAGAGCAGGGGTAGCTGCACCACGAACCAGCGGTAGCCGGTCCGTTCGGCGAACGGGCGCAGGAACACCCCGATGAGCAGGCCGATGACGGCGGCGCCCGCGGCGATCCCCAGGATCGGGCCGATCGACATGACCGAGGTGGCGTTGAGGAACAGCGCGAGGTAGTAGGCGCCGAATGCCACCCCCACCGGGACGGCGCCCCAGCGCCGCGGCAGCAGCCGGTACTGGGCGACGTACATGGGGACGAACGCCACGAAGCTCAGCCACCACAGGTTGCCCAGCGACGGCCAGATGACGACCAGAGCGACGCCGCTGAGCAGCGACAGCAGTATTCCGCCGACGATGCGTCTGTTCACGACGCCAAATCTAAGTCCGTCGCTAGATTCGCGGTTCGGGTTCGGCGAATCCGGGGATCAGCCGCTCGGCCATCTCGGCCACCGCGACGCGGCAGTCCAGCTGACAGGAGATCGCGACGTTCGAGGCGATCACCCGCAGCGGGATCGCCAGACCGGCCGGCAGATCCAGCTGCCGGGCCATCTTGATGTTCTGCGGGGTGCGCTCCATATTGGAGGCGGCGTGGCGCTGCAGCCATTTGCGGGTGTAGTGGAACACCGGAACCTCGACCGGTTCGACGTACTGGGCCAGCATCTCGTCGATGTCCTCGATCGCGAGTTGTTCGCCCGGCCGCACGAAGCCCACCTTCTCCATGGTCGGCAGCAGCATGTCGTAGTTCCGGTCGCGGGCCAGCCGGATCATCATGCCCATCTCGATCGGCAGACCGCCGGGCAGCGGGGCCACCGCGCCGAAGTCGATGACGACCAGTTTGCCGTCCTCGCGCAGCATGAAATTGCCGGGGTGGGCATCACCGTGCATCATGCCCACCCGGGCGGGCGCGTCGAAGGTCAGCTCGAAAAGCCTTGTGCCGCAGAGGTCCCGCTCCTCGCGGGTGCCGTTGCGGATGATCTCGCTGAGCGGCTTGCCGACGACCCATTCGGCGACGACGACCTTCGGCGAGCTGCCCACCACGTGCGGGATGAGGAAGTGCGGGTGGCCCTCGTAAGCCTTGGCGAACGCCCGCTGGTTGTTGGCTTCGAGCCGGTAGTCCAGTTCCATCTCGGTGCGCTCGACGAGTTCGTCGACCACCCCCTGAACGTCGGCGCCGGGGGCGATCTGTTTGAGCACACTGGTCAGCCGGCGCATGGTCTTGAGGTCGGCGCGCAGCGCCTCGTCGGCGCCCGGGTACTGGATCTTGACGGCCACCTCGCGGCCGTCCGCCCACACCGCCTTGTGCACCTGCCCGATCGAGGCCGAGGCGACCGGTTCGTCATCGAAGGAGGCGAACCGCTCCCGCCACTTGGTGCCCAACTGGGTGTCGAGCACCCGGTGCACCTTGGCCGCCGACAGTGGCGGCGCGTCCTTCTGCAGCTTCGTCAGCGCTTCCCGGTAGGGCTCGCCGAACTGCTCGGGGATGGCGGCCTCCAGCACCGACAGCGCCTGGCCCACCTTCATGGCGCCGCCCTTGAGCTCGCCCAGCACGGAGAACAGCTGGTTGGCGGCCTTCTCCATCAGCTCGGCGTTGACCTCGTCGCGGGACTTGCCGGTCAGCCGCTTGCCCAGGCCGAGCGCGGCGCGCCCGGCGATACCGACCGGGATGCTGGCCAGTTTTGCGTTGCGACGAGCACTTCCGCGCTTGATGTCGTCAGCCACGTGTCCATCATCCCCCACCCGGCCAGCAGCCACACAGCGGATGGCGTGGCCAGCGCCGAGCGCGGACCGCGCCGGTGCCGACGTCGATCTCCCAGCTGGTGTCCAACGCCGGTGGGGGAGCGCCGGCCGAGGTTTCTCGCACCCCGGCGATGACCCGCTGCACCTGACCCAGCGCCAGCCCCGCGGTGGCCAGCACGGTCGGCCGGTCGGCGGTGCCGATCACCTCGCGCAGCTGGGTGGCCAGCGCCGGCCAGGCCGGGTCCCGGTCGGTGCGGTGCAGGTCCACGCAGGTCAGGCAACTGGTGACACCAGGGATCACCAGCGGGCCGACCAGCCCGGCGCCGTCGCGCACCCGCACCGGCAGGTGCGGGACCCGCGCGATGTGCAGGTCCCGCAGCAGCCGCGGGTCGGCGGCAAGCCAGTCGGCGAGCACCACCAGGTCCACCCCGGCGGGCGCGCCGGCGGCGTTGGCGTGGCTGGTGTGCCCGACCCGTGCCCCCGAGCACCGCAGACCGGAGATCAGCAGTTCCGACAGCGGCCCGCAGCCGTGCACCCGGACCGAGAGGCTGCGCGAGGACGTCCGCGAACCGGACCGCAGCACCCCCGCGGCCCGCAGCCCGTCGAGGATCGCGTCGAACCCGGCCGCGTCGCGCAACCCGAGGCGGGTGGCCAGTTTGTGGGTGGCGGCGGTGTCCAGGGGCAGTGCCCGCAGCACCGTGGCCAGCTTCGTCGCGCTCAGCCCGCCGGGCGGGCGGACCAGTACCGCGCGCCGCGGGTCCCAGCCGATCTGCAGGCGGCCGTCGGGGCGCAGCAACACCGGCATCGCGGGATCGAGGGCGTACACATGCTCACCCTGACACCCAACGCGCCGAGGGGTTTTCAGCTCTCCACAGGAGGCTCGGGATCCCTCTTGAGGTCCTTCTCGAACTCGGCGATCGCCGCGTCGATGTCGAGGCCGCTGACGTCCCCGCCGATCACCCGGTCGATGAACCCGGCCGGGTCGTCGAGGTCGGCGGAGGTGGGCAGCAGGTCGGGGTGCTGCCACACCGCGTCGCGGGCGTCGACCCCGGCGGCCTGGGTGAGCCGCTCCCACAGTGCGGCGGCCTCGCGCATCTTGCGCGGCCGCAACTCCAGGCCGACCAGGGTGGCGAAGGTCTGCTCGGCCGGCCCGCCGGTGGCGCGACGGCGGCGCAGCATCTCGCTGAGCGCGGCGGTGCCGGGGATCCGCTCGCCGAG
>JAUPLT010000036.1 GCA_030836785.1 Actinomycetota bacterium
AATGGCTCAATCAAATGGAAGCAGCCTGAGAAACCAAAAATCTCACTGTCCGAATTCTTCCCGGCTCCTCAAAGTGCAGCCAGCTCGTCGGTGGTGTTGGCAAATCGTCTGATGCTGCGCCGAATCGCAACGATGCGCTCATCTGCCATTCACGCCCCCGCTAGCATCCCCGCACCTTAAACAGCGGTTGTAATGGTGCGAGCGACCTGCCGGCTCCGCCGAGGATTCTCCAAGGCTCCAGCACGGCGGCTAATGCAAAGGTCACGAGCTGCCGCAGACGTGTGCGGCGCTAATCGCCCTTGTGTCACGATTCAACTGGGCCGGAATTTGTCAGCGCTGACCGACGACTCAGGGGGTGTCCATGGTGACGGTGCGGGTGTCTTCGGCGCTGGGCAGTGGGCGGGGGTGCGATCTTGAGGGTCCGAACTAGCAACGCAATTCGCGCGGTGTCGTTGTCGTTGTTCGGTGCAGCTGTGTGCCTGGCATTGTCGTCACCGGCATCCGCAGACGCCGAGGGCTACATCTACGCACTCGACCGAGCGGGCCTCATCGACGAAGGCGACCGGGATCCATGCAACATGGTGCAGGGTGTCTGCCACGGTCAGTTTCCGAATGCCGGCGCTGCTCTGCAAACTGGTCGCTGGGTTTGCCAGCAGCTCGCCCAAGGCAAGTCCGGTAGTTCCATCGTCGACAGCCTCAGCCACGGCGAGGGGCTGATGCCGTCGTCGTACAACGCACCGATCATCTACAACGCGGCAACCACCTATCTGTGCTGACCGAACCAAAGCAGCGATAGGCCCTGACTGGCCCCCCGAAAAGAGGCCCGATGCCCGCACCGGGAGGCAGGTGGCCACACCTGGGTGGTATCTGGACGCTCTGGAGTCCGACGGCGACCGCTACTGGGACGGCGACCGTTGGAGGACTGCCACCGAGTCCAGGGGCCGGTGGCAACGTGGCGGGCAAATCCGCCGACGAACGTCACCGTCGCCACTACTTGTCGTGACCGTCACCTGGCGATGTCGCCGCCAGTGGGGGTGGCGCCGGTCTGACCGGTGGCGGTCGGTGATGCCACCTTGGCACGGCTCTTGCGCTCATGGGGCGTGGCGGCGCTTCGCTCGTCGCTTTGCCTGTCTTCCGTGGCTCGGCGGGAGAGAGCCGAGTTGCCTCTCGGTGCCGATGAAACGGTGGCCCGCTCTTCCGGAATCGCGGCTCCAGCGGCTCCCGCGGCCTCTACCGATGCCGGAGGCGCAGCCGTGTCAGCTGGCGCTTTCGAGTTCCGAACCGCCGCTGCGACGCTTTCACCTCCGGGTTCAGCGGGTTCGACCGCTGACTCACCGGCCGAGGAGGTGGTCGGACCGGTTAGGCCGGTCGCCGACACCGCTGACGACCGCGCCGCTGATGCTGCGGGGGTGGTCGCGGTGCTGGTCGGGGACTCCCGGTCCGGGAAAAGGTTAATGACCAGAAGTGGTGGCAAGGCGACTGTGTAGAGCAGTAGGGCAAGGCCTCTGGGGGCGAGGCCGTTGTAGTCCAGTGGCGCTGGGAGGAGGAGGTGGTCCGCGACGAAGTATCCGATCGGGAATGTGATTGGGAATGCGATCCACCACGCTGGAAGCAACGCTAGGCCAACCCAGAATGCCATTTCTCGAACGGCGTCGTACAAGGCGTCGCCTGCAGCGGTTGCCGCTACTGGCGCTACGGCTCGGTTCGTGACTGCCGCCGGGTCGGCGACAGCAAGGGTCGGCGGCGCTGATGGCGAATCCACCCCGGCAAGGACAGTTTCGAGGCCGGCCAGGGTCAGAGCCGAGAACCCAACCGACGGATACGGCACCGTGACGTCGTGGTGGGCCAGGGTTTGCGCCGTCGGATTGACGGCGGTCGCCGTGATCGTGATGGCAGTTGCGAGCGCGACCGTGGCGCAGCATGAACGGACTAAATTAGACATTCGAAGTCCCCCGATTGAACTTTCCCAGCAGCCTTGACCTGGCTTGAAGTGAGTGTAAGCCCGACAGGTGACAACAATCCGGCGCTTCCACGCAGGGTAGTTCCCCGGCGAAATTCCTCTAAAAGGGACGACAGATGGGTCGCAACTCAATCTGTTGGTTGGGCTCTGGAGACCGAGTGTTGGCTGCCGGTTAGGTGACGGGCTTGGCTCGGCACATCAGCCGCCGGCCATTCTCCGGTGTCGAAGTTGACGATCAGATGCGTGTCGGCGGCCATGACAAGCTGCCCGTAGGCGGACATGAAAGTGCCCGCTGGCGGCCATGGATCTGCCCGGACCTACCTGATCCCGCTCGGCGCGTCAGTGCTGGAGCGGCCTCTCCTTGAGGTTTCGATGTCGATGCCTATTCGAGCACGACAACCCCAAGGAGAGACCTACGTGAAGTCTGATGGAGAACTCATGGACATACTCAATGCCTACGACCTGACCGGCACCTACCGTGCTGCCGGGGAGCTGTGTGGGTGCTCGCACTAGACCGTGAAGAAGGCGGTCGATGACCGCGCCGCGGGGGTGTCGCCGGCCACCCGGCGGGCCCGGATGATCGATGACTGGCGCGACCTGCTGGAAACCTGGGTCGTCGATTCGAAGGACAAGATCCGCGGCGACAGAGCCCACGACAAGCTCGTCGCGCTGGGATACGGCGGCACCGACCGCACTACCCGGCGGGCGTTGGCAGAAGTCAAAGCCCAATGGCGCCTGGGCAATACACGGTGCACCGGCCCTGGATCACCGAGCCCGGGCTGTGGCTGCAATACGACTTCGCCGACGGGCCTGTGGTCGCGGGCCGCAAGATCGTGCTGCTGGTGGCGTGGGCGGGCGTGGAGCCGCTACCGGGTGGTGATCGCGCTTAGGGACCGCACCGCACCCAGTGTGTTCGCCGGCCTGGACCGCGTCTTCCGCATCATCGGCGGCGCCCCGACCCACATGCTGGCCGACAACGAGAAAACCGTCACCACCGGGCACATCGCCGGGGTCCAGGTCCGCAACCGCGCCGCGGTCACCTTCGGCCGCTTCTACGGCATCTCGCTGCTGACCTGCGCACCGGCCTGACCCGGCCACCAAGGGTGGGGTGGAGAACGCCGTGAAACGCGCCAAGGCCGACATCGTGCCCACCGAGACCAACCTGCTGCCCCGGTATGACTCGTTCGCCGAGGTCGAAGCCGCGTGTGCGGTGCTCACCGCCCGAGATCAATGCCCGGGTGCACCGCGGCGCGGGCCGGCGTCCCGATGAGATGCTGTCCGCTGAGCTTCCGGCCCTGCAGGCGATCCCGGATCTGCCGCACACCGCGGCGCTGGCGGTGACCCGCCGGGTTTCCGACAACACCCCGATGGGTCACCTTGGAGCATTGCCAATACTCGGTTCCGGCACCACTGTTGGGCCAGGCGGTGTGGGTCCGTCACCACGAGCCCACCGAGGAGGTGGTGATCTGCGCCCTCGATGACGGCGGCCTACTCGAGGAGGCCCGCCACCGCCGCACCACCCCGGGCAGCCCGGCCATCGACGACGCCCATCTCCCCGACCACCACCACAAGGTCCCTGGTGACTATCGCGTGCGTGCCCGCACCGCCGGTGAACGGAGCTTCCTGGCGCTGGGGCCGGGTGCGGCGGTATGGCTCAAAGAAGCCGCCGCCGTCGGCACCGAACGCATCGTGCAGAAGATGGCCCACGCCGTGGAACTGTCCGCCCTGGCCGGCCGCGCCGATGTCGGCTGGGCACTCGGACATGCCGCTGTGCACTGCCGCTTCGCCACCGGGGACCTGGACTCCATCCTGGCCGCCAAAGGGATGGACCCCACCCGACCTCGAAGCGCTCATGCGCGGGCTGCGACTGCCCCACGCCCGCGCCATCGCCGCTGAGGTGCTGGCCACCGCCCCGCTCCCAACGCTGGGACCCCACCGAAGTCGTCAAGGCACTGCTGGCCGAGGAAGTCGCCGGCCGCGCCCGTTCCATGCTCGCCTCCCGACGCAAAGCCGCCGGGTTCCCCACCGGGAAAACCTTCGCCGCCTGGGATCCCGACGCCTGCTCGATCCCGGCACCCACCTTCGCTACGCATACCAACTCGACGGCCTTGAGCCGGGATGAGATCTTCCGCGATCGCTGTCCGTACGCTCAGGAATCGCCAGGTATTCGGTCAGCGTCGAGGAGTCGCCCATGTCCACACCGTTTGACGCGGTCACCTTCCTCCATGGGCCGGCCATGAAGAACCGATTCATGTTGTCCCCCCTCACCAATCAGCAGAGCAATCCTGACGGGACGCTCTCCGATGACGAGGAGCGTTGGTTGACGATGCGCGCGGCGGGTGGGTTCGGCATGACCATCACGTGCGCGAGTCACATCGACCCGCGCGGCCAGGGCTTCCCGGGACAGCTGGGTTGCTTCAGCGACGATCATCTGGCAGGCCTTACCCGCCTGGCGGCGGGGATTCGCGCGCAGGGCAGTGTCGCGATCGTCCAGCTGCATCACGCGGGACGCCGTGCGCCGGCTGAGCTCATCGGCATGCCTCCCGTCGCGCCTGCCGATGACGCCAAGACAGGGGCACGACAGCTGACGGTCACCGAGGTGCACGACGTCATCGAGTCGTTCATCGCGGCGGCAGTCAGGTGCGATGAGGCAGGATTCAACGGAGTCGAACTCCACGGCGCGCACGACTACCTGCTCTGCGAATTCCTCAGCGCCGAGTTCAACGATCGAACCGATGACTACGGCGGCAGCCGCGAGGCACGGTTCCGCATCTTCGATGAGATCATCGCGGGTATCCGTCGGCGTTGCCGTCCGGATTTCCAGCTGGGGGTGCGGCTCTCGCCCGAGCGTTTCGGTCTGGCCACAGCAGACGTCATCGATACATTCGAGCGTCTTGTCGCAACGGGGGCGGTCGACTTCATCGACCTCTCGCTTTGGGACGTGTTTAAGGACGCCGTCGACGAGCAGTTCGCGTCCAAGTCGCTGCTCGAGCTTTTCACCGCCCTCGACCGAGGATCGGTTCGCCTCGCTGTCGCCGGTCACCTCTACTCGGGATCAGACGTGCAGCGCGCCCTCGATCTTGGCGCGGACATCGTGGTGATCGGGCGGGCGGCGATCACCAACCATGACTTCCCCCGGTTGGTGCAGGCGGATCCGATGGCGACGATGCGTGAGCTACCCGTTCCCAGGGAGGTCCTCATCGCCGAGGGACTCGGGCCGGCGTTTCTGGAATACATGGCGAACTGGAAAGGGTTCGTCAGCGGCTGACTCCTGCCGGTCCGGTCAGAGGCCGGTCAGGAGCGCCGCGAGCAGTGCGGGCAGCGGCACGGTCGCAAACCCGATGGAGGCGTCGCCGATGCCGTAGGGCAGTACGAGGGTCTCGGCGTGGATCATCGCGCCGCACGAGTAGACGACGTTGGGAACGTAGCCGTTCTGTTCGTCTGCCGCCGGACTCAGTAGTGGTTCGCGGAGGCGGCCGATGACCTTCGTCGGATCGTCGAGGTCGAGCAGGATCGCTCCGATGCGATAGGTGCGCATCGGTCCGACGCCGTGCGTGAGCACCAGCCACCCGGCCTCGGTTTCCATGGGCGCCCCACAGTTGCCCAGCTGGAGCACCTCCCAGGCTTCTACCGGCTGCTGGCAGGGCACTGCGCTCAACCAGACGAACGGGCGATCTGAGAATGCGATCGCGTTCGACTCCCGGTCCGATCTCGACAGAGCAGCGAAGTGTCCACCGATACGCCGGGGAAACATCGCCAAACCCTTGTTCGCCGCGGCACGCCCGACCATCGGCGTGGAGCCGAAGGACTGGAAGTCCCGGGTTTCGAGCAGTTGCTGGCTGATGTGCGATCCGCTGTAGGCGGTGTAGGTGGCGTAGAACCTGACGGACCCGTCGGTCTCGGTGAAGCGGACGAATCGGGCATCCTCCATGCCGGCCGCCTCAGCTTGCGTGGCGGGAAACAACACGCGTTCGGAAAGGGCTGTGCTGCTGGGAAATTCAATTCGGTAGGTGCGTTCGGCGATGGCCTGGATTTCAGCGATCGTCTCTTGGGCACGTCCACGGGTACTGAGATGGGTTTGCAGCGCGGCGATCTGACGCTCGAGGTCGGCCCTGCTGAAGCGCTCTCCGAGCGCGTCGAGGACATAAGCCGCCGCCTCTCCAGTGTCGCCGAGTCGGGCGAGTTCCACACGAAAGACCTCTGCGTCGAGCAGTTCCGCAGCGGTGGTTCCCGCTGCAGCAAACGTGGCGCAGTCATCCAGTCGGGGCTGACCCGCTCCGGAGATGACGCCGGTGCGGAAACCGATCGATGAGCGATGTCCTTCTCCGATGCCTCGGACGCTCAAGATGAATCGGGCACTGCCCGAACTTATTCCGGTTTGATCGGGATGCAACACCATGCTGGGATTGCACAACGCCGCACCCTCGATGGCGTACTCGCTGGTGAACGTGGCGCCCAGCAAGGCCACTCTTTCTTCAGAGATCTCGGTGTCGGGGTCGAGTCGATCGGCAAGTTCGCCGGCGTGCCGGCAAAAGATGCCCGTGAGGTCGCGATGACGTCCATCAAAACGGGTGGTGACGTCAGTCAACGCCGCCACCACTTCGCTCTCGGTCAGCGCCAGGATGCGGGCGAGGACCACTCCCGTCCTGGACTCCTGCCGCTCGAAACCCTCCTGGCCGGGAACGAAGAGTTGGGTGATGACGCGCGCCGGGTCGGCCGCGAGTCGCAGGGGAGTGCGGGCTACCAGTTCATTCGACGTGGACGTGGAAGTCATTGCAGCGCCGCGGAAAGCCGGCCCGCGTGCTGCAGCGTCGACAGCACGGCCAGAGTCGATTCCGCACCTTGGTTCTGGTTCACGCTGTGGGCATGCAGCCCGTCGAACCCGCCGCCGGTGTTCGGATCCCACATCTTCAGGCCCGCATCGTTGGCGCCCTCGAACCAGGCGGCCGCGGAGCGCACCGTATCCGGCCAGATGGACCCGGCGTCGACCCCGGAAGCACGCGCGCACGCGTCGGCCAGAGTCGATATCTCGATCGGCTGCTGGTCGAATCCCGGTCGGGGGTCCCCAGGTCCGCTGCCCCCGGCGGGGGTCGGTGAGAGGTGGCCGTCGGCTGTCTCGTGATCGATCAGCCAGGCCAGCAGATCAAGGCCGCGTCCCTGAAGCTCCGGGTCTCCCAGTGCGGACCCGGTGGCGATCATCGCATCGGGAAGGACGGCGTTGGCATAGGTGAGCCGCGGCTCGGGCCATGGCCAGGTGAGATCCCCGCTGGGTCCGGGTACGCCGGCGGCGTAGTCGGTCAGGAGTGCCCGCGCTGCGCGGTGCCCCGGGTTCACGCTGAGAAGTTCCGCGGCCCCGAGTGCAGCAAATGCCATTGCCCGTGGCCAGGGCGATCGGACCGCGGCGGCGCGCTCGAACTGGATGACAGCCAAGCGGCGAACCAGCGATACGTCGCTGTGGGCTGCGGCGGTTCCCAGGCCCCACAAACACCGTCCCCAGGCGTCTTCGATTGCCGGTACGTCAGTCCACCGGCCGTTGCGGTCCATACGGTTTCGGCATGGCCCGGCGGAGTACTGCGCGTCGTTGAGGAACTGTATGGCGACCTTTGCCAGCCGATTGGTCTGGGTGTGCGAGTCGGATTGCCGGGCTGCGACCACGAGCACGCGAGCCATGTCGTCCGTGCAGTAGCCATGCTCGGGCCGCGGTTCGGAGAGGCAGGCGTGTTCGAAGGTGCCGCGCTGATCGGTCATCCGTAGTAAGTGGTCGAAGTTCGGTACCGGCGTCGGAGCGGTCATGTCAGCGCGGGCCGCTCATTGGCCATCCGATTCGCAAGACGCAGGTACTGCCCGGCCACCACCGACCATGCCATCGATGGGGCCAACCGCCAGGCCTCTGCGGCCATCGAGTCGGCCAGGTTCGGCTCGGTCAGAACGCGACGCAGCGCAAGGACTAGCGCCTCTGGGTCGTCATGGTTGACGACGATTCCGGCGCCACCGGCGAGCAACTCGACCGCATGTGGGAACGCGGTGGCGACGACAGGCCGGCCACTGGCGATGGCGTCGACCAGAACGCCGGAGGTGGCCTGATCGGTCGAGTCGTAGGGCAGCACGACAGCGGCCGCAGACTGGGCGAGCGCATTGAGCGAGGCCACCGTCTGATAACCGGCGTCAAAGAAGACCGCGTCCGCGACGCCATTGCTCCTCGCTTGTTCGATTCTGGCTGCACGGTATTTCTCGCCATCGGCAGCCAGAACCTTCGGGTGGGTCTGGCCGGCGATGAGGTACCTGGGGGAGCCGGGAAGGTCCCGCAGGGACACCATCGCGTCGATGACGCGTTCGACGCCCTTTCCCGGGCCGAGCAGTCCCCAGGTCAACAGAGTCGGCCGGGCCGGAGGTTCGGGTGGCGCAGTAGGTGGAATGGTCACGCCGTGCGGGATCGTCGTGATTTTCCGGCGATCGATGTCATAGCCGGCGCACAAACGCGCTTTGGCGGCCTCGGACATCACGACCACCCGATCCGCCCGTGACGCAATCGCCTCAAGTACTGACCGCTGGTGCGGGGTCGGGCACTTCAGAACCGTATGAGCGACCACGACGGAGGGCACACGCAACGCATCAATGACCTCCACGACTTCGTCTCCGTCGACGCCGCCGTAGATGCCGTACTCATGCTGGATGATCGCAATGTCGTTCTGATTCAACAGTTCCGAACACGCGGCCACCGACGCCGCCGAGCCGCTGACCAGCTCTCCGACCACTCTGGAATCAGCCTCCGGCGATCCGTCAGACACCCGCACCACCCGGACGCCAGCGCCATTGGCCGACAAACCACCACACAAGGCGGCCGAGAATGTCGCCAAGCCGCAGACGGTTGGCGGGAAGGTGCCCAGAATGCCGAACGTCGGCATGTGGCCTGCCCGGCACCCAAACCGGTCGATCATTCCGTTGCCGTGCCCGAGGTTGCCGTGCCTGAGATTGACAACCATCACCGTACGCTCGCGCCCAGGCGCCCGGTGAGCGCCGGCTGACGAGTGGATCCGCCGTCTGATTCCCAGCGGTCCTGGTCCCCACTGGGCCGCTGGGGTCGGATTCGACTGTCCTGCAGCTTGATCCGTAGTAGGTCCTCGACGGTCGAAGCATTGCCCGCGACAGCAGCCGCCATCAACATGGTGTGGGCGTCGTTGGAGTCGGTGCTCGGCGGCACGACCAGAAGGGTGATCCCGCCGCCGTTGAGTCCGAGGATCCCGACGCTGTTGGGTGGCTGATACCGGTACCCATCGAGGCGGACCTTGCGGTCGCCCATGACGAGCCGGGCGGGCGAAGTGCTCCACTGGTCGACGTTGTAGAGCACGCGATCGATGGATCCGAGTCTGACCGACAGCACAGCCAGCAGATCAGGAAGCTCGGATACAAGGGCGTCGGTGCGAGGCCACCATGCTCCGTCGACATGGCCGGTCTGTGGCGCCTTTGATTTCAGGCGTAGCCGAGGCGTGCGCTCCGGTGACGGCGCGATTCGCCTGTCCTGAGGATGATCGTGGTGTCGCGTCATGACGACGCTCCTGTCCTGGCCGCGAATCGGCCAGATTTCTCGACTCAGCGACGAAACAACTTCGTGCAGTCATATGCGAAATGCCGCTGATTCCTTAACCCTACGCTAAGCGCGGCTAGTGGTTGCGGCGCCCTGATGCGGCCTGCGGCAGGAGGGTGTGGCGCACCCAAGCCGGCTTCAGTCGGCAGGAACCTCGTCGGTCCAAACCTTGAAGCTGGTTAATGTGTTGTTGCCGAATGCGTTACTGAGAGCAACGTCAGCGGCGTCGCGACCCCGGGCGATCAGGACTCTGCCGATGCGCGGGATGTTGTTGCGAGCGTCGAACGTGTGCCATTGGCCGCCGAGGAAGACTTCGAACCACGCGGCGAAGTCCATCGGACCATAGGGCGGCGTCATGCCTATCTCGCCGAGATAACCGGTGCAGTAGCGGGCCGGAATGTTCATGCAGCGACAGAATGCGACAGCAAGGTGATTGAAATCGCGGCAGACACCGGTCCGCTTCTCGAAGGTTTCCAGGGCAGTCTGGGTCACCCGCGCATGCTGGTAGCCGAAGGTGACGTGGTTGTGGACGTAGTCGCAGATCGCTTGAACGCGAGCCCATCCCGGTGGCGTGTGCCCGAAGAGTTCCCATGCCGTCTCGGAAAGCCGATCCGTCTCGCAATACCGGCTGCCAAGCAGATAGACCAGCGTATCGACCGGTAGCTCCGGAACCGGAATCTGTTGTGCGTCAGAGACGATCGCATCGGGAAGCCCGGTGTCGTTCACCACGGCATTGGCCGTGACGCGGATTTGGCCCTTGGGGGCGACCATACGGGTGCACCAGTTTCCGAAGCTGTCACGGTAGGCATCCACCGGAACCGGCGGGTCGAAAACCAGATCGTCACGGCCGACCAGATCGGACACCCGGGTGAAGTGGACGTTGAGGTTGAAGATCATCGGGGTGGGCTGCGGACAGTCGAAGATCATCTCGAAGCCGACGTTAATTCTCATCGTTGATCTCCAGTTCGATGCCGATGTAGTCGTTCGGGGCGAAGCGACTGCTTCCATCGCGCACACGGTCCGCTCTCCGAGTGCCGCGCCGGGTCGTACAAGCAAGCCCACGTCGGCACTTCGGACCTTGCCGGCCAGTTCCGTGGTGAAGCTATGCGACGAAATGTGGAGCGGAGAACAGTCGTGGGTAGGGCGCAGGGATTCGGTTGCCGCCGTGTTCGCAGCTGATGATCACCGCGTCCATCGCCGTGATGCCCTGTCACCAACTCAACTCGGGCAACTCGCGGAAAACCTGCCGCGTTCCTTCGCTCCAGTCATTGCTGAGCGCAGTGAAATACGGGTCGCCGGTATCGAATCGCCGCCGAAACCGCACCTCAAGGCTATCCCGTTCGTAGCACACCAGGTCGATCGGCATGCCGACCGACAAATTGCTGCGCATGGTCGAATCGAACGACACCAGAACGCACTTCGTCGCGTCCGCCAGTGGCGTGTGTTGGGTAAGCACACGGTCGAGGATGGGCTTGCCGTACTTCGTCTCCCCGGTCTGCAGGAAGTTGGTGTCGGTCCCGGCCTCGATGAAATTGCCCTCGGCGTAGGTCCGGAACAGCCGCATCGGCTCACCGTCGATCTGTCCACCGACGATGAACGACGCGTTGAATCGGATGTCGTTGGCTTCCAGGTAATCGGAGTCGCGGTTCTCCACATCGCGCATCGCGTCGGACACCAATGTCACGACGTCGAACATGGTTCGGGCGCCGAGGATATTGGTAGCGGATTCTCCGTCGGCGCAACGCTGCCTCAGGATGCTGATCACGGCCTGGGTCCCGGCGAGGTTGCCCGAACTGAGCAGGACGACGACGCGGTTTCCCGGACGCTCGAACACCGTCATCTTGCAGAATTTAGCGACGCTGTCCATGCCGGCGTTGGTGCGCGAATCCGAGGCGAATATCAGTCCCTCGTCGAGCAGTACGCCGATGCAATACGTCACGCGTTGGGCCTGGTGTTCAATCGACTCCCGTTCGGGTTCCCACATGCCCCTGGCTTGTGAGGTGGCATGCGCTTGTGAGTTGGCATGCGCTTGTGAGTTGGCATGCAGGTGAGCGATTCCCAATTCGAATCTCGCTCCGATAGCTTCGAGAGTACAGGTAGCGCGCCGGTTGCCGTTGCCTTCCATCTCGACGGCCTTGAGCCGGGATGAGAACTTCCGCGATCGCTGTCCCAGCATGCAAAACATCACCGCGCCCAACACCGCCGAGCGCAGCGGCTCTTGGCCGGGGCTAGATTCAGGTTTCGGCGACAGGGTGGGTTTCGGCGAGAGGGCTGGTTCGCCGGCTGCGGAAGCGCGGTCCCGACAACTGCCGAGCGGCCCACTTGGCCAGGCGCGGGCGCTCGATCTTGGAGTTGTGGCGCGGGTCCACAGGCAGCGCGTCCTTGAAGAGGATGGCGTGAATCTTGTTCGCCATATCGGAATCTGCCGCCCGCGCGAGAAGTTCCCGGTGTAAGTCGGGGAGCTGGTCCTTGCCCACGTCGGGTTCGACCTCGACACACAGGACGGGCAGCTCGCCCGCAGTTCCGGGGACTCCCACCAGCCCGCTTCGCCTCACCATGGGGTGAGCGTCGAAGAGCGGTTCGACTTGCAGCGGAAATACGTTCCCGCCCTCCGCCTTCACCCGCTGCGAAACCCGACCGCACACCCAGAGCCTGCCCTGGGCGTCGAGGTAGCCGACATCCCCGAAGCGATGCCAATCTCCTTGCAGGTCAGGTACTTTGTTCTTGCGTGTGCTCTCGGGATCGAGGTAGTACTCGGGGCTCACGTGCGTGCCCCGCACCAGGATTTCGCCGATGTGCCCGGTGGGCAACTCCGAGGTTTCTCCGATGGAATCGATCGGACCGTCCACGATGTCGATGATCTTGAGTTCGACGCCCGGCAGGGCGTAACCGACGCACACGCCGGCACCGTGTTCGGTCAGGCCCCACACGCCGTCGAGGTGCTCGCGACTGCCCAACTCGGTCGACGGCATCGCCTCGGTGGCGCCGTAATTCGCCGCCAACTCCCCGTCGGGAGCCATCACCGCGCTGAGCATTCTTTCGACCGGTCCCGAGATCGGCGCCCCGGCCCCGATCACTCGTTTCAGAGAGGGCATCGTCAGGTTGCGCGCCAGCGCTTCTCGGGCCAGGTTCTCGATCAGGATCGGCGCGGCGAAAAAAGACCCCACCTTGCAGTCGTTGATGACCTGGATCAGAGCGGCCGGGTCCACCTGGGCCGGGCCCTGCCGGGCAAAGTCGATGGGCGGCACCACCATCGTGCCGCCGGCACTGATCGGGATGAACAGGAACGCGGGGAAGACGGCCATATCCACCGGGACCTCGGTGCCCTTATCCCAGCCCCAGCTGTGGTGCGCGTTGCGGAACAGCTGACAGAAGTTTCGGTGCAAGTACAGCGAGGGCTTCGCCGGTCCTGTGCTGCCGGTGGTGTAGAGAACCGCGCAGGGATCGTTGGGCCCGACTTTCGGCGGCTTCGGTTCGGCGGCTGCGTGTTTTCGCAGTGACCTGATCGAGTGTGCGCCCGGGAAGGGCGGAAACCCGGTGATGATGCGGCCGCCCGGCAGCAGTGGGCTTTCCGTGAGAACAAGCTTCCGGAGGTCGCGAGGCCCCCACCCGAAGGTGATACGTCCGAGGTGCGCGAGCGCGTTGCCCAGGAACGCCTCCGGCTGCACGCGGCTGAGCCGCTCCGCGACGTTGCGATAGCCGACCGAGGGGTCGATCCAGATGGAGAGTGCACCCACCCGTGTGAGGGCCACGCCCATGACGCAGGTCTCGTAACTGGGCGGCGACATGCAGACGGTGCGGGTCAGCTCGGCGATGCCCATCTCGCGCAGCCCCACGGCGACCGACTCGACGTCGGCCGACAACTCGGCGTAGGTATGGCGTTTGTAGCGACGCGTGCCGTAGCCCTGCCAGCCGTCCAGGTCGATGACCGCGACGCGTTCCGGGTCCTCGCGCGCGACCCGCAACACGATGTCGGCGAGGTTGAAGATGTCGTCGGGGAACGGGTCCATCTCAGGCCCGTGTCACCGCGGCAGAGCACAGGAACTCATCGATGATCGAGGCGACCTCATCGGGCTGCTCCAGCATCAGCAGGTGTCCGGAATCGGGTAGCCATTCCTGGCGGTTGGGGTGCAGGGTCGAGTTCAGGCGACGTCCCGCCTTGGGCGAGACGATCTTGTTCTTCAGACCCCAGATTGTGCAGATCGGCGGGAACCCTGCCTGCGGCGCGAGGTCGTCGATGACGGCGTAATTCTCCAAGTCGTCGAGCACCCCGAGCAGCGATTCCAGCTGGCCGGTGGCCGCATACGGACCGTAGATTTCAGGGCTGCGATGGACTTTGCGGGCGCGGCCGCGCGGGCCCAGCTGGAACGCGGTGGCGACCGAGCCGATGCCGTTGGTGAGCTTCAGGTGCCCGAGCATCCGGTACACCTGCCGATTGACTGCGGGCATCCGCTCCCGCAACCACAGCAACGGTCCCAGCCAGCCAGCCAGGAACGTCGACTCGGTCAGCGGGTTGCAGAGCACCAGCGCCCTCACCCTGTCCGGGTGGCGGTCGGTGAACGCCAGGGAGATGGCGCAGCCCATGCAGTTGCCCACCAGCGCGACCTTCTCCAGCCCGCGCGAGCTGACGAACTCCTCCAGCATCGCTACGTAGTTGTCCAAGGTGTAGCCCCCGCCCGGCTTTGCCGAGTTGCCGAACCCCAGCAGGTCAAGGGCGAAGATCTCGTACTTGCCGGCCAGTCTGGTCGCAACGTCCGCCCAGATGGCATGCGACGACCCACCGTTGTGAAGCATGATTACCGGCTCACCTTGACCGGTGTGTTCATAGGCGATCGACAATCCCCGAAAGTCGAAGCTCTCCAACGCAATCAGCCCTCGCATCTGTGGTCACACATCGCCGCGCTGCGCAACAGCCTGGTTCAGATGGCCGCGGCCAGCCAACTGAGTTCAGCACGGCGGGTCTTCCACGCGGCTGACCCGGCTTCTCGATGCAATCACGGCACTTCCCCCGCGGGTAGGGGCCGAAGTCCCTACCGAAGTGCCAATCGCCGCTCGTGAGCCATTGTCGAGATAGCGTTCGCGGCCGCCCTGTTCTTTGAACTTCAGCAGGTTGATCATCACCACCGGCTCGCCGGCAGGCAGCTTCTCGAAAGCCTTCAGGTTGACGGGGCGTTCATCGGATTCAGTTGTCATTCCGGTATCTCCTGTCGGCGGGCTCATCCTTCGGCCGCGGCTGAACGTGGGAACGTTTTGTGCTCATCCGGCTGCGCCGTCCGCCACCGCCTGGGTGGCGGCGTGTTGGTGCAAGGTGTGCGCATCCTTCTCGGTGATGGGGTGAAGGTCGAAGACGACCTCCCGGACGGTCCCGGTGAACGGGTAGGGCGCTTTGTCTTCGTAGTCGCGGTCGACGACCAGGCCGTTGTCCCTGCCGATGTCCATTCCGGCGTATGAGGTGAATGCGATGGGCACGGTCTTCGGCATGTGGCCCTCGCCGATCTTGTCGGCGCCGGCCCACAGGGTCACGGTCCCGCCCGAACCGGGTGTGGGGGAGTCGGATTCGAAGACCATTTTCACTGTGATGTTTCCGGTGGGCAGCGGCCGATCCGAGGTCTGGCGATAGGTTTCCACCCCCAGGAATGAGTACGTGTGGTGCAGCAGTCCCGAGCCGTCCACCCACAGGGCGTAGCCGCCGATGAAATCGGCGTTGGCGACGATGACGCCCTCCGCGCCGTCTGCGGGCAAGGTCAGGTCGGCCTCGATCGCATAGGAGCGGCCCTGGATCCGGGGTGTCATCCCGCGTTGGACGTTCTGGACGTCGCCGCGGAAGGCGAACCGGGTTGTCGGCGGTAGCGGCGGCAGAATTCCGAAGAACACCGCCAGGCCGCCCAGCAGGGGTAGCGCCCGGTTTCGTTCCGCTTCGCTCCACCAGAGGGCTTTGAGTTCGGCGAGTTTCTCGGGCTGTTCGGCGGCGACATCGTGGGCTTGGGAGAAGTCGTCGGGCAGGTAGTAGAGCTCCCAAGGGTCGGCGTCGGGGTCATAGACGCCCGGTGCGAAGCGGGCCAGGGTGGTTGGGGAGAAGTCCCACGGTGCCTTGTCGAGCCTGGCGCAGGCCCACCACCCGTCCTTGTAAATCGCTCGGCTGCCGAACATTTCGAAGTATTGGACGGTGTGGACTTCCGGCGCTGACCCGTCGGTGAGTGTCTCCGCGAAGCTCGTTCCGTCCATCGGCTCCTGGGTGACTCCGTCGACGCGGTCGGGGGTGGGCAGCCCGATGACGTCCAGGACGGTCGGTGCGATGTCGATGCAGTGGGTGAACTGCGTCCGTGGAGTTGCATCAGGGGTGATGCGGGCCGGCCAGGAGACCACCATCGGGTCTCGGGTGCCCCCGAGGTGGCTGGCCATCTGCTTGCCCCACTGGAACGGGGTGTTGTTGGCGTGGGCCCACGCGGCGGCGAAATGCGGGGCGGTGTGCTCGTCGCCGATTGCTTCCACGCCGCCGTACTGTTCGATGAGCGCCAGCTGCTGGGTGGGATCGAGCACCACACCGTTGAGGAATGTCATCTCGTTGAACGAGCCGGTGATGGTGCCCTCCATGGAGGCGCCGTTGTCGCCCCAGATGTAGAAGACCAGGGTGTTGTCGGCTTCGCCGAGGGCGTCAATGGAATCGAGCAGCCGGCCGACGTTCCAGTCCGCGTTCTCCGAGAACCCGGCGAAGACCTCCATCTGGCGTGCGTACAGCTTCTTCTCGTCGTCGCTGAGGGTGTCCCAGGCCGGGAAGAGGTCGGGGCGCTCGGTCAGGGTGGTCTCCGGTGGCACGATGCCGAGCTTCTTCTGACGTTCCAGCGTCTCTCGCCGGTAGACGTCCCAGCCTTGATCGAATCGGCCTTTGTATTTGTCGGCCCACTCGCTGAAAACGTGGTGCGGTGCGTGGGTGGCGCCGGTGGAGTAGTACATCATCCAGGGTTTGTGCGGATCCTGGGCGCGCACCGCGTGCAGCCACTCGACTGCCTTGTCGGTCAGGTCGTCGGGGAAGTAGTACGGCCGGTCAGCGGTCCCGGCAGGCACACCGATCACACCGTTGTCCTGGGTGATGATGGGGTCGTACTGGCCGGCTGCGCCGGAGAGGAAGCCCCACCAGTGGTCGAATCCCCATCCCTGCGGCCAGCGGTCGAACGAGCCGGCAGCACCCTGCACATTGTCCGGTGTGAGATGCCACTTGCCGAAACCGCCTGTGACGTAACCATTCTCCTTGAGGATGCGCGGCAGCGGGCCGCAGGTTCGCGGCAGTATCGCCGAGTACCCGGGAAACGGGCCAGGATACTCGGCGATGGAGCCGAAACCGCATCGGTGGTGGTTTCTACCGGTGAGCAGCGCAGCGCGAGTCGGTGAGCAGACGGCCGTGACGTGGAATCGGTTGTAGGTCAGGCCGGCTTCCCGGACCCGGGTCAACGTGGGCGTGTGGATTGCACCCCCGAACGTTTCGGGGCCGCCGAAGCCGGCGTCGTCGATGAGGACGATGAGCACATTCGGCGCGTTGTCCGGCGCACTGACGGGCGCGACGATCGACCAGTCAGGTTGAGAGTCGGCCACTGTGCGCCCGGCAACCCCGCCGAACGTCCGATCGGGGATGGGAAGAGTGGTGCGGTCCAATTCGAGCCTTCCGGGTGATAGCCCCAACGATGCAACTCCGACGTTAGCGCCGATCCGATCCGACGGACCGGCCAATAACTGACATTTCATGACAGCGACCTAACCTTCCAGGACATGGCGGTCATTCGGGCCACGGCGCTGTCGTCCTTTCCCGAGCTGGTCCGGGAAGTCGGGGGCGACCCGGATCGACTACTGGCCCAGGTGGGAATCGACCCGTCCGACGTAGGGCGGCCCGACGTGTTCGTGCCTTTGCACTCGGCCGTGACGGTTCTTGAGATCGCCGCCAATGCCACCTCGGCGCCGAACCTGGGCCGGTGCCTGAACATCTTCGAGCGATTCCTGGGGACTTACAGTCCTGGTCTCGGCCTGCGGGTGAAAGACCTTGATGCGGGTCGATCTTTCATCGAGTACCAGATCCTCGCCCCGGATGTCGCGGCCAGCCCGCAGCACAACGAACTGGCAGTCGGAGTGATTCTGCGCGTCCTGCGGCACCTGCTCGGCGACTTGCACCGACCGCTTCACGCGCATCTGCCGCATCAGCCGCTGGGATCACCCGCCGAGTACCTCGAGACGATCGCCGGCGACGAGGCGGCAACCCTGGCGTCGGTCAGGAGACTGGTCGGCCGACTCCTTCCGAGCGGAAGTGTCACGCTCGAATTCGTCGCGAGGCAAATGAACCTGCATTCCAAGACTCTGCAACGGCGACTGGCCGCCGAGGGGTCTACCTTCGCCGGTGTGGTCGACACCATCCACCGCAGAAGATTGCGCGACTCGGATGGCGCGGCGCTGTCCTACCGAGTCAACAATCTGTCCTGAAATGTCAGGACCGGCGCGGCACGAGTGCGTCACCCTGGATTGGTGCCAGCACTGACCTACACCAGCCTCACCTACGAGCGCCGGGCGGCGGTGGCTGTCGTGACGATCAACGACCCGCCGCACAACCGAATGTCCTTTGCCTTCATGAACGAGCTCGAATCGCTGGTCGACGAGATCGCTTCCGACAGCGATGTGCGTTCCGTCGTGCTCACCGCCGCGGGTGACCAGAGCTTCTCGGTCGGCATGAATCTGAAGGAATTGGCGCCCTTGCTCGGTGATCGGAGGCGCGTCGACGAGATTCTCGATCAACGCCTGCGGGTGCTGGCCGCTATCGAGAACATGAGCAAGCCATGGGTCGCAACGTTGTTCGGAAATTGCTTGGGCGGGGGACTGGAGTTGCCCCTTGCATGTCACTTCCGGATTGCCGCTGAGGACGGCGCCAACATCGGGTTGCCCGAACTGCACCTGGGCTCGGTCCCGGCGTGGGGCGGAAGCGCGCGACTTGTCCGGGCGATCGGGCGCGACCATGCGATGAACCTCATCCTGCGCGCCAAGAGCGTGTCGGGGCCGCAGGCGTTCGAACTTGGCTTGGTCACCGAGGTGTGCCCGAACGCCGAACTTCAGCAGCGGGCCCTGGACCTCGCCGGCGAACTTGCCGCACTCCCGGCCACCGCGATGGCGGCGATCTTGAGATGCCTGGTCAACAGTGAGGACCGGACCCTCGACGAATCTCTACGGGACGAGCGTGCGGCCTTCCACGCCACTCTCGGCAGCCCGGACATGATCGAGGGAATGACCGCGTTCATGGAGAAAAGGCGGCCAGAGTTCAACCGTCCCTCGCGAGGGCCAAGTTAGAGTCAAGAGTGTTGAGTTCCGCCCTGCGGCGTCGATGCGACCGAGCGCAGCGGGCCTCGCCACGATGAACGTGCATACCGCGCGTCGGCCGTTCTCCATGTCTCGCGGGGCCTGTTTCTGGAAGCATGGCCGCTGAGGACCTGCACCTGTCTCAGGCGCGGGGCCCACTAGATCTCCGGCAACCGAACGCGAGGAAAAAGATGAGTGCAGTGTTGATGACGGGGTTCCCGGGTTTCCTCGGGTCGGCCCTGCTTCCCGGGATCCTCGCCAAGCGGGAAGGCGCCATCGTCATCTGCGTCGTGCAGGCCAGGCACATGGATACCGCGAAGGCCAGGCTGGCCGAGATTCAGGCGGCGCATCCCCACACCGCCGACCGGGTCCACCTCGTCGAAGGCGACATCACGGTGCCGGGCCTCGGGCTTTCCGATTCTGTTGCGGTGGATGACGTCAACGAGGTCTGGCACCTGGCGGCCGTGTACGACCTTTCCGTACCCGAGGACATCGCCAAGCTGGTCAACATCGTCGGCACCGACAACGTCCTGAAGTTCTGCCGGGAGCGGCCGAACTTCCGTCGATTGCAGTACGTGAGCACCTGCTACGTGTCCGGCCGCTACGACGGTGAGTTCACCGAGGAGATGCTCGAGGAGGGACAGGAGTTCCAAAACCATTACGAGGAAACCAAATACGAGGCTGAGCGACTCGTGCGCGCGGCGATCGCCGACGGGCTTCCGGCGACCATCTACCGCCCCGGCATCGTGGTGGGGGACTCGAGAACCGGTGAGACCCAGAAGTACGACGGGCCCTACTTCGTCGCCGCCTACATGAAGCGACTGCCTGGCGCGACCTTCCTGCCGAACGTCGACAAGAGCGTCATGGCATCGCTGGTTCCGCGCGACTACGTCATTGCCGCGATGGACGCACTGAGCGTCCTCGACCGTTCCGCGGGCAAGACGTACCAGTTGACCGATCCCAATCCGCCGTCGGCCCGCGAGGTGGCCGAGATCTTCGGCAAGCATCTAGGCAGGCGGTTGATCTGGCTGCCCGTCCCGGTATCGGTCGTGCGCGGATTGCTCGACACGGTCCCCGGGATGGAAATGCTCACGGGTCTGCCTGCCGAGACCCTGGACTACTTCGCCTTCCCGACCACGTACGGCACCGCGCACACCGTGGCCGACCTCGAAGGCACCGGGGTCTCCTGCCCCCGGTTCCTCGACTACGCCGACAGACTGCTCGACTTCATGGATGCCCACCCGGAGTTCGACTCCAAAGCCATGGTCTGAAAAGGGATCACATGACTGACGAATCGCTGATCGTCAATATCAGCTTGAGCGGTCCCGGACGGGACTACGACCACTCCGTGGAGTTCCTCGGAAGGACCTTCCGAATCGTCCGGGTGGGTACCGGCGGCAGTGTCAAACAGGCCAAAGAGGAACTGCGCAGGTGGTCCGGGCAGGCCGCTGCCATCGGGATCAGCGGAGTCCACGACGCGCAGGTGGCCGGAACCCTGAAGGGCAACCCCGACAAGCTGCGCAAGGCCGTAGAAAAGGCTGCCGGGGCGATTGTCACCCACGGCCACCGGCTACGTAATGTTCTGCAGGAGTGGACCATTCGCCATCTGGCCGGTGAGATGCCCGGCTACTTCAACAATGCGCGAGTGGTCGTCCTCGGCGGACCGAACCACTACCGCACCACCCGAGTGCTGTCGGAGAGCACGCAGAACCTGCGCTTCGCCGACCCGGCGGTGGAGTACGGACTGTCCGAAATTCGCACTCCGTTCGAGGCTTTCGAGCGCTTCGTGTCCGCCTCGGGCTGGCTTCTGGACAGGCTTCCCTCCTCGGTGGTGTCGGCGACCACCGCCCCGGCCCGGAAGTTCATCGACTCCAGGGTCCGCACGGCCCTGCAGGACTGCGACATCGTGGTGGCCACCTTCAAGGAACTCGACCAGTTCGAGTTGGATGATCTGAAGGGCAAGACCCTCATCTCGACGTCGATCGGGCAGGAGCGGCTGAGCAGCCTGCGGGAGCGTGGCGTCGACCTCATCCTCGACGATGTCCCGCAGCCGTTCGACGGTGTGGTGGTCAATGAGGCGACACTTGAGGCGCTGATGCTGGTGGCGGGCGAAGCCGAGGAGTCACGGCTGTCCGACGACGACCTGCTCGACATGATCCAATCGGCTGAATTGCGGCCGAGGATCCTCTACCCGAGCGGCTTCAAGCGGAAGTCCCGGTTCGCGTTCGTCATCCACCCGCTGTCCCAGGAGTACTTCCGCAACGTGAAGGCGCTCGACGCCGTCGCCGACGTGACGCCGGGGATCTTCATGGACGGCGTGGAGAAGCTGATGGCGCATGCGCCGCCGTTCGTCTACAGCCACGTCACCGGGATCACGTCGCCGACGGGCGCGGAGGTCGAAGGCTGGCTCATCACCGTCGGGGGCACCCCCAAGGAGTTGATGGCGCACGATCCGGAGTTCACCTACTCCCGGCTCCTCGCGGCGGCCGAGATGGCCCAAAAGATGGGTGCCCAGATCATGGGTCTGGGTGCGTTCACCAAGGTCGTCGGCGACGCCGGTGTCACGGTGGCCAAGCGGGCACCGCTACCCATCACCACGGGCAACTCCTACAGCGCCTCGGGCGCGCTGTGGGCCGCCCATGACGCGGTCCGTCGTCTCGGCATCGCCGAAGTGGACGAGAAGGGACACATCAAGGGCAAGGCGATGGTGGTCGGCGCGACCGGCGCCATCGGCTCGGTGTGTGCGCGACTGCTGGCGATGGCCGCAGACGAGCTGTGGCTGGTCTCCATCGAACCGGCCAAGCTGTTGGCTCTGAAGGCCGATATCGAGCGGGAGAACCCGCGGGCGACGATCCACGTAGGTGCCGACGCCGATGAGCACATCGCCGATATGGATGTCATCGTCACGGCCACCTCGGGGGCCGGCAAAAAGGTACTCGACATCATGAAGGTGAAACCCGGTGCGGTGATCACCGACGTCGCACGGCCGCTGGACCTGTCCGCGGAGGATGTCGCCAAACGCCCCGATGTCCTGGTCATCGAATCCGGGGAGATCGAACTGCCCGGCGACCCGCAGATGAAGGGCATCGGCCTACCGAAGGGTGTTGCCTACGCCTGCCTGGCCGAGACCATCGTCCTGGCGCTCGAGGGCCGCTACGAGACGTTCACCGTCGGCCGCAACATCGAATGGGAGAAGGTCAAGGAGATCTATCGGCTCGGGCTGAAGCACGGGATGAAGCTCGCCGCGATCTCCGGTGTCAACGGGGTCTACACCGACTCCGACCTCGGGAAGATCCGGGAGTTGGCGCTGGCCAAACGGGAGGACATGGCCCCGACGGGACTGGGCTGAGCCCACACGTTCCCGGGGCCAAAGTCGCTCGGGAGGGATTCGGCCATAGGGTGATGCCTATGGCTGCTCCTGCACCGCCGAATCCCGCACCGCCGAATCCCGCACCGCCGAATCCCGCACCGCCGAATCCCGCGGTGTCCTACCGTGGCTGGCCGCCTCGCCTGACCAGTCGCGTCCTGCTCGATCTGCGGATCTGGATGATGGTGTTCGGGCTCTTCATCGGCATCGTCTTCCCGTTCGCGGTCGTCCCGCTGGGAGTCCCGGATGACGTCGCGATCCGCCCGGCCTTCTTCGCCGCGACCGTCCTTGCCGGCCTGCTCGTCGGTGCCGTCAATACCGGCCTCGTCCAGAGGGTTGTGGGCGTCCGGTTGCGAGCACTCGCTGCCAGCATGAGACGGGTCGAGGTTGCCATACGCGAGGCGACAGAGCTGGGCGACTGGTCTTCATGCGACCCGGGATCGTGCCGAATTCCGGTCGACTCCGCCGACGAGCTCGGCGAGTCCGCCGTCTCCTTCAACCTTCTCGTTGAGAGCCTGGCAGCCAGTCACCGGGTGACCGATGGAATGTCGGCCATCGGAGAGGCCCTCGCCGCGCACCTGGAACTCGTCCCACTGGCGGAGTCGGCCCTTCACGAGATGACGATCCGGACCGGTATCGACGGAGCCGCCCTGTTGGTGGTCAACGCCGGCCGCGTCGACCTCGTCGGCTCACTCGGCATCCGGGACGCGTCCGGACTCGCGGAGTCCGACGCCGTACAGAATGTGATCCGGACTCAGGAAGCCCGGGTCCTCCACCTGCCTCCCGACGTCACCCTCACGGGGACGGTTGTCAACTTTGTCCCTGCCGAGGTGCGGGTTCTTCCCGTCCGCCATGGAGTCGCCATTGTCGGCGTTCTGGTACTCGCGGCGGCCCGCCCGATGGATCGGGAGGCCATCACTGTCGTCGGGTCGGCTCTTCCCGGCTTGGCCGTCGCCCTGACCAACGCCCTCAGTCACCAGGATCTGCAGCGGGTTGCCGCCCTCGATCCGCTGACGTCCGTCTACAACCGCAGGTTCGGTATCGAGCGGCTCAATGACGAGGTCGCTCGTTCCCAGCGGTCCGGGGATTCCCTCGGGCTCCTCATGCTCGACCTCGACCACTTCAAGTCAGTCAACGACACCTACGGTCACATCGTCGGTGATCGGGTGCTGCAAAGCGCCGTCGCCGCCACTCGCCAGGTTCTGCGCGACGGCGACATCCTCGTCCGCTACGGAGGTGAGGAGTTCCTCGTTATCCTGCCCGGCGCTGGTCGACGGGACCTGGCGGACATGGCCGAGCGGATCCGGCGCAGCATCTCGGAGGCGGAGATCGTTACCGGCGGGCACCGACTGTCGATCACCGTGAGCATCGGTGGTGCGGGCTTACCTGAACAGGCCGTTCGCGACCCGGCCGAACTGATCGGGATCGCCGACCAGGCGCTCTACACCGCCAAGGCCGCAGGGCGAGACCGCAGCGTCATCGCGTGAGACGTGG
>JAUPLT010000390.1 GCA_030836785.1 Actinomycetota bacterium
AAGGACTATGTGATGGTGGACGGTGACGTCGTCGAGTTCCGCCACGGCGCAACGACCAAACCGAGCAAGTAGCTTGCAGCAAATACGAATCCAGGGAGGCTGTTCCACCATGAGCGCTGCTATCGACCGGACACTGAACAACGGAATCGATCCCGACACCCGCGCACGCATCTGTGCGGGCCTGTCGCACCTGCTGGCGGATACCTACACCCTCTACCTCAAGACGCACAACTACCACTGGAACGTCACCGGTCCGATGTTTCAGACCCTGCATCTGATGTTCGAGACGCAGTACAACGAACTGGCACTGGCCGTCGATCTCATCGCCGAACGAATCCGGGCCCTCGGCGCCAAGGCGCCCGGCAGTTATGCAGAGTTCGGCCGGCTCACCAGCATCTCTGAGGAAGAGGGCGAACGGACCGCCACCGACATGATCCGCGACCTGCTCGCGGGCCAGGAGGCCGTGGTCCGGACGGCCCGCGAACTCTTCCCCGTGGTGGACGGGGCGCACGACGAACCGACAGCCGATCTGCTCACCCAGCGGATGCAGGTTCACGAGAAGACGGCGTGGATGCTGAGGAGTCTGCTCGACCAGTAGTTTCATCCGCGCCGGCGGCCTTCGGTCCGGGGGTGGGGAGCGGAACGGAGGTGGATACGGTGCGGCTTCGCGTCGAGGAGCAACGACTTCTGCCGGGGTGTTCGGCAGGACTGGGGCAGGCCACGGCCGTGGTGACGGTCGATCTGGAGGGCGGGCTCGACACAGGTGCGTTCGCCCGAGTCCATGCCGGTGCGGCCGGCCTGATCCCGGAGCAGCCGTTGTTCGGGGTCACCGAGTCGGATTGGCCGGCGGTGTTCCTACTCGACCCGGCCGACGGCGGCGCCTCCCCGGAGAGCCGACTCGGGCAGTGGATCGTCGCCCTGACGGTGGCACTGCAGCGCTGGGCACGGGACGCGGTCTGGCGCGGGCGCGTGCTCGGTGTCGCAGGAGGCCGGCTGATGCTGGCCATTCCCTGGCAACGCGAAGGGGTGCTCAGCGACACTTTGCGGCTTGCTCTGCGGCTGATCGAACTGTGGGCTGCACCGCCGGCCGGTCGGCTGACCGACGTCAACGCGGCGATCCGCCAGGGGATGGCGGCGGCCCAGGACAAGGGGCTGCTCCCCAGCGATGTGCGCTTCGCGCTGGCGGCTCTGGAGCGCGGCATCCCGGTGACGGTGCGGCCGAACCACATCCAGTACGGGTGGGGTGTGAACTCCGAGCGGATGCGCTCGACGTTCACCGGCAACACTTCCCATATCGGGGGTCTGATCGCTCAGAACAAGATCCTGGCGGCGCAGTTCATGCGGGAGGCCGACATCCCGGTGCCGCGCGGCGAGTTGGTGTCCGACTTCGACCGAGCCGTCGAGATGGCCACGGGGCTGGGATGGCCGGTGGTCGTCAAGCCACTCAACCAGGAGCAAGGTCGGGGGGTGACGACGGGAGTTGGCGACGAAGTGAGCCTGCGCCAAGCGTTCACCGCGGCCGAGGCACTCAGTCCGGGCCAGATCATCGTCGAGGAGCATGTCGCCGGTGACGATCACCGGCTGTTGGTCGTCGGCGGGCGGTTGCTTGCGGCGGCGCGGCGTATTCCCGGTGGGGTCGTCGGTGACGGCGTACGCACGGTGGAGCAGTTGATCGCGCGGATCAATGCCGATCCGCGCCGGGGGGACGACCAGCGGAGCCTGCTGAAGCGGCTGACCCTTGACGCCGAGGCGCTGGAGTTGCTCGCCGATCAGGGGGTGCCGATAGCGTCGGTGCCGGCGGCCGGCACGTTCGTCGCGCTGCGCCGGACTGCCAACATCAGCACCGGCGGCACCGCGGAGGATGTGACCGCCGGCGTCCATCCGGATAACAGGATGCTCGTCGAGCGGGCGGCGCGTGTCGTCGGCCTAGATGTTGTCGGGGTGGATTTCCTCACCACGGATGTCGGCCGCTCCTGGCGGGAGATCGGTGGGGCGATCTGCGAGGTCAACGCTCAGCCCGGCCTGCGGCCGCACTGGCTGGCGGACCCGCAGCGGGACGTCAACGGCGAGATCCTCGACCGGCTGTTCGCTGGGCGCCCGACCCGGATCCCTACGGTGGCGATCACCGGCACCAACGGCAAGAGCACCACTTCGCTGATGCTGCAGCACATCTGGCAGACGGCAGGCCGCCAGGCGGGGGTGTGCACCACGCATTGCCTGCGGATCGGCGAGGAGACCGTCAGCACCAGGAACCTGTCCGGTTTTCCGGGTGCGCGGATGTTGCTCAACGATCCCGCGGTCGAGGTGGCGATCATCGAGATGCCCCGCAAAGGGCTGATCATCTTCGGCCATCCCTGCGACAGATATGACGTGGCGGCGCTGCTCAACATCCAGGACGACCATCTCGGCAGCCTTGGCATAGACACCCTCGATCAGATGGCGGATCTGAAATCCGAAGTGCTGCAACGGGCCCGACAGGCGGTGGTGGTCAACGGAGACGATCCGCGGTGTGTGGCGAT
>JAUPLT010000391.1 GCA_030836785.1 Actinomycetota bacterium
GTGAGGATCAGCAGCAGGGCCACCACGGCGACGGTGGCCGCCAGCAGGATGAAGTTGGCCCCCGAGAACGAGTTGGCGATATCCGCCCCGAAGGCCGGTCCGCCGGTCACATTGGCCTGCAGGTCACTGGGGAGGCCGTCACGTGCGGCCACCCGCAGGGCTGTGACCTCGTCGGAGAGTGCGAAGCCGGTCAGATCGGGCCGCAACGGCACCGGAGCCAGCACGGCCGCGCCGTCGGCGGAGGGCACCAGCGGTATCGGCGGACCGCCACCGGCCGCCGTCAGCATCCGTTCGCGTGCCTGGTCGGCCGCGGCGAGGTCGGCGGGCGACAGGCCCGCGCCGTCCGAGCGGGTGACGAGGAGGATCACCGGCGCCTGGTCGCCGCCCGGGAATCCCTTGAGAAGCTCGGCCACCCGGGCCGACTCGGCCGTGGGCGGCACCACGACAGGAGACCGCTCGGCCGATCCGGTGTCGGGCAGCAGACCCAGCAGTGCGCCGCCCAGTCCAACGACGATCAGCGCGAGCATCCAGGATCGCCGGCCGCAGACCAGCGCCGCAATGCGATCCCAGATCGGACGGCGGGTCTCGGGTGCGCGGTGCATGGCGACATCCTAAACAACAAGTTCATCAACTTAACATTTAGATTTGTTAACGTTATCGTGATGTCATGACCGAGCGGGCGGAGTTGGAGTCGGCGATCGCGGGCGACGTCCGGGCTCTCTCGGCCGCGTCGGATCGGGTCGGCAAGGCCTTCGCCGGCGTTCATTCGCTGTCGGCCAACGACTTTCGGGCTCTGCTCCACATCATGGTCGCCGAGCAGGCCGGCTCGCCGCTCAGCGCCGGGGAGTTGCGCGACCTGATGGGCCTGTCCGGCGCCGCGATCACCTACCTCGTCGAGCGGATGATCGAGTCAGGCCATCTGCGTCGCGAGTCCGACCCGACCGACCGGCGCAAAGTCATCCTGAAATACGCCGACCACGGGCTCGAATTGGCGCGGCAGTTCTTTGTGCCCCTGGAGCAGCACACCCACCGGGCGCTGGCCGGAATTCCGGATCGAGACCTGCGCGCCGCCCACCGGGTGCTCATCGGTGTGCTCGGTGCCATGCGGGAATTCGAGACCGGCTTAGACGTGCCATAGGGCGACGTGCCATAGGGTCGGCCCCGTGCTGGACACCCTTGCCGTGGCGAACTACCGGTCGCTGCGGCGCCTGGTCGTCCCGTTGCGGCGCTGCACCGTCGTCACCGGATCGAACGGCAGCGGGAAGTCCAGCCTGTACCGGGCGCTGCGGTTGCTGGCGGACTGTGCCCGCAACGGCGCGGTCAGCGCACTGGCGGCGGAGGGCGGTCTGGCCTCGACGATGTGGGCCGGCCCGGGGCGGACCGGACCGGTCAGCCTGAAACTCGGCTTCGCCGGCGCCGACTTCGGTTATGCCGTCGACCTCGGGATGCCGCAGATCGGCAACTCCTTCTTCGCGCTCGACCCCGAGATCAAGACCGAGGCGGTGTGGGCCGGGCCGGTACTGCGGCCGGCCGCGCTGACCGCGGAACGCTCCGGACCGCTGGCCCGCATCCGCGACGCCGACGACGGCTGGCGCACCGTCACCACCGGGATGCGGCCCTACGACAGCATGATCAGCGAACTGGCCGACCCGCAGGCCGCGCCGGAGTTGATGGTCCTGCGGGAGCGGATGCGGTCCTGGCGGTTCTACGACCACGTGCGCACCGACGCCGCCGCCCCGGCGCGGATGTCCCGGATCGGTACCCGCACCACGGTGCTTGGGCATGACGGGGCCGACCTTGCGGCCGCCTTGCAGACCATCGTCGAGATCGGAGACGCGGCTGCGCTGGCCGGCGCGATCGACGCGGCCTTCCCCGGCAGCGCGGTCGTCGTCCGCGTCGACGGTGGCCGATTCGAGGTCGGTCTGCGCCAGCCGGGGATGGCGCGGGCGCTGACCGCCGCCGAACTGTCCGACGGGACGCTGCGCTACCTGCTGCTGGTCGCGGCCCTGCTCAGTCCGCGGCCCGCCGAACTGACGGTGCTCAACGAGCCGGAGTCCAGCCTGCACCCGGACCTGCTGCCGGCGTTGGCGGCGCTGATCGTCCGGGCCGCGGAGTGCACCCAGGTCGTCGTCGTCACGCACTCCCCGGTGTTGGTGGCGGCGCTGGGTGGGCTCGATGACGACCTGAATCTGCTGCGTCTGGTCAAGATCGACGGCGAGACGGCGGTCGCGGACCGGGGCCCGCTGGACGAGCCAGCCTGGCACTGGCCTACCCGGTCGTAGCGGCAGCCCTAAGCTGGCAGCCGTGCCCGGCCCCGATTCCGAACCCGACCAAGACCGGTCCGGGGAGCCCGATCCCCCGCGGTCCACGGCGATTCCCCTGCTGATAGCGCTGGCGATCGTGGGGATCGTGCTGGCGGTGGTGACCGGCCTGCGATCCTGCCGAGGCGAGGAGATCAGCGCCGAGTCGGGTGTCGGCCGGGCGGTCATCGGTCAGAACGACGCGCTGCAGCGCGGGAACTATGCCGATTTCCGGCGGTTCACCTGTGCGGCCGAGCAGGGCACCGAGGACGGCGTGCTGGCCGCACAGCGGAAGTCCGCCCAAGCCAACGGGCCACGCTATGTCGATGACGTCCGCGGCTTCGCCGTGAACGGGGACCGGGCCACCGCCACCGTCGTCTACCACTTCGAGAAGTCCCCCGACGACAAGCTGAACACCCTGGTGACCTTCGCGCGGGAGGACGGCGACTGGAAGGTCTGCTCGGCGGGGCCGTCCTAGCGCGTCTGCGCGAGATCAATCCGCAGTAGCGCGTCTGCGCGAGATCAATCCGCAGTAGCGCGTCCGCGCCCCTGCCCTGGCCCCTGTGCGAGACTCAGCAGCGTGAGTTACGCCGGAGATATCACCCCTGCTGACAGCTGGACACTGCTCAACGAGAACCCCGACGCGGTGCTGGTGGACGTCCGCACCGGGGCGGAGTGGAAATGGGTGGGTGTGCCCGACCTGCGCGGTGTGGGGCGCGACGTGGTGTTCGTGGAGTGGACCCACAGCGACGGCCGCCGCAACGAGAACTTCGTCGCCGACCTGATCGCCGCCGGGGTCACCCCGGGGGAGCGCCCGGTGATCTTCCTGTGCCGCTCCGGCAACCGGTCCATCCCGGCCGCCGAGGCCGCGACCGCCGCCGGAATCGCCCCGGCCTACAACATGCTGGAGGGCTTTGAGGGTCAGCTTGACGAGTCGGGTCACCGCGGTGTGACGGGGTGGCGCGCCGAGGGCCTGCCCTGGCGGCAGACATGAGTCCCGAGCAGGGATCGGTGCCCTCGGTCCGGATTCCCCGGCCGCTGCCCGAGGGGGTCAGCCCGGCCACCATCGGTGTTCGCGGTGGGCTGCTGCGGTCGGAGTTCGAGGAGACCGCCGAAGGGCTGTTCCTCACCTCCGGTTACGTCTACGGCTCAGCCGGCGAGGCGGAGAGGGCGTTCACCGGCGAGGTTGACCGGTTCGTGTACTCCCGCTATGGCAACCCCACCATCGAGATGTTCCAGGAGCGGCTGCGCCTCATCGAAGGGGCACCTGCGTGTTTCGCCACCGCTTCGGGGATGGCGGCGGTGTTCACCGGTCTCGGCGCGCTTCTCGGTGCCGGGGACCGCCTGGTCGCGGCCCGCAGCCTGTTCGGCTCCTGTTTCGTCGTCTGCAACGAGATTCTGCCCCGATGGGGTGTGGAGACCGTCTTCGTCGACGGTGACGATCTCGACCAGTGGGAGCAGGCACTGTCGGTGCCCACCCAGGCGGTGTTCTTCGAGACACCCTCGAACCCCATGCAGTCGCTGGTCGATATCGCCGCGGTGACCGAACTGGCGCACCGGGCCGGCGCAAAGGTGGTGCTGGACAACGTCTTCGCCACCCCGCTGTTGCAGCAGGGCATCCCGATGGGGGTGGACGTGGTGATCTACTCCGGAACCAAGCACATCGACGGTCAGGGCCGGGTGCTGGGCGGGGCGATCCTCGGCGCGAAGGACTACATCGACGGACCGGTGCAGACCCTGATGCGTCACACCGGCCCGGCCCTCAGTCCGTTCAACGCCTGGGTGCTGCTGAAAGGCCTTGAGACGCTGTCGGTTCGGGTCAACTACAGCAACGAGTCCGCGCTCAAGGTGGCGGATTTCCTGCAGGCTCATCCCGGCGTCAGCTGGGTGCGGTATCCGTACTTGTCGTCCCATCCGCAGCACGATCTGGCCAGGCGGCAGATGTCCGGGGGCGGCACCGTGGTCACCTTCGAGCTCAAGGCGGCCGAGGGGCGGGGCAAGGAGCGCGCCTTTGAGGTTCTCGACCGGCTCAGGCTGATCGACATCTCCAACAATCTCGGTGACGCCAAGACGCTGATCACCCATCCCGCCACCACCACACACCGGGCGATGGGCCCGGAGGGACGTGCCGCGATCGGACTCGGTGACGCTGTGGTGCGGATCTCGGTCGGGCTGGAGGGCACCGACGACGTCATCGCCGATCTGGACCGCGCGCTGAGCTGACCATCCGCAAGCCGGGGCTACTCGGGTGCGTCCAACACGCCGGTGGCGGATTGGGCACGCTGCTCGTAGGCGGACCGGGCTTGGGTGTCGATATCGAGGAACACCCGCGCCGTGCCCGTCCTCGCCGACAGCCAGCGCCGGCCACGCGGCGGTAGGAAGGCCGTGGCGGCGGCGATGAACCGCAACGAATATGGCACCGAGACAACGGTTTTCGGCTTCTCCAAGGTCCGCACCACGGCCGCGGCGATATCCGCCGGTTGAACCGGCTCGGTCATCCCACCGGTCGGTGTGCCGGCGATGAGTTCGGTGTTGGTGAATGTCGGCATGACGCAGCTGACCTCGACGCCCTGCGGCGCGAACTCGTCGGCCAGCGCGGTGGAGAGCCCGACGATGGCGAACTTGGTTCCGGCGTAGAGCGCCTGCCCGGGCACCGCCAGCATGCCGGCCACCGAGGCGATGTTGACGATGTGGCCGCGGCGGCGGGCCACCATCTCCGGCAGCACCAGTCGGCAGCCGGTGACCACGCCGTAGAGGTTGACCTCGATGGCCGAGCGAATGGCCGCCTCGGTGTGGTCCAGGAACGGGCCCACCGGCATCACCCCGGCGTTGTTGATCAGCACGTCGATGTGTCCGCCCCCGTCGCCGCGGGCCTTGTCGAGGAATGTCGCGAAGGATTGCGGGTCGGCGACGTCGAGGGGGTAGCCCGACACCGGGCCGAGGTTGGTCAGCCGGGCCACCGCGGACTCCCCGAGAGCGATGTCCCGGTCGCCGATCACCACCCGCGCCCCGCGCCGCAACAGCGCCTCAGCGGTGGCGAACCCGATCCCGCGGGCGGCGCCGGTGATGACCACCGTCCGGTCCCTGATTGTGCCCATGACAGGCGACTGTAGCGCTGCCGCTCAGTGCCTGTGGCGCTGTCGCTCAGTGCCTGTGGGAGCTGGTCGCTCAGTGCCTGTGGGAGCTGGTCGCTCAGTGCCTGTGGAGCTGTCGCTCAGTGCGGCGAGGCGGCTCGCACGGCGTCGCCGATCGGACCGATCCAGAGCGCACCGTGACCGGGGATCAGCACCTCGGTGCCGGCCGAGGCGAGGGCGCTCAGGCTGCGTTCGCAGTCGTGCTGGCTCTCGTTGAACATCGCCGGCAGTTGTTGCGGACCCCGGTGGCGGGACAGCGGATGGCCGGTGATCAGGGCGTCCCCGGCGATCAGGACCCCGTCCACGACGTAGGAGCAGTGCCCGCCGGTGTGGCCGGGGGTGGGGATGGCTCGCGGGCTGCCCGGCAGCGTGGCGGCCACCTGCTCGGTCAGCTCCCGGGTGCCCGGGATTCCGTCGCGGACGAGTCCGCCGAGACGCGCCGCCTGCAGTGACCACCGCAGCCAACTCGGCCGCCAGGCCTTCGTCAGCAGTGCAGCCGGTGAGACCTGTTGCAGGTATTCGCGTCTGGCGTGGCCGACCTCGTCGGTGTGGCAGTACACCGGGGTGCCGTGGGCGGCGGCGAACCAGATCGCCGACCCGAGGTGGTCGATGTGGGCGTGGGTGAGCAGGATGGCCCGCACGTCGGCCGGGCCGAACCCCAGCCGGTCCAGCGAGGCCAGCACGTCGTCGCGGTTGCCCGGGTAGCCGGCGTCGATCAGCAGTACCCCGGAATCGTCGCTGACCAGCGTCCAGTTCACCAACGGCGTGCGGGCCATGTGCACCCGTCCGGTCACCGCCGTCATCGCCAGTGCCATCGGCTGAGCATAGTGAGAGGCGTGAGCCTAGTGGGGTAGAAGCGCAGTGAGGTAGAACTGAACCGTGGCTGATCTGAAGTTGGGTTATAAGGCGTCCGCAGAGCAGTTCGGTCCCCGCGAACTGGTTGAACTCGGTGTACTGGCCGAGGAGCACGGGATGGACAGCGCGACGGTCAGCGACCATTTCAATCCGTGGCGGCACGAGGGGGGTCACGCGCCTTTCGCGCTGTCCTGGATGACCGCGGTCGGGGAGCGCACCAGGCGGATCACCCTGGGCACCTCGGTGCTCACCCCGACGTTCCGCTACAACCCGGCGGTGATCGCGCAGGCCTTCGCGACCATGGGCTGCCTGTACCCGGGTCGGGTGTTCCTCGGGGTGGGCACCGGCGAGGCACTCAACGAGATCGCCACCGGTTTCACCGGGGAGTGGCCCGACTTCAAGGAGCGCTTCGCCCGGTTGCGGGAGTCGGTGCGGCTGATGCGCGAACTGTGGTGGGGCGACCGGGTCGATTTCGACGGCGAGTACTACCAGCTCAAGGGTGCCTCCATCTACGACGTTCCCGAGGGCGGCATCCCCGTCTACATCGCCGCCGGCGGTCCGGTTGTCGCCAAGTACGCCGGCCGGGCCGGTGACGGTTTCATCTGCACCTCCGGTAAGGGCGCCGAGCTGTACACCGACAAGCTGATGCCCGCGGTGCGCGACGGGGCGGCAGCGGCCGAACGCAACCTCGACGCGATCGACAAGATGATCGAGATCAAGATCTCCTACGACACCGATCCAGAAGCGGCGCTCAACAACACCCGGTTCTGGGCGCCGCTGTCGCTGACCCCGGAGCAGAAGCACAGCGTCGCCGATCCGATGGAGATGGAGCGGCTGGCCGACGAACTGCCGATCGAGCAGGTGGCCCGGCGCTGGATCGTGTCGTCGGACCCCGATGAAGCTGTGGAGAAGGTGGCCGACTACGTCCGGTACGGACTCAACCATCTCGTCTTCCACGCCCCCGGGCACGACCAGCGCAGGTTCCTGACGCTGTTCGCGCGTGATCTGCTGCCCCGGTTGCGCAGACTGTCCTCGTGAAAGCCCCCGTCACCTCGATCTACATCGCCTCGCCGGAGGGCGAGACCGGCAAGTCCACCATCGCGCTCGGCGTGCTGCACCGGTTGACCGCCATGGTCCCCAGGGTCGGCGTATTCCGGCCGATCATCCGGCGTGGGGACCGGGACTACATCCTCGAACTGCTGCTGGCGCAGAGCGACGCCGGACTGGCCTATCAGGACTGCTTCGGGGTGAGCTACCAGAGACTCCACGAGGACCCGGACGGGGCGATCACCGATATCGTCAGCCGCTACCACGCCGTCGCCGATCGCTGCGACGCCATGGTGATCGTCGGATCGGACTACACCGACGTGGCATCGCCCACCGAACTGGCGGTCAATGCCCGGATCGCCGCCAATCTCGGGGCGCCGGTGCTGTTGTCGGTGCGCGCCACCGGCCGCGCCCCCGCGGAGATCGCCGCGGTCATCGAGTTATCCCTCTCCGAACTGGACAACCAGCACACCCACACCGCGGCGGTGGTGGCCAACCGGTGCGAGCCGGACACCATGGTGGCGGTCGCCAGGGCGTGCCGGGCCCTCGGCCCGCGGGTCTACGTGCTGCCGGAGGAGCCGTTGCTGGCCGCGCCGACGGTCGCCGAACTTTCTGATGCGGTGCACGGCACCCTGCTGCACGGCGACCCCCTGCTGCTGGGCCGCGAGGCGATGGGTGTGATGGTCGCCGGGATGACCGCCGACCATGTTCTCGAGCGGCTGACCGAGGGGGCCGCGGTGATCACCCCCGGGGATCGCTCCGACGTGGTGCTCGCGGTGGCCAGCGCGCATGCGGCCGAAGGGTTTCCGTCCCTGTCGGTGATGATTCTCAACGGCGGCCTGCCCCTGCACCACGAGATCGCCCGGCTGGTGACGGGGCTGGGCCTGCGACTGCCGATCATCGCGACCGAACTGGGCACATTCGCCACGGCCAGCGCGGTGGCTGCCACCCGCGGCCGGGTGACCGCCGACTCGAAACGCAAGATCTACACCGCCATCGAACTGGTCGACCGCCACGTCGACATGTCCGACCTGCTGGAGCGCCTGGCGATCCCGATTCCGACGGTGACCACGCCGCAGATGTTCGCCTACCGGTTGATGGAACGGGCGCGCGCCGACCGCCGCCGGATCGTGCTCCCGGAAGGGGACGACGACCGGATCCTGCAGGCCGCCGGCCGACTGCTGCTCCTCGGCCTGGCCGAGCTGACGATCCTCGGCGACGAGTCCCGGGTGCGTTCCCGCGCGGCGGAACTGGGTGTGGACCTGACCGGGGTGACGGTGATCAACCCGCGCGCCAGCGATCTGTGCGAGTCATTCGCCGAGCAGTATGCCGAGCTCCGAAAAGCCAAGGGCATCAACATCGAGCAGGCCCGGGAGATCATGCACGACGTCTCCTACTTCGGCACCATGCTGGTTCAGAACGGCTTTGTCGACGGCATGGTCTCCGGCGCGGCGCACACCACCGCGCACACCGTGCGGCCGGCGTTCGAGATCATCAAGACCCGGCCCGGGGTGTCCACGGTATCGAGCATCTTTTTGATGTGCCTGAGTGACCGGGTGCTGGCCTACGGCGACTGCGCAATCGTGCCCGACCCGACTCCCGACCAACTCGCCGACATCGCGATCAGCGCGGCGTACACCGCCGCGCAGTTCGGCATCGAACCCCGAGTCGCCATGCTGTCCTACTCCACCGGCGATTCCGGCAGCGGTGCCGGCGTCGACAAGGTCAGGGCGGCAACCGATCTCGTACGCCAGCGTGACCCGAACCTGCTGGTGGAGGGTCCGATCCAGTACGACGCCGCCGTCGACCCGGACGTCGCAGCCGCCAAGATGCCGGACTCGCCGGTGGCCGGGAAGGCCACCGTGCTGATCTTCCCGGACCTGAACACCGGCAACAACACCTACAAAGCCGTGCAGCGCAGTGCCGGTGCGATCGCCATCGGCCCGGTGCTGCAGGGGCTCAACAAGCCGGTCAACGACCTCTCTCGCGGAGCGTTGGTGGAGGATATCGTCTACACCGTGGCGATCACCGCGATCCAGGCGCAGGGGCAGTGATGGCGGCCACCGTACTGGTTCTCAACTCCGGCTCGTCTTCTCTGAAATATCAGGTGGTACAGCCGGATTCGGGAGAGTCCCTGGCCCGCGGCATCGTCGAGCGGATCGGCGACGACGGCGGCGTGCCCGACCACGAGGCCGCCCTGCTGCTGGCCTTCGATGAACTCGCGGCTCACGGTCTGCACCCCCGGGAGATGGACCTTGCGGCGGTCGGGCACCGGGTCGTGCATGGTGGGCCCGACCTCTACCGCCCGACCGTCATCGACGACGCCCGGTTGGCGCAACTGCGCGAACTGGCGGACCTCGCCCCGCTGCACAACCCGCCCGCCGTGCTCGGCATCGAGGTCGCCCGCAAGCTGCTGCCGGAACTGCCGCACGTCGCGGTGTTCGACACCGCCTTCTTCCATGACCTGCCGGCTGCGGCCCGCACCTATGCCATCGACCGGAATACCGCCGCCGCGTGGAAGATTCGCCGGTACGGATTCCACGGCACCTCACACGCCTTCGTCAGCGCACAGGCCGCGGAGTTCCTCGGCGTGCCGGTGGAGTCGCTCAACCAGATCGTCCTGCATCTGGGCAACGGTGCCTCGGCTTCGGCCATCGCGGGCGGCCGTCCGGTCGACACGTCCATGGGGATGACGCCGATGGAGGGGCTGGTGATGGGTACCCGCTCCGGTGATGTCGACCCCGGGATCATCGCCTATCTCTGGCGCACCGCCGGGATGGGCGTGGCGGAGATCGAGGGGCTGCTCAACCGTCGGTCCGGTGTGTTCGGACTCAGTGGGGAGATCGACTTCCGGGTGCTGCACGAACGGATCGGTGTCGGTGACCCGTCGGCGCAACTGGCCTACGACGTCTACATCCACCGGCTGCGCAAGTACGTGGGCGGCTATCTGGCCCTGCTCGGGTACGCCGACGTCATCACGTTCACCGCCGGGGTGGGGGAGAACGACGCGAAAGTCCGCCGGGACGCACTGACCGGGTTGAACCGGCTGGGGATCGAACTCGACGAGGATCTCAACGACAGTCCGGCGCGCGGCCCGCGGCGGATCTCCGCGGCGGAGTCCCCGACCACCGTGCTGGTGCTCCCGACCGATGAGGAACTCGCGATCGCCCGGGATTGCCTGACGGTGATCTGAACCGCGCGCCATAGCCGCGGCGCGGTCAGAACGTCGTCGTCGGCCGCACCGTGTTGGCCATATCGACCAAGGCGTAGCGGTGGGCCTGGCTGGTCGCGACCCGGGCCAGACTGCGCAGCGAGGCCTCCACACCCAACCGCAGGCCGTGCTCGGTGAACGGGAAGCCCAGGATCGGATTGGCGCGGGCCTCGTGGTGGGGAATCCAGTCCATGGCCGTTCCGAGCACCAGCGCCCGGATCTGCAACACCCTCGGCTCGCTGTCGGGCAACGACTCCACCCGGCGGGCGGCATCGCGGATCTGCTCCTCGGTGAGCTCATGCGCCGCGCGCCCGGACAGCAGGGTGACAACGCTGGTCAACCGCGCGGTGGTGAAGTGCCGGGAGCCGACCGGGACCTCGTCGAGGGTGGTGACGGCGCCGGACCGCTCGCCCTCCGCCGACTGGGCGCGGGCGAGGCCGAAGCCCGCGGAGATGATGTTGTTGTCGGTGTGCCACACCGTCTCGTAGAACTGCCGTTCCTCGCTGGTTCCGGCCAGTTCCGCGGTGGCGGCCAAGGCCAGCTTCGGCGCCAGTTCACCGGGGAAGGTGTCGAGAACCTCGGTGAAGTGCTTCCTGGCCCCCTCGAAGTCGCCGGCCAGCAGTTCGGCGACGGCCTTGAACCAGACCAGCCGCCAGCGCCAGCCCACCCGCGCAGCGAGATCGTCGAGCTTCCGGCCGGCCTTCGCCACGTCCCCGAGGTCCAGCAGCGCCCGGACCTCCATCAGGGTCAAGTCCACCGAGGCGGTCAGGTCGACGCCGTCGGCGTCGAGGCTGTCGTGACGCGCGGCGCGCAACGAGTCCAGGGTCTGCACCGGCTGGGAGAGCACGGTTGCCGAGAGCACGGTCGCCGCGACATCGTTGGGGTCCACCAGGGGCACCGGCAGTGCGGTGACGATCTCCGGCGCGGTGAGCTTCTCCGCGTGCACGAGACCGTCGAGATACACGTCGGTGTGGGCGACGAGCAGATCCACCCCGAAAGTCGAACGGGTGCGGGTGAACACCGTGGACAGACCCGGCCGCGGCATGCCGGTATCGGATGCCACCACCTCGCGCAGCACACCGAGCAACTGCGCCGACATCTCCTCGGCGCTGCCGAACCGCCGCCGGGGGTCGGGGTCGATCGCGCGGCGCAGTAGCCGGCTGAAGGAGTCATACCGCTGGAGCACCGGGTCGTCCCCGGGCAGGCCGTCGACGTAGCGTCCCTTGCTGGTGCGCAGGTTGAGGGTGAGTGCGGCCAGGGTACGGCCCACGGTGTAGATGTCGGTGGCAACCGTCGGGCCGGTGCGCACTATCTCCGGTGCCTGATAGCCAGGGGTGCCATAGAGGTAGCCGAAGGAGTTGATCCGGGAGACCGCGCCGAGGTCGATCAGCTTCAACTGCTCCTCGGTGACCATGATGTTCTCCGGCTTGAGGTCGTTGTAGCACAGGCCGATCGAGTGCAGGTAGGCCAGCGCCGGCAGGATCTCGAGCATGTAGGCGATCGCCTCGGCGACCGGAAGTTTCTGCCCCGGTGGCGTTTTGAGCGACTTACCGCCGACGTACTCCATCACGATGTAACCGACCGGTTCGCCGTGGGAGTCCGGATGTTCGACGAAGTTGAAGATCTTCACGATGGAGGGGTGCACGACCTCGGCGAGGAACTGCCGTTCGGTCATCGCGATCGCCTGCGCCTCGGCGTCGCCGGAGTGCACCAGACCCTTGAGGACGACGGGACGCTCGTTGACGTTGTGATCGACGGCCAGGTAGATCCAGCCCAGGCCGCCGTGCGCGACGCAGCCCTTGATCTCGTATTGATCTGCCACCAGGTCGCCCGGACTCAACTGCGGGAGGAAGGAGTAGGCGCTGCCGCAGTGCGGGCAGAAGCCTTCGGAGGGGCCTTGGGCCCCGACCATCGGGCCGGAGGGGCCTTGGGCCCCGACCATCGGGTCGGAGGGGCCTTGGGCCCCGACCA
>JAUPLT010000037.1 GCA_030836785.1 Actinomycetota bacterium
AGGTCGCCCTGCCAATGGGATGGATCTGATGGGGGCACTTCTTCCGACCCTGCAGGCCGAACATCTTCGCGAGGGCCTCACCGACTATCTGGCCACAACATTCGCGCTGACCGACCCCGATGCCCAGGCCGCGCTGACCGACTTCGTCGAGGATCCGCACTCGGGAATGTTCAAGGGTCCTTATGTGCGGTTGCGGTTGCCGTTCGCGCCGGCCGCCGAGGATTGGTCCGATCACCTGGACTGGTGGCCCGACGGCTTCACCCCGTATGGGCATCAGGCGCGGGCATTCGAGCGGCTGTCCACCAAGCACCGGGATCGTCCAGAACCGACCCTGGTCACCACCGGGACCGGTTCGGGAAAGACCGAGGCCTTCCTGTTGCCGATCCTCGACCACGTGCTGCGCGCCCGCAAAGCCGGAGTCACCGGTATGAAGGCGTTGATCCTCTACCCGATGAACGCCCTGGCGAACGATCAGGCCGAACGGCTTGCCGCGCTGATCTCCGGGGACCCGGCGCTGTCGGCGGTAACGGCCGGCCTCTACACCGGCGAGCAGTCCTCGGGCGGACGCACCCGTGTCTCCGCGGACGGGCTCATCACCGACCGAAAGCTGATGCACGACGCGCCGCCGGACATCCTGCTGACCAACTACAAGATGCTCGACCACATGCTGCTGCACCCCGACCGGGCTGGGATGTGGCGGTTGTCCGCGGAATCGCTGCGGTACCTGGTGCTCGATGAGTTCCACACCTACGACGGCGCCCAGGGCACCGATGTGGCGATGCTGCTGCGTCGACTCGGACTCACCCTCAAGAGCCACTGGACGGTGGATTCGCACGTCACCGAGGATGATCGGGGCCGCCCACTGGGGCGGATCACCCCGGTCGCGACGTCGGCCACCCTCGGATCGCGCGCCGCTCCGGTGGCGATGCTGGACTTCGCCTACACCGTGTTCGGTGAGCGCTTCGACGCCGATGCGGTGATCGAGGAGACGCGACTCGATCCAGACCGGTGGCTGACCTCGCGGACGGGGCAGCGCGACGACGAGTTCGCGCCGATCGACCCGGCATTGCCTGAGGCCGTCGACAACATCGCCGCGGCGCAGCAGAACGCCGCCGGCAACCATACGATCGCCACCGCGGTTTTCGTCGAATTGTTCAGCGCCCCAACCGATGCGCCACCGCTGACCGCGGCCGACATGCTCGATCAACTCAAGCGTCATCCGCTGGTCGCCGCGGTGCTGACGCACGCGGTCGATGCGACCTCACTGGCAGACCTCGCCGAACGCGTATTCCCGGTGATCACCGTCGAGCGCGATGCGGCCCGGGCCCGTGCCACCCGAATCCGGTTCCTCGAGTACCTCTTCGCCCTGCTGTCCCACGTTCGCGCCGAAGTCGGCCGCGACGCACTTGGTGTCGATGTGCACCTGTGGATTCGTGAACTCAGCCGCATCGACCGGGCGGTACGGGCGGCCGCCGCCTACCGCTGGTCCGATGACGGTGCCGTGGCCGACGACAACGAACTGTTCTTGCCGGCGGTGTACTGCCGGCACTGCGGCAGGTCGGGGTGGGGGGCGCGGCTTGCGCCGACGGGCAGCACCCTGGATGTCACCGACGAGGCGATCCGCGCCGATCACGCCGCGGGCACGGCCCGCTTCCGGGCGCTGATCTCCGCCCCGGCCGAAGCGCAGGTGACCGAGAAGGTCGACGGACTGCGTTGGTTCCATCTCGACCACCGCGAACTGCTCAACACCGCCCCCGACCCGGACAGCACGGAGGTGCTCGACGGGCGGGTGTTGCCGGTGCTCACCCTGGTCGGGCCGGACGCCGACGAACAGTCCAAGCAGGATGTCTGCCCGGCATGCGGGGTCGCCGACGGAGTCCGTTTCATGGGCAGCGCCGTCGCCACCCAACTCTCGGTCACGTTGTCGAACCTGTTCGGGGACAAGACCCTTGACGCCGCCGAGAAGAAGGCGTTGATGTTCACCGACAGTGTTCAGGACGCCGCCCACCGCGCCGGTTTCGTCCAGGCCCGCTCGCACAGTCTGAGCTTGCGGACCGCGCTGCGCGGCGCCCTCGGCGACAGCGAGATGGACCTCACCGAACTGGCGCAGACGGTCATCGCGCGGGCCGGAACCGACCCGGTCAAGCGCTACCAGTTGCTGCCGCCCGACATCGTCGACCGCGATGAGTTCGTCGGCTTCTGGAACCCCGAGGTCCACCCCAACAGTCGCCGGGCGGCGGAGAGCAAAGCCAAGCGTCGCATCCAGTTCGACGTCGACTTGGAGTTCGGGCTGCAATCACGCACCGGGCGAACCCTGGAACTGACCGGCAGTGTCGCCGCGGAGGTCTACCTGGGCGCCGCGCGGCGGGCGACGATCATCGGCCGACGTGCCGTAGACAGAACCGATGCCGGTCAGTTGCCGTTGACGGGGGTCAGTGATCTCGCGGTGGCCCGGTGGGTGCGCGGCGTCGTCGAACGCATCAGGACCCGAGGCGGTATCCACCACGACTGGCTGCGGCCGTATCTGGAGAAGAACGCCAACCGCTACCACATCTGGGGCGGCCGACCTCGGGGCCAGGGCATGCCCGCGTTCCCGAAAGGCCGCCCCGCACCGGCCTTTCCGGCCCTGAAATCCGGGACCGGGGCGCTACCCGAAGGCTTCGATCCGATCACCGCACCCTCGTCCTGGTATGCCATCTGGACGTCGCGCTGCCTCGACGTCAGCCCGTACGACGGCACCTTCCTCGCCAAGGCGCTGTTCGCGGAACTCACTGAACAGATGCTGCTCAGCACCGTCCCCACCGAATCCGGATCCACCGTGTACGGGTTGGCACCCGCGACGGTGCAGGTGCGTGCCCCCGCTGTGGATGCGCTGCTCGAGGGTCAGCATCTGCTGGCCTGTGACGTCTGCCAGACACCGGTGCCGGGCAGTACCACCACCATCGACGAACTCGACGGTGCGCCATGCCTGCTCACGCGCTGCCCGGGCACGCTGCGCCGCGCGCCGCGCGCCGACAACTTCTACCGGCGGCTCTACGACTCGGCGGAGATGAAGCGCGTGGTGGCCCGCGAACACACCTCCCTGCTGCCCGACACGGTGCGTCTGGGGTACGAGACAGCGTTCAAGCACGGCGGCACCAACCCGCAGGCGCCCAATGTGCTCGTGGCGACCCCGACGCTGGAAATGGGCATCGACATCGGTGATCTGTCCACCGTGATGCTCGGATCGCTGCCCCGGACGGTGGCCTCCTATCTGCAACGGGTGGGCCGCGCCGGCCGGCTCACCGGTAACTCTCTGGTGCTGGCTTATGTGCGTGGGCGCGGCGAACATCTGCCGAAGCTGTTCGAACCGCTCTCGGTGATCCAGGGCGACGTGCGGCCCCCGGCAACGTTTTTGAGCGCAGAGGAGATTCTGCAACGTCAGTACGTGGCCCATATCGTCGACCGGTTCGCCCGAGACCCGCAGTCCGAACCGCCCAAGGATGCCCGCGCGGTGCTCGGCGACCCGAGTCCGGACGGGTGGCTCAGCCGGCTGATGGAGACCGCTGCCGTCGAGTCCGAGACGTTGTTGGCGG
>JAUPLT010000392.1 GCA_030836785.1 Actinomycetota bacterium
GACCACCGAGACGATCAACAGGCCGCCGGCAGCCTCCCGTGAAACCCCCTGAGCGGCGGTCAGATAGGGCATCCCCCACATCAGCGTGAAAACCGTCACCGAGAACTGGGTGCCCATGTGGGTGAAGAACCCGAGCCGGGTGCCCGGGCGCAGCCACACGGTACGCACACCGCGCAGGACCTCCGCCGGGTCCGTCACCGGGTCATCGACGACCGTTCCGGGCGGGGTGTTACGGACCAGCGCGATGGTGAGCATCAGCGACAGCACACCGAACGCGGAGACCGCTGCGAACGCGTGCGTCCAGCCCGGCCCGGTCAGCAGCCCGAGGAACGGCACCGCCGACAGGACCTGGCCCAACTGGCCCGAGATCCCGGTGAGCTGACTGACCAGGGGAACCTGCCGATCGGGAAACCAGTGCGGCACCAGTCGCAGCACCGAGATGAAGGTGAAGGCGTCCCCGAGGCCGACCACCGCGCGGGCGGCGACCGCCACCGGCAGCGACGTGGTGAAGGCCAGGGTGAGCTGACCGATGACCATGAGCGTGCCGCCGGTCAGGATCATCGCGCGGGAACCGAACCGGTCCAGCAGCACCCCGGCCGGAATCTGCGCGCCGGCGTAGACCACCAGTTGAAGGACCACGAACATCGACAGCTGCGCCGGGCTGGCGTGGAACCGCTCGGCGGCGTCGAGCCCGGCCACCCCGAAGGTGGTGCGGTCCAGCACCGCGACGATATAGGCCAGCAGTCCCGCAGCCCAGACGATCCAGGCCCTCATCGTCAGCCCAGTTCGTCCACGATGCCGGCCAGCGTTTCGGTCTGGATCGGGCCCGGCTGGTAGAGACAGACCGTGTCGGCCGATTCGCCGGCGGCCGCCATCCGCGCCCGGATATGGTCGGCGATCTCTTTCGGTGTGCCGCACGCGGCGAGGGTGTGCAGGACGTCATCGCCGATCAGGGCGCCCATCTCGGACCATCGGCCCTGCTTGGACAGTGCGTTCAGCTCCGGCTGCAGATCCCCCCAGCCGTGCAGTTCGAGCACCGGCCGGTAGGCCGGGGTGGACCCGTAGAACGCCAGCAACCGCCGGGCTGCCCGGTGGTCCTCGCCGGCCGAGACGATGACCTCGGGCACCACGGTGAAGTCGCCCGGCGGGCGCCCGGCGGCCGCCAGCCCGGCGCGCACCGCCGGCATGGTGGCCTCCGCCAGGAACCGGGCCGAGGAGAACGGCATCACCAGCAGTCCGTCGGCGACCTCGGCGGCGGCCCGGGTCAGCCGCGGCCCCAGCGCTCCGAGGTAGATCGGGGGCGGGCCGAACGGGCTGGGTCCGGGGTTGAACGTCGGCGTCATCAGGGTGTGCCGGTAGAACTCGCCGCGGAACTCCAGCGCAGCACCGTCCTGCCAGGCCGTGAAGATGGCGCGCAGGGCGCCGACGAGCTCGCTCATCCGCGCGACCGGCCGATCGAAAGACGCCCCGTAGCGCTTCTCGATCTGGGTGCGAACCTGGGTGCCCAACCCGAGGGTGAACCGGCCCCCGGACAGCAGCTGATGGTCATAGGCCTGATGTGCGAGCTGAATTGGATTGCGGGGGAACGCGATCGCGACGTTCGTCAACAAGTCAAGTCCGCGGACGGTCGAAGCAAGCGTCAACGGCGCGAACACATCGTGGGGACCTTCGAAGGTGAACACCCCGGCCGCCCCGGCATCCCGCAACGCACCGGCCCGATCAACGGCGTCTGCGGGGCCGAACAGGGCCGTCAGGACCTTCACTCGACGAACCCTAGCGATCTCGGCGCGCTAACCGGCGGTCGCCGTACGTTTCCGCGCCGAAGTCGGGAAGACTGGGCGCATGGCATACGACGTGGTGGTGATCGGCGCGGGACTGGCCGGATTGACGGCGGCACGCGAACTGACCGGCCAGGGATTCGAGGTGGTGGTGCTCGAGGGCCGGGACCGGGTCGGTGGCCGCACCTGCCCGGCCACTCTGGCGGGTGTCCCGGTGGACCGTGGCGCGTCCTTCGTCGGACCCACTCAGGACGCCGTCCTCAAACTCGCCGCCGACCTGGGCTGCGAGACCGCACCGACCTACCACGCCGGCGCCAACCTGATCCGCTGGCGCGGCCGGGTGAACCGCTATCACGGGACCATCCCCAAATTGGGACTGATCGGCCTGCTCGACATCGGCCGGATTCAGTGGCAGTTCGAACGCCTGGCCCGCGAGGTCGACGCCACCGCGCCGTGGAACTCCCCGCGCGCCGCCACCCTGGACTCCATCAGCCTGGGCGGCTGGTTGCGCTCGGTCCGGGCGAGCGCCGGATCACGGGACCTGATGGCGATCGTGTCCCGGGTCACCTGGGGCGCGGAGCCCGACGAGGTGTCCCTGTTACACGCCCTGCGCTACGTCAAGACCTCCGGCGGCCTGAACCGTATGCTCGACACCGTCGGTGGTGCGCAGCAGGACCACTTCGCGGACGGCAGTCACGAGATGTCGGCCAGGATGGCCGCCGAACTGGGCGACCGTATCCGGCTGGGCGCCGTGGTGTCGCGCATCGAGTGGTCCGAGGACGCCGTCGCCGTCACGTCCTCGGCCGGCCTGGTGGAGGCCCGCCGGGCCATCGTGGCCGTCCCACCGGCCCACCGACTCGACATCGACATCGCCCCCGCCCCGCCGATCGAGTACCAACAGCTGGCTCAGCGCTGGCCGCAGGGCGCATTGACGAAGTCTTACGCCGCCTACCCGACCCCGTTCTGGCGCGCGAAAGGGCTTTCCGGACAAGCGCTCTCCGATCAGGGGCCGGTCTTCATCACCTTCGACGTCAGCCCCGAGGCCGGCGGGCCGGGCATCCTGCTCGGGTTCACCGATCCGCGCCGATTCGATGCCCTCCCCGAAGACCAGCGGCGCGAGCAGGTGCTGCGGTGTTTCACCGCGTTGTTCGGCGACGAGGCCGCGACCCCGATCGGCTACCTCGACCAGCGTTGGGGAGCTGAGACGTTCGCTCCGGGGGGCCCGACCGCGGCGGTGCCGCCGGGATCCTGGACCGAGTTCGGCCGCCTGCTGCGGACTCCGGTGGGGCCGCTGCACTGGGCGGGTACCGAGACGGACGACGAGTGGACCGGATTCATGGACGGCGCGGTGCGCTCCGGCCATCGGGCGGCCGCCGAGGTGTCGACCGCCCTCAGGGGTTAGGAGCTGATCCGCTGCGCGGGAACGGCAGCGACGGCCAACTCACGAAGGTGCCGGTTGACCTCGGTGGGGTGCTCCA
>JAUPLT010000393.1 GCA_030836785.1 Actinomycetota bacterium
GCGGATCGGATCGGCGCACCGCGGCGTCGAGCAGCACCCCCTTCTCGTCACCGACGTTGACGAGGAACGACTTCTCGTAGGCGTACCGGTCGATGGTGCTCAGGACGTCGTCGATATCGCCCCGGCGGGCATGTGCCTCAACGTATTCCGCCGCGGCGGCCTCCCGGCCGTCGCCCAACTGTCCGGTGGTGTTGAACTTGCGGATGCCGGCGCCGGTGCGCAGCACGGACCACCGCAACATCGGAAGCCGTCGACCAAGATTCATACGGCTACGCTACGGGAAGCAACAGCGGTGGCCGTTGACGTGATGCGGGGGGTGCGGTGAGCGCGACAGTACCGCGGGACGGTGCGCTCCCGAACACCCGTCGGCGCATCCTGGCGCTCTCCTACGGTGTGCTGTGCCACCTGTGCTTCCTGCTCGGCGTCGGGACGATGATGGCCGCGATGTACTTCGGCATGAGCCGGTCGATCGGGGGCGTCGCGCCGCCGTGGAGCTGGATTGCCAACGCCGCCTTGCTGATCCAGTTCCCGCTGGTGCATTCCCTGCTGCTCACCACCCGGGGTAGGGCACTGCTCGGGCGGCTTGCGCCGGCCGGGGCCGGCAGCACCCTGTCGACGACGACCTACGCCACGATCGCGGCGGTTCAGGTGTTCCTGCTGTTCGGATTCTGGTCGCCGACCGGCACCGTGTGGTGGCAGGCCAGTGGGCCCGCGCTGGTCGGGATGAGCCTGCTCTACGCGGTGTCGTGGCTGCTGCTGGGCAAGTCGATGGCCGATGCCGGGTTGGCCCTGCAGACCGGCAGCCTGGGCTGGGTCGCGCTGTTCCGGGGCGTCAACCCGGTGTACCCGCCGATGCCGGTGACCGGACTGTTCCGGCTGACTCGGCAGCCGATCTACGTCTCCTTCACGCTGACGCTGTGGACCGTGCACCGACCATCCAGCACCCAGTTGTGACGGGTGCCTGACGCCCTCGCCGGCCACCTGCAGTTGACGGATTCGATCGGCGGAATCGCGGCATACTGAGGTAATGGCCAGTGAAACCGGGGCGAACGACGCTTTTCGGCCCGTCAGCACGATCGTCGGGGTGCAGGGCGTCCTGCCGCCGAACCGTTACAGCCAGGCCGAGATCACCGAGGAGTTCCTCAAGTTCCCCGCCTTTGCCGACCACGGGGACATCGTGCGCAGCCTGCACCGCTCGGCGAAGGTCGACCACCGGCACCTCGTCCTGCCGATCGAGGCCTACCGTGACCTGAACGATTTCGGCGAAGCCAACACCCTGTTCATCGAACACGCGGTGGAACTCGGCTGCGCGGCGGTCACCGCGGCACTCGACGAGGCCGGCCTGCGGCCCGAGGACGTCGACCTGATCATGTCGACCACGGTGACCGGGATCATGGTGCCCTCGCTGGAAGCTCGGGTGGCCGCGCGTCTCGGGCTGCGCCCAGACGTGCGACGGGTGCCGATCTTCGGGCTGGGCTGCGTGGCCGGCGCGGCCGGTGTGGCCCGGCTGAACGACTATCTGCGCGGCGCACCCGATGACGTCGCGGTGCTGCTCTCGGTGGAGTTGTGTTCGCTGACCTTCCCCGCCCTGAAACCGGAGATCGCGGGTCTGGTCGGCGGCGCGCTGTTCGGGGACGGCGCCGCGGCGGTGGTGGCGGTCGGGGAGCGACGGGCCCAGCGGATGAGCCCGCGTGGGCCGCGGATCGTCGACTCCCGCAGCCACCTGTACCCGGATTCGTTGCGCACCATGGGCTGGGATGTCGGCGCCGACGGGCTGCAACTGGTGCTGTCCGCGGACGTGCCCGAGGTCGTCGGGCGCTACCTCAACGGTGACGTCACCGGATTCCTCGCCGACCACGACCTCACGATCGACGACATCGGTACCTGGGTCAGCCACCCCGGCGGCCCCAAGGTCATCGACGCGATCGTCGAGAGCCTCGGTTTGGGCGACGACGCACTGGAACTCACCTGGCGGTCGCTGGCCGAGGTCGGCAACCTGTCGTCGTCGTCGGTACTGCATGTGCTGCGCGACACCATCGCCAAGCACCCGCCGGCCGGGCCTGGGGTCCTGATGGCGATGGGTCCCGGGTTCTGCTCGGAACTGGTTCTGCTGCAGTGGCCGTGATCTGGTACGCGGCTCTCATCGGTGTCGTCGTCGTCGAACGGGTCGCCGAACTGGTTGTGTCCCAACGCAACCTGAAGTGGAGCCGGGCCCAGGGCGGCTACGAGGTGGGGGTCGGGCACTATCCGGCGATGGCCGTGCTGCACACCGCCTTCCTGGTCGGATGCCTGGCTGAGGTCATCCTGCTGGACCGCCCGTTCATCCCGCTGCTCGGATGGACCATGCTCGCGATCGTCATTGCCGCCCAAGGACTTCGGTGGTGGTGCATCGCCACGCTGGGGCGGCAGTGGAACACCCGGGTGGTGGTGATCCCCGGGGCGCCGCGGGTCACCTCCGGGCCGTACCGGTACTTCACGCACCCCAACTATGTGGCCGTCATCGCCGAAGGCGTCGCGCTGCCCCTGGTGCACACCGCCTGGATCACCGCGCTGGTGTTCACCGTCCTCAACGCCGTCCTACTGACCACCCGGATCCGGGTGGAGAACGACGCCTTGGCGAGGCTGTCGTGATCGACCTGCTGGTCGCCGGCGGTGGCCCGGCCGGTCTGGCCACCGCGGCGCACGCCGCCCGCGCGGGGTTGGAGGTGGTGGTCCTCGACCGTCGGCGCGGACCCATCGACAAGGCCTGCGGCGAGGGTCTGATGCCGCACACACTGCGTCATCTTGAGGCGCTCGGAGTGACGGTGCACGGCAAGGCGTTCGCCGGTATCACCTACACCGACGGTCGCCGGACGGCGCGCGCCGAATTCCGCACCGGTTCGGGCAGGGGAGTGCGGCGCACCGAACTGCACACCGCGCTGACCGAGGCCGCGCAGGCTGCCGGGGCGCGGATCGTCCGCGCCGACGTCGGCCCGATTAGCCAGGACGCGCATTCGGTCAGGTGCGGCGATCTGCGGGCCCGTTACCTGGCCGCGGCGGACGGTCTGCACTCGCCGATCCGGCGTTCCCTCGGACTGGATCGGCCATCCCGCGGTCGTCGGCGCTGGGGCATCCGCCGGCACTACCAGGTGGCGCCGTGGATCGACACCGTCGAGGTGCACTGGGCGGCCGGGGGCTCGGAGGA
>JAUPLT010000394.1 GCA_030836785.1 Actinomycetota bacterium
CGTCGGTGATCGTCGCGTCGGTGATCGTCGTCGTCATCGGGCTGGCCTGGGCAGCGTCGGGTCTGTTCGGCCGGCCCGGGATACCGGCGGGCCTCACCGGGCAGGCGGCGCTCGCCCTACCGTTCATGGCGATCAGCGCCGGGGTGGGTCTTTCCCACGGAACGTCGTTGGCGGGCGCAGTGATCGCCTCGGTAAGCGTGCTGCTTGCCTTGCTCGTCCCGATGATCCTGCCCGCGGTCGCACCGGGCGGCGACGAACGAGCAGCGGCCCGTGCCGCCGCCTGGTCCGGCGGCACGGTGGTGTCGATCTGCCTTGGCGCACTGACACTGTCGTGGTCCGCGTCGATCATCGAGTTCGCCTCCGACCTCAACCGGACGGCGGTGGTCCTGGTGCTGGGTGTCTGCGCGGTGCTCGCGGCAATCGGCCCGGGCTCCTGTGCGCGCTGGCTGCGCGGCACTGTGTTCGGGTCGATTCTGGCCGCCGCAGTGATGGTGGCCGCAGCCGTCGTGGCCGGGGCACCGGGCACGGTGACCGCACCGGCCTTGGCAACCACCTCTGACGGGGTGCTGCCGGGTCTGTTGTTCGCGGCCGCCCTGGTGGTCGTGGGGATGGGAACCCCGGGAGTGCAGGTGGCCGCTGAGCAGGATCGGCGTGGCCTCATGCTGGCCGCAATCGTCATGGCGGCTGTGACGCTGACGGCATTGGGATCTTTGCTGGCGCTGTGCGGGGGTTGGATCACCGGTGCGAGCTACCCCATGTTCGTCATTCTGGGCTACCTGCCGCCGGGAGCCGCGGAGGTGATCATCGCCGCGATGACGCTGTTCGCGGTCGCGGGGGTGCGCCGGGTGCTGATGGATATCGCCGCCACAGATGAGGCGACGCAGCGATTGATCTTCTCCGGCCGCTTCGGGTCCGCCCGTTGGCGTCGAGCGCCGGTCGGCGTGGCGACGATCCTCATCGTCATGCTGGCGATCCTGCCGGTGCCGCAGGTGCTGCTGGCGGGGGTGGCAACGGCCTTCGCCGTCATCTCCCTGTTTGCGGCCCGGGTGTGGGGCGCGAAATCGTCAACGTGGGCCTCAGCGTGGGCCTCAGCGTCGGGCTTGGGTGCGCGAAGGCAGTAATTCCTTCACGACCGCCCGTCAGACGGCCTGCGCCTCCTCGCGCTGCGCCGCCCGGGCAAGAAGCCGATCACGCTGCTCCTCGAACTTCAGCACCTGACCTTCCAGCTTGGCCAGGTATTCGGCCAACTGTTCGCGACGTTGTTCGCCGACGGAGGTGAAGTCGGTGCGTTCGAAGATCTGCCACTTGCGCAGGGTGGGGCCCACCACCTCGTCGAGATGCTGACGCGGGTCGTAGATGCCGTGCTTGGCCATGAGCACCCCGTTACGGCGGAAGTTCGGCATGCCCTGACCGGGCATCCGAAAGTTCTCAACCACGTCGGCAACGGCGTCCAGCGCCTGATCGGGGGCCAGGTCCAGAGCCGCGCCACACATGTTGCGGTAGAAGATCATGTGCAGGTTCTCGTCGGCGGCGACGCGCTGAAGCAGACGATCGGCAACGGGGTCATTGCAGACCTTGCCGGTGTTGCGGTGACTGACTCTGGTGGCAAGTTCCTGGAAAGAGACATAGGCGACCGACAGCAGGAAGTCCGTCTTGTGCCGGGATTCCTCTTCGGCGGTGGGGCCGAATCCGTGGGTCACGTGCTCGGTTCGCGCCTGCTCGAGGGCGACGGGGTCGACGCCGCGGGTCACGACCAGGTAGTCGCGCAACGCGATGCTGTGCCGGCCCTCCTCTGCGGTCCAGCGACCCACCCAGGTTCCCCAGGCCCCGTCAAGAGAGAAGTACTCGGCCGCCTGCCGGTGGTACGAGGGCAGATTGTCCTCGGTCAGGAGGTTGGTGATCATCGCCGCCCGGGCGACTTCGCTGAGCGGGGACTGTTCGTCCGACCAGTCGGTGCCGCCTGTCGCCGCGAAGTTCCGGCCACGATCCCACGGCACGTAGTCATGGGGATGCCAATCAACCGACGCCGCGAGGTGGCGGTTGACGTTCTCCTCGGCGACCGGCTCAAGCTCCTTGAGCAACTGCAGGTCTGTCAACTCGCGCGACATCACACCTCACCCCTGAACCGCACCGGGTTATCCGGAGACTCGTGATCTACGGACCCAGCCGATGCCGAGTCTGCGACCAGCCTATTCGAGATGCGATATAGGGCCGAATCGGCATGAAGGGGGGTCGGACAGGATTCGGACCGGGAACCGGCCACCTGGCCGATACGTGTGACCGTTATCCGGGCTCTGCTTGTTCGGTTCGATCCCCGTCTGGTTCGTGGCTGTCTGGTTCGTGGCTGTCGGGTTCGTGGCTGTCTGGTTCGTTCTCGTCGGGTTCGTTCTCGTCGGGTTCGGCCCCGTCGGGCTCGTTCTCGTCGGGATGTTCCTCGTCGGGTCGCAGGATTCGTTCGGGGTGGTGGTGGTTGTTGGTGCGGGGTTGGCCCCGGTCGAGGTGGGGTGGGGGGATCCATTCGGTTCGGTTGTCGTGGGCTCGTTTTCGGGTGGTCCAGCCGGTGGGTGAATCGTCGACGAGGCGGTTGTCGCGGGGGCAGGCCAGGGTGAGTTCGTCGATGTCGGTGTTCCCGCC
>JAUPLT010000395.1 GCA_030836785.1 Actinomycetota bacterium
CCCCCCCCCCCCCCCCCCCCGCCTTATACACACTTTCCCTCCACGACGCTCTTCCGATCTGGGTCACGCCGCGAGGTCGACATCGTCTTCGGCAATGTCCGCGACGCGTCGTCGTTGCCGGAGCAGTCCTTCGACAACCGGCCGGGCACCTGGCGGGTGGTGGTCGACTACCCGTTCGACGAGGACGGCTTCACCAGCGCCGACGACGTCAACCGCCTCGACCGTCTGCTGACCACCGGTGACCGGCATACGGTGGTGTGGCTGCCGCGGTTCTTCACCGCCGCGGCGATGGACGATCTGGCGCTGCTGGTCAAGCTGGACTGGCTGTTCACCGGCAGCGGGGACCGGTGGACGGAGAACTCCGATCACCTCTCGGCCACCGACCGCGCCCAGGCCCGCGGCATCCTGGAGAACCTGCTCAGCGGCACCCGGACCAGTGTGGAGAACCTGCTCAAGCAGGCGTACGGCATCGAACCGGCCGACCCCAAGCGGATCGCCGCCGAGTCGCTGCAGTTCGACGTGCTGACCTCGCTGAGCCGCGACTTCGAGCCCGAACTCCCGCCGGCGGCGAGCCTGCACGACGCGTTCGTCGGCATCGTCGGCCAGGCCTACGCCGCCACCTACCCGAGCCACCCCGAGTTCGACCCCGGTGCCGATGAGGTGACCACCCGCAATTTCGAGACGGTGCGCGACTACGTCGAGCAGGCCGGCACCCACCGCGACGGCCGGGTGCCCACCAATCCCCCGGACCGCAAGGTGCTGCGGCGCATCGCCGGGCCGCTGCGGGTCGGCAAGGCCACCGAAGACCACTTCCTGTTCGGCGAGGACTCGTTCGCCTACTGGGCCGGGGAACTCGACCGCGCCGCGCAGGCGGCATCCCCGGCCATCATCACCGTCGGGGCGCTGCAGAACCACATCGAGTCGCTGAGCCCCGCGTGGGGCTTGCGGCCCGAGGCCCGCGATCTGGTGATCGCCGCGTGGGCGCTGCTGCGCAAGCGGGCCTGGTTCGAGGCGGGCTCGGCGATCACCGCGCCGGCGTTGGGTCGGCTGCGGCCCAGTATCGAACTGCGCGCCGAGGAACTGCCCGACCAGCAGGCCTGGGACGACGCGCGGACCAACGCCGCGAAACTGTTCGGCTACACCATCGCCCGCACCTACCTCACCGGGGCCAATGTGGCCGAGTTCGCCAACCAGGTGCGCGGTCGGGCCGGCGAGTCGGTCAACGAACTGGGGTCGTTGATCGACGAACTGGACAAGGCCCATCAGCGGCTGGGCACCGAGGCGGGGGCCGATGACCGCCTCGTCGCGGCCCGGGCGCTGCGCGAGCTGGCCGAGAAGTTGCAGCGGACCTCGGCCAACGTGGCGCTGATCGAGGCGATGGCGGGCGCGGAACTGCCGGTGGCGCTGGAGACCGCCGCCCGCATCCGCACCGACGCGGCCACCGACAGCCGCACGCTGCGCGCGTTCAAGTGGAAGCTGGTCGAGGCGCTGACCCCAGCGGCCGCGCATCCCGGTGAGCCGGGCGATCAGGCCCGCGCCATCCACAAGCGGCTCCGCGACGCCGTCTCCATCCCCGGACGGGCGTTGAGCGACGACCTCGCCGCCGCCGAGAACTCGCTCATCGCGCTGGTCGTCGCCGACACCCCCACCGCGCCGGGCACGCCGGGCGACCGGCCGCAGGGCACGACCCTGCTGCGCAACCCCGACGACGTCACCACCCTCATCCAGACGCTGACCGATGCGGTGACCAACGAGCACAAGACGATTCACGTGCACTGGTGGGTCGAATGACCACCCTGACCGCCACCGAGCCGATCATCCGGGCCCGGTTGAACAGAGCCCGCGCCAAGTGCTACCGCACCGGCGTGCTGGGCCTGCGTGCCAAACCCGCCTGGGACGGGCACGACTTCGACCACGACGGCACCCCGGTGACCGTGGTGGCCTGCCCGTCGGTGCTGTCCCTCTGGGAGGCGATCGAGGCCCGCGACCCCGACCAGTGGACCGTCGTGCTGACCAACGTCGACGACGAGGACCTCGGGGACACGGTGCTGGCGCACCTGCTCGACGGCAGGCTCATCACCCCCGATCCATGGGATGCGTTGCGCAGCAACTTCTCCGCCTCAACCATCGAACCCGCGCTGTACCGGTGCGCCGACGACCGGGCCGTCGCCAACGGTCTGCTCGGCGCGCTGTCCCCCGACAGCTACACCCCCGCCCCCGGCGGTGTGCTCACCCAGGACCACGCCATGGCCACCCTCGCCCGCGACGTGCTCAAGATCGTCAAGGACGCCGGCGTCGAGATCGACGCCCTGGCGGTGCTGGAGTGGAGCCGATCCCCGCACGCCACCGAGAGCCTGATCGAGTTGCGTTCGACCGGCGGCGCCGAACTCGCGGCCGCGTTCCAACACTGGCTGGCCGGGCGATGCGGGCGCCTGGCCCGCCCCCTGACCGCACTGCTCGACACCGACCGCGTCGAGCACCTGGTGCCACTCGGTGTGGTGGCCGGGTTGTTCGGCGCCGGCGACACCGGGGGCGCCGCCGGGGCCGACACCGGCAGGGAACACGGGGTGTTCCTCGGCCGCTACGGGCTCAGCGGCCTGTCCGATGAGGACCTCGCCGCGTGGAGCAACAACGCCGGCGGACTGTTGACCCGCTCGCTGAGCCCCGCTCAGCAGTTGCGGGTGCTGGCCGAGGCCACCGCGATCGTCAACGAACTCGGGATCGGCGCGGCCGCGGCGTCATCGGCGCTGCTACCGCATGGCCTCGACGCCCGACTCGACGCTTTGGCCGCCGCGATCACCGACGCCCTGC
>JAUPLT010000396.1 GCA_030836785.1 Actinomycetota bacterium
AGCCGACCCCGGCCGACTCCAGACTGCGGTGCAGCGCGGCAGCCAGCGTGCGGCCGGCGAACGCAGCAGCGTCCACCCGGTCGATCGGCGGGTCGCACTGCAGCACCGCATCGAGATCAGGCGGCAGCTCCCGTCCGGACGGAGCGCGGTCCGGCTCCCCGCGGACCATCCGGTGCGCCACCACCGCGTCTGCGCCGAACCGGGAGGCCACATCCGGCCGCGGCAATGCGGCGAACTGGCCGAATGTCCGAATACCCAAGCGCCACAACAGGTCTGCAAGCTCTCCGCGACCCGGTCCGGACAGCCCGGGTTCGGCCGAAAGCTGGCGGCTCGACCGTCCGGACAGGAACTCCGCATCCCGGCCAGGCGGCACCACCCGTCCGGCCCGGGCCGCGAATACCGCAGTCGCAAGCTGATCGGCAACTCCGTTCTGACACTCCGCACCGGCTGCGGCGACGGCGTCAACCAGACGCTCGGCGGCCGCCTCCTCCGAACCGAAGTAGCGGGCCGCCCCGCGCACCGGTAACACCAGCAGGCCCGGGCGCACAACCTCCGCACGCGGCACCACATCGTCCACCGCCGCCGTCACCGCCTCGAAGAATCGCGCATCGCGGGCCGGGTCGGCGGTAGCGACGTGCACCCCGGGGCAGCGGGCCTGGGCCTCGCGGCGGCGCAGACCGCGGCGCACCCCGGACTCCCGCGCCGCCGCCGAGCAGGCGACCACCCGGTTGGCCAGGGTGACCGCGACCGGTGCGGTGGCGGGTAGCCCGGCCGCCGCCGCCGCCGCGACGGCCGGCCAGTCCATGCACCACAGCGCCAGTACCCGCGCGGTCATCGAGCCCGAACCGAGACCCGCACCTTGCTGATCCGGCCACCGTGATGTCCGGACCCGCCCGCACACCCGCCGGCGATCTCATAGCCGCAGACCCGCGCATGCATCCGTAACGACGCCCCCTGCCAGTCCCCATGGGTCACCAACAGGGTGCAGCCGCGCTGACGGGCTCGTGCCACCACTGCACGCGCGCGGGTCGCGGGTACCGACCGGCCGGCCAGTCCGAGCACCACCAGGTCCATCCCGTCGGTCAGCACCGCGGCAACCTCGACCGGATCGGTTCCCGGGTTGGGGATCACCGCCAGCCGGCTCAGGTCGGCACCCATCTCCGCGGCCGCCAGCAGCCCGAAATCCGGCAACCCGACGATGGACACGTTCCCGCCGGACGCAGTCACCGATGCGACCACCCCCACCGCCAGCGACCTGGCTCCCGACAGCACCGCCACCGTGCCCCTGGGCAATCCGCCGGGAAGCAGTCCGGCCAGCGATTCGGGTACAGGTAGCAAACTTTCCGAACGCGCCGCGACAGCCGCTGACGGATCTGGCGGCGCCCAGTTGGAGCCGACCTTGCCGGAAACGGCCGCCATCTGACGACGTAACTGTCGTAGCTGTTCAGAGCGGTCGGGAAAACTTTCGCCGGAGGCAACCGCCGCCCTCATCGCCCGTCTCCGACCACCATCGAGATCCCCTGTTTTCGAATATATGTTCGATACAAGGAGTAAACACCGGACTACCGACAGCAGTCAAGAGTTTTCGAACGGAATCCGAACCCGACGAACCAGAACAGGTCACTCCCATTCGATGGTGCCGGGCGGCTTGCTGGTGACGTCCAGCACCACCCGGTTGACCTCGGGCACCTCGTTGGTGATCCGGGTCGAGATCCGTTCGAGCACCTCGTAGGGCACCCGGGTCCAGTCCGCGGTCATGGCGTCCTGGCTGGAGACCGGACGCAACACGATCGGGTGGCCGTAGGTACGGCCGTCACCCTGCACCCCGACCGAGCGGACATCGGCCAGCAGTACCACCGGACACTGCCAGATCTGGCGGTCCAGTCCGGCCGAGGTCAGTTCCTCCCGGGCGATCAGATCAGCCCGACGCAGGATGTCCAGTCGGACGGCGTCAACCTCCCCGACGATCCGGATACCCAGGCCGGGGCCCGGAAAGGGTTGGCGCGCAACGATGTCCTCGGGCAGACCGAGTTCGCGCCCGACCGCGCGGACCTCGTCCTTGAACAGCATCCGCAACGGCTCGACAAGGCTGAACTTCAGGTCCGGGGGCAGTCCGCCGACGTTGTGGTGGCTCTTGATGTTGGCCGCCCCCGCACCACCGCCGGACTCGACGACATCGGGGTACAGCGTGCCCTGCACCAGGAACTCGATCTGCTCGCCGGTCACCAGATCTCGCACGGCCGCCTCGAAGGCCCGGATGAACTCCCGGCCGATGATCTTGCGCTTACCTTCGGGATTGCTGACCCCCGACAGCGCCTCCAAGAATCGGTCGGCTGCATCGATGGTCACCAGCCGGGCCCCGGTGGCGGCCACGAAGTCCCGCTGGACCTGTTCGCGCTCGCCCGCGCGCAGCAGGCCGTGATCGACGAACACGCACGTCAGCCGGTCCCCGATGGCCCGCTGCACCAGGGCTGCGGCCACCGCCGAGTCCACTCCCCCGGACAGTCCGCAGATCGCGTGGCCGTCGCCGATCTGCTCGCGCACCGACTCGATCAGGGACTCGGCGATCCCGGCCGGTGTCCAGGTCGGGGCGATACCGGCGAAATCGTGCAGGAACCGGCTGAGCACCTGCTGACCGTGCGGGCTGTGGATCACCTCCGGGTGGTACTGCACCCCCGCCAGTCCACGGGAACGGTCCTCGAAGGCGGCGACGGGCGCGCCGGAGCTGGTGGCCACCACGTCGAAGCCGGCCGGGGCGGCGGTCACCGCGTCGCCGTGGCTCATCCACACCGGCTGCGTTCCGGGAAGCCCCGAATGCAGGTCGCCGCCCAGAACGCTGAGATCGGTGCGGCCGTACTCGCTGGTGCCGGTGCGTTCGACCGTTCCGCCGAGAGCCGCCGCCATGGCCTGGAATCCGTAGCAGATACCGAACACCGGAACACCCAGGTCGAACACCCCGGGATCGAGCTGGGGAGCGCCCTCGGCGTACACGCTGGCCGGTCCACCGGAGAGCACGATGGCCTGCGGATCCCGGGACTTGATCTCCTCGACCGTCGCGGTGTGCGGGATGACCTCGGAGAACACCCGCGCCTCCCGTACACGGCGGGCGATCAGCTGGGCGTACTGGGCACCGAAGTCCACCACCAGGACGGGGCGCGGAGAACGGGAGTCAGGAGACTTCACCGGCATAGTTTAATGGCGGCGACGTCGCGGGGTTCGACGGCGACTCCGTCGCGGTTCAACCGTGACTTCGTACGGGCTCGATCGGAATGCTGCGCAGCGCTCCCGGTGCCGACGCCGGCACCACCGGGTCCTGCGGCGTCACCGGATCCAGCCGCCGGTAGGGCTCGCCCTGCGCGGGGCGCTGGTCGGCCTCACCCTTGTTCGGCCACAGCGCCGCGGCACGTTCGGCCTGCGCGGTGATCGACAACGACGGGTTGACGCCGAGGTTGGCCGAGATCGCCGCCCCGTCGGCGACATACAACGTCGGGTAGCCGTACACCCGCTGATAGGGGTCGATGACACCGGTCTGCGGGCTGTCGCCGATGGCAGCGCCGCCGAGGAAGTGCGCGGTCAGCGGGATGTTGAACAGTTCGCCCCAGGTGCCCCCGGCCACCCCGTCGATCTTCTCGGCGATCCGCCGGGTGACCTGGTTGCCGGCCGGGATCCAGGTCGGGTTGGGCTCGCCGTGGCCCTGCTTGCTGGTCATCCGCCACCCCAGCGGACCCTTCTTGGTGAACGTGGTGATCGAGTTGTCCAGATGCTGCATGACCAGCGAGATCACCGTCCGCTCGCTCCAGCGCCGCACCACCAGCATGCGTACGGTGTCACGGGGTCTGGTGACGGCGGCGCGCAACAACTGCTTCCAGCGCGGCACGTCAGTGCCGGCCGGACCGGAACCGTCGGTCATCAGGGTCTGCAGCAGACCCATCGCGTTGGAGCCCTTCCCGTAACGCACCGGTTCGATGTGGGTGTCCGGAGTCGGGTGGATCGACGAGGTGATCGCCACCCCGTGGGTGAGATCGAGATCGGGCGACGCCTGATACCGCGCGGCACCGACGATCGACTCGGAGTTGGTGCGGGTCAGCAAGCCCAGTCGGTCGGAGAGCTTCGGCAACCGGCCGGTGTCGCGCATGGCGAACAGCAACTTCTGGGTACCCCAGGTGCCGGCGGCCAGGATGACGTGATCGGCGGTGAAGGTTGATGTGTGCTTGCGCACCCAGCGACCGGTCCGGACCGTCTCGACATTCCAGACCCCGTCGGCACGCTGCTGCACACCGGTCACCGTCGTCATCGGAATGACCTGTGCGCCAGCCCTTTCCGCGAGCGCCAGGTAGTTCTTGACGAGGGTGTTCTTGGCTCCGTGCCGGCAGCCGGTCATGCACTCGCCACACTCGATACAGCCGGTGCGTGCCGGACCGGCCCCGCCGAAGTAGGGATCGGGCACCGTCTTGCCGGGTGCTTTCTCCCCATCGGGACCGAAGAACACCCCGACCGGGGTCGGGGTGAAGGTGTCGCCGACGCCCATCTCGTCGGCCACCTCCTTCATGATGCGGTCGGCGTCGGTGAGGGTGGGGTTCTTCACCACGCCCAGCATCCGCTGCGCCTGGTCGTAGTGCGGCATCAACTCAGCGCGCCAGTCGGTGATGTGCGCCCACTGCTGATCGCTGAAAAACGGGTCCGGCGGGACGTAGAGAGTGTTGGCGTAATTCAGTGATCCCCCGCCGACGCCGGCGCCGGCCAGGATCATCACATTGCGCAGCAGGTGAATTCGCTGAATCCCGTAGCAACCGAGCCGGGGCGCCCAGAGGAACTCCCGCAACCGCCACGAGGTCTTGGCGAACTCGTCGTCGGCGAATCTGCGTCCCGCTTCCAGGACACCGACCCGGTATCCCTTCTCAGTGAGCCGCAGCGCGCTGACGCTGCCGCCGAAACCGGATCCGATGATGAGAACGTCGTAGTCGGCCATCAGGTCAGGCTACGCGCCGACAGTCAGCCCGACTTTCTGAAATTCCTTCAAATCGCAGTACCCCGCCTTGGCCATCGCCCGGCGCAACCCGCCGACCAGATTCAGCGAGCCGAAGGGGTCGTCGGACGGCCCGTCGAGCACCTGCGCCAACGTCGGCCGCTCCTCGTAGGACACCTGCAGCAACGCACCGCGCGGCAACGACGGGTGGGCCGCCGCGGGCGGCCAGAACCAGCCCTGACCCATCGACTCGGCGGCCGCCGCCAACGGAGTGCCCAGGACGACGGCGTCCGCACCGCAGGCGATCGCCTTGGCCAGGTCCCCGGAGGTGTGAATATCGCCGTCGGCGAGCACGTGCACGTAGCGGCCGCCGGTCTCGTCGAGGTACTCGCGTCGGGCGGCGGCCGCGTCGGCGATCGCGGTGGCCATCGGGACGCTGATACCCAGCACCTCCGCGCTGGTGGTCACTCCCGCGGTAGATCCATAGCCGACGATGACGCCGGCCGCGCCGGTGCGCATCAGGTGAAGTGCGGTGCGGTGGTCGAGGACCCCGCCGGCGACCACCGGGATGTCGAGTTCGGAGATGAAGGTCTTGAGGTTCAACGGCTCACCGTCGGAGGCGACCCGTTCGGCCGAGATGATCGTGCCCTGGATGATCAGCAGGTCGATTCCGGCGGCCAGCAAGGTCGGGGTGAGCGCGCGGACGTTCTGCGGGCTCACCCGCACCGCGGTGGTGACACCGGCGTCGCGGACCCGGGACACCGCCGCACCGAGCAACTCGGGGTCCAGCGGCGCGGAGTGCAACTGCTGCAGCAGCCGGATCGGGGCGCTGGGATCGTCGTCCTGCGCGGCGGCGGCGATCACCTGGGCGATCTTGTCCTCGACGTCGGCGTGCCGGCCGATCAGGCCCTCGCCGTTGAGGATGCCCAGTCCGCCGAGCCGACCGAGTTCGATGGCGAACTCGGGGGACACGATGGCGTCGGTCGGATGGGCGACGACCGGAATCTCGAATCGGTAGGCATCGAGCTGCCAGGCGGTCGAGACGTCCTTGGACGACCGCGTCCGCCGAGACGGGACGATGTTGATATCGCTGAGTTCATACGTGCGGCGGGCGGTTTTGCCCATGCCGATTTCCACCAGATCGCGCATGGTTCTACTGTCCCCTTTTCACGGTCCCGCAGGCGCTCATCGCGCGTAGTAGTTCGCTCGCGCTCATCGCGCGTAGTAGTTGGCCCGCGCTCATCGCGCGTAGTAGTTGGCCCGCGCTCATCGCGCGTAGTAGTTAGGAGCCTCGACGGTCATCTGAATGTCGTGGGGGTGGCTTTCCTTGAGCCCGGCGGCAGTGATCTGCACGAACTGCGCCTGCTGCAGGGCGGCGATGGTGGCGGCGCCGGTGTAGCCCATCGCAGCGCGCAGCCCCCCGGTCAACTGGTGGATCACGGTGGCCAGTGGGCCGCGGAACGGCACCCGGCCCTCGATGCCCTCGGGTACCAGTTTGTCCTCGGAGAGCACGTCGTCCTGGAAGTACCGGTCCTTGGAGTAGGACTTCGTGGCGCCCGCCGCGCCCCGGCCCTGCATCGCGCCCAACGACCCCATCCCGCGGTAGCTCTTGAACTGCTTGCCGTTGACGAAGATGAGGTCCCCGGGGGCTTCGGCAGTGCCGGCCAGCAGCGACCCCAGCATCGCCGTCGAGGCGCCGGCGGCCAGCGCCTTGGCGATGTCGCCGGAGAACTGCAATCCCCCGTCGGCGATCACCGGCACCCCGGCCGGGGCGCAGACGGCGTGCGCCTCCAGGATCGCGGTGATCTGCGGGGCCCCGACACCGGCCACCACGCGCGTCGTGCAGATGGAACCCGGCCCCACACCGACCTTGACGGCATCGGCGCCGGCCTCAACCAGGGCGGCGGCCGCACCGCGGGTGGCGACGTTGCCGCCCACCACCTCGACCCTGTCGCCCACCTCGGACTTGACCTTGCTCACCATGTCGAGCACCCGGCGGTTGTGCGCGTGAGCCGTGTCGACAACCAGCACGTCGACACCCGCATCGACCAGTGTCATGGCGCGCTCCCAGGAATCGTCACCGACACCGACGGCCGCTCCGACCAGTAGTCGGCCGTCGCTGTCCTTGGTGGCATCGGGGTGCTGTTCGGTCTTGACGAAGTCCTTGACGGTGATCAGGCCGGTCAGCCGACCATGGCCGTCGACGATCGGGAGCTTCTCAATCTTGTTGCGCCGCAGCAAACCCAACGCGGCATCGGCCGTGACACCCTCCTGCGCGGTGATCAACGGCGTCTTGGTCATGACCTCGGCAACCCGCTTGGACAGATCTACTTCGAAGCGCATATCGCGGTTGGTGATGATGCCGACCAGGGCCCCGGCGGCGTCGACAACGGGGAGCCCGGAGATCCGGAATCTGGCGCACATCGCATCGACTTCGGCCAACGTGTTGTCCGGCGAGCAGGTCACCGGGTCGGTCACCATGCCGGCCTCCGAGCGCTTGACCGTCTCGACCTGCCCCGCCTGGTCGATGACGGACAGGTTGCGGTGCAGAACCCCCATCCCGCCGGACCGGGCCATCGCGATGGCCATCCGGGCCTCGGTCACGGTATCCATGGCTGAACTGACCAACGGCACCTTGAGCCTGATCTTGCGGGTCAACTGACTGGAGGTGTCGGCGGTGGCGGGCACCACATCGGAGGCGGCGGGCAGCAGCAACACGTCGTCGAAGGTCAGCCCCAGCATGGCGATCTTGCGCGGGTCGTCACCGCCGGTGCGCACTGCAGGGCTGCCTTCGGCAAGGGACATCAGCGCGGCCTCCATCAGCGGGAAGATTGGAAGCGCTCATCCTATCGGCTCGCGGTAGGGTTATCTCGTGCGCGACCACTTGCCACCTGGCCTGCCGCCAGATCCCTTCGCCGACGATCCCAACGATCCGTCGGCCGCACTGGACGAGCTTGAGCCGGGTCAGCCGCTGGATCCACAGGAACGCGCGGCGGTGGAGGCCGATCTGGCCGACCTCGCCATCTATGAGGCGCTGTTGGCCCACCGGGGGATCCGCGGACTCGTGGTGTGCTGCGACGACTGCCAGCAGGACCACTACCACGACTGGGACATGTTGCGCGCCAACCTGCTTCAGCTGCTGGCTGATGGGACGGTACGCCCGCACGAGCCGGCCTACGATCCCGAACCAGACGCCTACGTCACGTGGGACTACTGCCGTGGTTATGCCGATGCCGCCCTCAACGAGGCGACGTCAGACTTCGACAAATACCACTAGTTCGGGCTGACCGAAGGCGCTGATCAGCCGGCGGACTCCGGGACCATCGTGGTGGTGATTGCCGGAGCGGCTGTGGTCGCCTCCGCGGTAGCGGTCCGAGCGGTGGTGGTTTCCGTCTCGGCTTCGGTCGCCGCCGATGCCGGCGAAGTGGACGAAGTGGACTCAGCCGTGGTGCTGGCGGATTTCGGCGCCGCGCTGGTCGGGGTCGTCGTGGCCGCCGCGGCGGATGGCGACGCCGAGGTAGCCGGCGAAGCAGACGTCGCCGACGAGCCCGATGCCGAAGTGGGGGCCGGGGTCGATGTCGCAGCCGGGGTCGATGTCGCAGCCGGGGTCGATGTCGCAGCCGCCGATTGCGAGGCCGAAGTGGCGGCGGACGCCGCGGAGGATGCCGGGGCCGAGGTGGCGGCCGAACTGCCAGACGAGGACGGGGCCGACGAAGCAGCTGACGAGGACGGCGCTGCAGAAGACGGCACTGAAGAAGACGGCGCTGCAGAGGACGGCGCTGCAGAGGACGGCACTGCAGAGGACGGCGCCGGGCTCGACGCCGGGCTCGACGCCGAACTGGCGCCGGATGTCTCCGTACCGCTGGCGGCTTCCCCGGACGTCGTCGGAGCCGTCGGGACAGATGTCGTCGTCTCGCCGGTCGTCGCGCTGTCGGTCAGCGGAGCCGGGGCCGGCACCAACTCGGTGGCCGACGGGGGCACGGTGTAGACGATCCCGGGGGGTGCCGTGGCTTCCGGGTTGCGCTCCACCACCTTGGCCGAGAGATCGTTGAACCGGGTGAGCAGTTCCTGTTTCTGCTGCTCGTCACCCACCGCGGAGACCTGGGTGCTCACCGCGACCAGCCTGGCCTGCGCCTGCTGCCAATCGCCCTGAGAGATCAGTTCCTGGACCTTCACAAGTTCGCTACGTGCGGCCAACGCGACCTGATCGTCGCGAACCTCACGCGGCGTGCCGAACAGCATCGTCCGCAAGCCGTACAGCGAATCGCCCGGCCCGGCGCCGTTCACGACCGCCCCGAAGCCACCGATGCACAGCACCGCGGCGGCCGCCGCACCCACCACGCTCAGACCGCGGCGGTTCCGCCCCGGGGTCGTGCGTCGGTTCCGGGGTTCGCGGGCCGGCTTTTCGGCCAAACCGGCGTTGAGTGCCGCAATCGCCTGCGGTTCGGAGATCAGGCCGACGTCCGGTGGCCAGCGGCTTTCGTTTCGCCAGCCGCCGAGCAACGCGGCCAGTGCGGCGTCGGCGTGATCCTGCGGCACGACGGGCCGGCCGGAAGACAGTGCCTCGATGAAGTCATCAGCGCGGTGAATCTCGTCCAACGACGGCTCAGGGGCAGGACGCGCGAAGTCAGGGCGCGAGAAATCAGACATAGTCGCGCCCCGCTCCGGCGATCTCGGACTTTAGCCGCGCCAGGGCCCGGTGCTGTGCCACCCGGACCGCTCCGGGGGTACTGCCCACCGCCTCGGCGGTCTCTTCCGCGGACAACCCGACCACGATTCGCAGGGTGAGGATCTCGCGTTGCTTCTCCGGAAGCACTGCCAGGAGCTGCTTCATCCGCGCGGCGGAATCGGCCTGAATGGCCATCTGCTCGGGGCCGGCGTCCAGAGAGAACCGCTCCGGCACCGAGTCAGTGGGCTCAGACCGGTTGCGGCCCGCCGCCCGGTGGGCGTCGGCGACCTTGTGTGACGCGATGCCGTACACGAAGGCCAGGAAGGGGCGTCCCTGATCCTGGTAGCGCGGCAGCGCCTGGATGGCGGCCAAGCAAACCTCCTGAGCAACATCGTCGGCGGAGAGACCAACGCGTTCCGCGGTCCCCAGGCGGGCCCGGATGTAACGCACCACGATGGGACGGATGATCTCCACTACTTCCCGGAGGGCATCCCGGCTGCCGGCCACTGCCTCAGCAACAGCCGCGTCGAGACGCTCTCCTGGAATGGTCATCGACGACGGCTTCTCCAACGTTACGCAGGCAGGATGCGGCGGATTCTGGCTCAGCTAGAGACAATACGGCGACGACCCGGCTAGCGCGGTCACCTCACACTCCACTGACCGCCGTGCCGCGTCACGAAGGCCGCGCTTCGGTCACGGATCTCGGCGACCTCCGCAGGATTGTGCCGAGCGCTGCCAATTCCGGCCAGCAGACACGCCACGGCCCAGCGCAACGGCACCAACCCGCGGGCGCCAGTGTCGTTCAGCACGGCATCGGCCGTCCGCTGTGATGCGGCCAGGTCACCGGCGCAACACAGTGCGGCCGCCAGCACGATGTCGCTCTTGACCCGGTGTCGGCGTAGCGCCGGCACCGCCGCCCGGCTCAGCTCAACGGCCCGGTTGGCCTCCTCGCACGCGAGCTGTCCGTCACCGGCCGCCATCGCCAGTTCGGCGCCGACCCAGGCCAGCCTGATCGCCAGCCGGGGCGGCGGGTCGGAGGCGCGGTCATGGACAGATCGGGCCCGCTCCAGCAGTGCCGCCGAGGTGGCGAGTCGGCCGATGCCCAAAGCGTCGGCGGCCAACCCGGCGAGGGCGTCGACGCCCGCCTCCGGGTCGTCGCCGGCCTGTGCCCAGGCCATCCCGTCGAGACCGGCAGCGCGCCGGTGCCAGCCCAGTTGCCGCAGAAAGGACGCTTGGGCGCTGAGCGCAAGTGATGCCCAGCGAGTCTCCGAGGGGCCACGAAGCACCGCTTGGAGATCCGTGCGGGCAGTGGCGTACCGGCCCTGTCCGCCGGCGGCCACCGCGCGCC
>JAUPLT010000397.1 GCA_030836785.1 Actinomycetota bacterium
CCGGTCACCACGCTGACCATCAACATCTCCAGCGTCGCGTTGATCTGGTTCGGCGGCCTCCGCATCGACGCCGGACAGGTGCAGATCGGTTCGTTGATCGCTTTCCTGTCCTACTTCATGCAAATTCTGATGGCCGTGATGATGGCGACGCTGATCCTGGTGATGCTGCCCCGCGCCTCGGTATGCGCCGAGCGAATCACCGAGGTGCTGGCGACGACGCCGGCGATCAGCAGCCCGGCCGAGCCACGGCAGCCCGAGAGTCGACGCGGCCTCGTCCAGGTCATCGGGGCCGGTTTCAGCTATCCCGGTGCCGAACATCCTGTCCTGCAGGATGTCTCGTTCACAGCAGGGCCGGGCACCACCACCGTCATCGTCGGCGGCACCGGTTCGGGGAAGTCGACACTGGTCGGGTTGATCTGCCGACTCCACGACGTCGGTGCGGGATCGGTCCGGATCGACGGTGTCGATGTGCGCGATCGCGACCTCGAGGAACTGTGGTCCTCGCTCGGCCTGGTTCCCCAGCGCGGGTACCTGTTCTCCGGCACGGTGGCCGAGAACCTGCGCTACGGGAAGTCCGACGCGACCGAGGATGAGATGTGGGCGGCGCTGCGGGTGGCCGCGGCTGACGACTTCGTCCGGGCGCATCCCGACGGGCTGGCGATGCCGGTGGCTCAGGGCGGGGCCAACGTCTCCGGCGGCCAGCGCCAGCGACTGGCGATCGCCCGGGCGGTGATCCGCCGGCCGGCGATCTACCTGTTCGATGACGCGTTCTCCGCTCTCGACGTGCACACCGACGCCCGGATCCGGGCGGCGCTGCGCGAATTCGCCGGCGCAGCCACCGTCCTGGTGGTGTCCCAGCGGATCGCGACGGTGCTGGCGGCCGATCAGGTGGTCGTCCTGGACGGCGGACGCGTGGTGGGGACGGGCACCCATGAATCCCTGGTGGTCACGTGCCCGGCCTACGCGGAGTTCGTCGACTCGCAAACAGTGGGCACCGCGGCCGGGGGCCGGCCGTGACCGCGCCACCGATGCGCGGCGGAATCCGTGCGATGGCCGCCGCCCCCGGCCAGGACCGATCGAAGGATCTCCGCGGTACCGCGCGGCGCCTGATCCGCCGACTGGCACCGCAACGCATTGCGGCCCTGGCAGTTCTGGCCCTGGCGATCGGCGGGATCGTGCTGTCGGTGATCGGACCCCGCGTTCTCGGTCACGCCACCGACCTGTTGTTCGAGGGCGTGATCGGGCGCGGTCTGCCGTCCGGGATCTCCAAGGAGCAGGCCGTCGCCGCAGCACGCGCCGCGGGCGACGCGAACTTCGCCGAGATGCTGAACCGAATGAACGTGCTGCCAGGTCGCGGAATCGACTTCACCGCGGTGGGACGCACGCTGGCGCTGGCGCTGGCGTTGTATCTGCTTGCCGCACTGTTTATTTGGGGCCAGGCTCGGCTTCTCAACGTGATCGTGCAGCGCACCGTGCTCGCATTGCGCACGGAGGTGGAGGACAAGATTCACCGGCTGCCGCTGTCGTACTTCGACTCCCGCCTGCGCGGGGAGTTACTCAGCAGGGTGACCAATGACGTCGACAACATCGCGACCACGGTGTCGATGACCATCAGCCAGTTGCTGACCGCGGTACTCACCGTGGTGGCGGTGCTGTTGATGATGCTGACGATCTCACCTGCGCTGACGCTGATCACGGTCGCCACCGTCCCACTGTCGTTGTGGGCAACGAGGGCCATCGCGCGTCGCTCGCGGCGGATGTTCGTCGCCCAGTGGGCCAACACCGGCCGCCTCAACGCGCATGTCGAGGAGACCTACAGCGGGTTCACCGTGGTCAAGACCTACGGGCACGGCGAGGCAGCCCGCCGGCGGTTCGGTGAACTCAACGCTGAGGCGTACCGCTCCGGATTCGGGGCGCAGTTCTTCTCCGGGCTGGTCTCGCCGGCGACGGTGCTCGTCGGCAACCTCGGCTACGTCGCGGTCGCGGTGGTCGGCGGCTTTCAGGTGGCCACCGGCCAGATCACTCTGGGTGGCGTTCAGGCGTTCATCCAGTACGTCCGGCAGTTCAACCAGCCCCTGACCCAGATCGCGGGCTTCTACAACGCCCTCCAGTCCGGGATGGCCAGCGCCGAACGGGTGTTCGAACTTCTCGACGAACCGGAGGAATCCCCCGACGCCGATGCCGAACTGCCGCCCGGCCCCGGCCTGATCCGGTTCGAGACCGTCTCATTCGGCTACCGGACCGACACACCGGTGATCCGCGAGCTGTCCCTGACCGCCGAACCCGGCAGCACCGTGGCGATCGTCGGCCCCACCGGCGCGGGAAAGACCACGCTGGTGAACCTGCTGATGCGGTTCTACGACGTCGATTCCGGGCGGATCCTGGTGGACGGCACCGATATCCGGACCGTCAGCCGTGCGTCGCTGCGATCCCGGATCGGCATGGTGCCGCAGGACACCTGGCTGATGGCCGGCACGATCACCGAGAACATCGCCTACGGACGCCCCGGCGCGAGCGAGGACGACATCATCGCCGCGGCGCGCGCCGCCCGCGTCGACGGGTTCGTCCGCTCCCTGCCCGACGGTTACCAGACCGTGGTCGGCGATGACGGCGGCGCGATCAGCGCGGGTGAGAAACAGCTCATCACCATCGCCAGGGCCTTCCTGGCCGCTCCCCCACTGCTGATCCTCGATGAGGCGACCAGTTCGGTGGACACCCGGACCGAGCACCTGATACGCCAGGCGATGAACGAGTTGCGCCGCGGGAGAACCACATTCGTCGTCGCCCACCGGTTGTCCACGGTGCGCGACGCCGATGTCATCGTGGTGCTGGACGGCGGGCGGATCGTGGAGCAGGGCAGCCACGCGCAGCTATTGGACCGCCACGGCCCCTATTGGAAGATGTGGCGGGCCTGACCGATGGGGTCAGAGCACCCCGCGGACGATGCCGTCCACCGGAATGTTGCAGCGGGCGCGCAGATCGTCGGCGGGCGCCTGGATCGCATCCATCTGCGCCTTGATCTCGGGGTTGGCCGTCAAGTAGTCCCGGGTCTTGGCGAACGCCTCGTCATTGGACAGACCCTGCAGGCTGGTGAAGTAGTCATTGACCTCGGGGTGGGTCCACAGGTAGGCGGTCATGCCCGCCGCGACGCCGGTCTCGACACCGGTCATGTCGGCGACGGTGCACCCCGGATCGGCGGCCGCCGTCCCGGCCAGGCTGACGGCCACCGCTCCGGCGCCGATGACCGCGGCCGCCAGATGACGGCCGGCACGAATTGCAGAGGACATGGAAACTCCCTGATCTAGTCGCTGTTGCCTGTCAGCCTAGGACAGCCGCCCGTCGAACTCGCGTCGGACTCGGTACGATCAACCCCACCTGAATGTAAAGGACAACCGCCGATGCATCGCACCGCACGCTCCCTGGTTCTCTTCACCGCCGGCGTCTGCGCGGCCGCCGCACTGGGGACCGCCCCGATCGCCGCCGCCGAACCGGGTGCCGACAACCCCCTGCTCCCGGGGTGCGAAACCATGGGCGGAAGCTCGGTGCTGGGCGGACAGACCACCGACTGCGCCAGCCCCGGAAACGTCCAGATCGACGCCACCCCGGAGTACATCCCCGGAAACTTCTACGGCGGCTTCTACGGCTTCCCCGGCTTCTTCTGAGACTCGCTGGTGGCCGGTAAGGAGATCGACCCGCAGCGCGCCCGCGCCGCTCGTGATGTGCTGCGGCAGCACCCGGCGATGACGCTCGTCGTCGTATCACCGGCGCTGATCGCGGCAGGTCTGGTGTGGTGGCTGGTGAGCCCCACCCTGGCGATCCTGTTGTTGCTGGCAGTCGGCGCCGTCGCCGCGATGAAGGTACTGCGGGGCTGATCCGGCCGGTTACCGGTCGGCGTTGTTCGTGATCATCCGTCGGCTGGCAGATCCGGCGAGGTCCGCGCCCGAAACAGCTTCACCGCGTCGCGGATGCCACGCAGATGCCGCGATCCGGCCACCGACCAGCTGAAACGTGCGTCTTCCCCGATACTGTCCCGGGCCGCCTCCGACACCAGCACTGATCCTGGTCGCGCGATCGATGTCACCCGACTGGCGGTGTTCACCGGACTGCCGAACCAGTCGCCGGCCCGACTCACCGCCTGGCCGTAGGCCACGCCGGCCCGCAGCTGCGGCAGCAACTCGTCGGCCTCGGCCGCTTCGATGAGGCTCAGCACCGCGTCCAGTAGCGCACCGGTGTCGGCCGAGACGAACATCACAGCGTCCCCGATGGTCTTGATGAACCGCACCGGCGCGACCGCCACCGCGCGGGCCCGCTCGCCCAGCCGGTGTGCCAGCTGCTCGAGTTCCTCGGGCGGCACCTCCTCGCCCAGCCGGGTGAACCCCACCAGGTCGGCGAACGCGGCGGCCACCAGTCGCGCACCGGGCAGCGGTGTACCGACCGCCCGTTCGGTGGCGTTGACGGCCTCGGTCTCGACGGCATGCCGCAACTGCAACAGCAGCAGGTCCTCGATCATCGGGCCCAGTAGCGGCGCGACCGCCCCGACCACCGCCTGCGCACCCCGGGCGATCTCCAACTCGGTGACCCCCGGCCGCAGCACCGCCCCGAGGGCCGCGCCGCGCATCACCGCGGCGGCGTTGGCCAGGCCGTCGGCCAGTACCCGCACCACCGCCAGCATCTGGTCGGGATCGAACCCGAGATCCAGGAAGCGTTTGATGTGCGCCGCGGTGTCGCCGTCGGGCCGCATGAACACCGGCTCATCCGGGTCGTCGACCTGCGGCAGCCCGGCTGCGCGCTGGAACCGCATCAGCGCGTCGAGCTCCAGCCCGGTCTGCTCGCTGATCTGCCGGGCCGAGACGTAGCTGCCGTCGTCGCCGAGGGCACGGCGGGCCGGGAGCAGCATCGGGGCGAACGAGTTCCGGATCTCCTCGACCTCGATGCCCTGTCCGAGTAGCCATTCGACCAACTCGGCACGCTCGGCGCGGGCGTCACCGCTCAGTCCGTCGAGCAGGCGCTCGTACTCCGCGCCCGGCCCGAGGGAGGCGCCGGTCACGACACCGGCGGGCGACGGTCCGCCCACGGTCGGGCTGCCTCGATCTGAGCGCTGAGCGCCAGCAGGGTCGCCTCATCGGACGGCCGTCCGACCAGCTGGACCGAAACCGGCAGGCTCTCGCCGTCGAGGAACCACGGCACCGAGGCCGCCGGATGCCCGGTGGCGTTGAAAATCGCGAAGTACGGCACCCGCGAGGACACCAACTGCAGCGTCGTCACCCCACCGCGATGCTGGTACTGGCCGATTCGCGACGGCCCGGTGGCCGCGCCGGGGGTGATCAGCACGTCGAATTCGTCGAAGAGGGAACCGACCCGCTCGATCAGCGTCGGCTCGGCCGCACGGACCTTGTCCATCCACCGCTCGGAGATCATCGAACCAAGCCGGGCGACCGCCTTCGTCCTCGGCTCCAGCCGCTCCGGGTAGGGCAGTTTGCGAACCTCCTCGTACACGCCGCGCCACATCCGGGGCAGCACGTGGCCGTACATCGCCCACGCCGGATAGTCCGGGTCATGCCAGAGCACCTCGTGGCCCAGGTCGCGTAGCAGGGTCTCCATCCCGTCCAGCGCCCGCTGCTGCGGACGACCCAGTCGCGCGATCATCGTCGGCGGGAGCTTGGTGCTGAAGGCGATCCGCAACCGGCCCGGCTCGCGGGCGGCCGCCTTGACGAACCCGCCGCGCGGGGCCTGGCCGTCATGGGTGACGTCGAGGAACAGCGCGGCGTCCTCGACGGTGCGGCTCAGCGGCCCGTTGACACTCAGTCCGTTCCACGGGTCCTCGCCGGCTGCGATCGGCACCCGGCCGCGCTGAGGTTTGAGCCCGTAGAGCCCGCACCAACTGGCCGGGATCCGGATCGACCCGGCGCCGTCCGAGCCGAGCGCCAGCGGGGCGAGTCCGGCGGCCACCGCGGCGCCACTGCCGCCGCTGCTGCCACCGGGGGTGTACGTCACATCCCAGGGATTGTGGGTGGCGCCGAAGCTGACCGTCTCGGTGAACGGCCAGAGCATCATTTCCGGCACCGAAGTCTTACCGAGGATCACCGCGCCGGCCTGGCGCAGCCGGTGCACCACCTCGGAGTCGGCCGTGGCCTCGAGGTCATAGGCACTGCTGCCGTAGCAGGTGAACTCCCCGGCGACGTCGCTGTCGTCCTTGATGGCAACCGGCACGCCCAAAAGCGGCAGCCGCTCGCCGGCGTCGAGGCGCTGCTGGGCGGCGGCAGCCTCCCGGCGGGCGTCCTCGGTCATCACGATCCGGAACGAGCGCAGTTCCCGGTCAAGACGCGCGATGCGGTCGAGGTAAAGCTCCAGCAGTGCCGGGGCCGAGATGGCCCCGGCAGCCAGCAGGCGGGCCTGTTCGGCGGCCCCGGCGAAGGCGAGATCGGTGGCGTCCACTCGGCGCAGCCTAGCTGTCGGCCAACCCGCTACGGTGGCGAGATGTCATGTGTGTTCTGCGACATCGTCGCCGGGACCGCTCCGGCGATACCGGTCTACGAGGACGACGACTACCTCGGGTTCCTTGACATTCGGCCGTTCACCGCCGGACACACACTGGTGATTCCCAAGGCCCACACCGTCGACACCACCGACACCCCGGCAGAAACGCTGGCCGGGATGCTGGCGGTGGGCAGGCGGGTCGCCCTGGCCGCGCGTACCGGACTCGGCGCCACCGGAACAAACCTGGCGATCAACGACGGTAAGTCCGCGTTCCAGACGGTGTTTCACATCCACCTGCACGTGGTGCCGCGCCGCGACGGCGACAAACTGTCGTTCGTCAA